>NZ_JBSGBG010000013.1:0-212965 GCF_053601135.1 Actinosynnema sp. NPDC004786 | reverse complement strand
AGGCCGGGCATCTCGTGCTCGGCCAGCCGGATCTCCTTGCGGCCGAACTCGGCCAGGGAGAGGTCCGCCACGGCGAAGTCGATGCCGTTGCGGGTCTGGAGCCTCTCGGCGGTCATCGCGTGCTCCTCCATCTCGGGTAGGACGAACCGACACTACCGCCCGCCACGCCGGGCCACGGAGGTCGGCGGCAACTGCGCACCGATGGACCAGTATGGCGAAGCTGACACCAGGTTCGCGGGAGGATTGGTGCTGATTCCCGGCCCCGACACACGGGTGGTCGAACTGCGGGTGCACGGCGTGCAGGGCACGACCCCGCAGTCGTTGGTCGACGCGGTGGCGGCGGTGGACGTGGCGGGCGACGGGCTCGGCCGCCTGGTCCGCCCGGCCGACCGGCTCCGCAGACCGGCGCCCGGCCCGGTGCTCCAGGCCGCGGGCCGCCCGGTGCCGCGGGTCGTCGAGGGCTACGTGTGGGGCCGGATGACCTCGGGCGGCTGGGCCAAGGCGACGTGGGCGCTGCTGTTCCCGTTCTCGCTGGCCAACGTCGCCCACTGGATGCTGCCGCCCACCCCGGCCGGGTCGACGCCCGCGCACCTGCTCGGCATCGGGCTGCGCGCGTTGCTCCGGTTGGCGGCGCTGCTGCTGACCGTGCTGCTGATCGCCCAACTGGAGGTGATCAGCCTCGACCTGGTCGCCGCGCAGTGCCTCGCGCCGGGCACGGCGTGCCGGTGGAGCGGCCCGTCGTGGCTGGGCACCACGCCGTGGGTGCGCGCCGCGGTGGGCCTCGGGCCGATCGCGCTGGCCGTGCTGGTGCTGCACCGCATGTCCAGTGTGGACTGGCGGATCGAGCGCAAGGAGGTGCCCGCGGCCGGCGCGCCGGGGTCCGGGCTGCCCGGCGCGCACGTGGCCACCGACCCGGACACGCCCGCGCTGCGGGTGCTGCACGTGGTCGCGGCCCTGGGCACGGCCGTGGTGGTCGCGCTGGGCGGTCCGGCGGGGCCGCTGCTCGCGCCGGGCGCGCACGGCGTGGCGATCGCGGCGTGCCGGGTGCTCGGGATCGCGCTGGTCGCGGTCGCGGCGCTGGGCGCGATGCTGCTGGACGACCCGACGGGCGGCGCGCCGCACCGGTGCGGCCGGTGGCTGCGGGCGGCGCTGGGCCGCGGGCCGCGACGCGTGCTGCACCTCGTCGCGTGGCTGTCGTTGCTGGTCACGGCCGCGTTGCTGGTCCGGTTGCCGCCGGAGCTGCCCGGTGCGGACCTGGCCGTGCAGATGGTGGCGGCGCTGCTGGCGCTGGTGTGCGTGCTGATCGCGGTGCTGCTGGCGCCGGCCGCGCTGCTGGCCCGGCGCACGTGGTCGGCGCAGCCGCGGGACCTGCGGCCGTGGGCGGGCGGCTGGATGGCCGCGCCGGTGGTGGCGGTGTCCGCGCTGCTGGGCGGCGGGTTCGGCGCGGGCGTGGCGCTGGCCGCGCAGCGCGTGCTCGGGCACGGCGTGCTGCCGCGCGGGTACGACTACATCGCGCTGCTGTGGGGCGTGGCCGGGGTGCTGGGGTTCCTGGCCGGGGCGGCGATGGCGGCCACCACCGGGATGGTGCGGTGGAGTTCGCTGCGGCGGGAGAAGGAGTGGGCGCGCGAAGCGGCCCTGCTGCACGCCGGGCGCGGCCGGGACGCGAAGCGCGCCGCGCGGGCGTGGTGGTGGGCGCGGTGGCAGCGCCGGCACAGCCACCACGTCGTGCTGGTCATGTCGTCGGTGCCGGCGGTCGGTGCGGCCCCCGCGGCGGTGCTGCGGCTGCGCGAGGTCGACCCGCCCGCGTGGGCGCGGCCGGTCGTCGCGTTCGGCGTGCTCGTGCTGGCCGTGCTGGCGCTGTCGCTGCTGCGCGCGGTGTACCTCGCCGCGCGGCGGCCGGACAAGGCCAGGCAGGTCGGCGTGCTGGCGGACCTGGCCGCGTTCTGGCCGCGCGAGGCGCACCCCGTGGTGCCGCCGTGCTACGCGTTGAAGGTCGTGCCCGAGCTGGTGGCGCGGGTGCGGGAGCACCTGGCCGACCCCGGCACGCGGGTCGTGCTGGCCGGGCACAGCCAGGGCAGCCTGCTCGCGGCCGTGGCGGCGGCGCGGCTGCTGGAGGAGCTGCCCCCGCACGACGCGGAACGCCTGGGCCTGGTCACGGCGGGGTCGCAGCTCCAGTGGGCGTACCCGCGGGCGTTCCCGGCGGTGGTGCCGCACGACTCGTTGGCGAAGCTGGCCGGGGGCCTGTCCGGGCGGTGGCGCGCGCTGTGCCGCGGCACGGACCCGCTGGGCGGCGCGGTGACGACGTGGAACCGGCAGGTGTTCGACGGGATGCTGCTGGGCGCGGGCTTCCGGGCCGACGGCACGTCGGGGGCGCTGCCGCCCGCGTCGCGGGGCCCGACGGGCGCGCTGGTGCTCGGCGGCGACCACTGGCTGCCGGACCCGCAGCGCGGGCCGTTCCCGGGTCGGCGGTGGGCGCCGGGCGTGAACCGGCACGCGGACTACACCTCCGACCCCGAGTGGGACCGGGCGATCGCGATCGCGGCCGGGCTGGAGGGCGTGACGCCGCCCGCGCCCGTGCTGCCCACCGCGCGGCAGGCGCCGGTCAGCTCCCCGGAATGGACGTGAGCAGGCGGTCGGCCGCGGCCGTGCGGCCCGCGCCGGCGAGCAGGCCGGCCGGGGCGAGCACGTAGTCGCGGTCGACCGCGACGGCGGCGGTGCGCAGGAACGGGCGCAGCACGGGGTCGGCGCGCAGCACCCGCTCGACGTCCGCGGTGGACTCGGCGTGCCGGAACACGCCGCCGGACAGCACCAGCAGGCCCGCGCCCTTCGGCCCCAGCCGGCCGTCGACCAGCCTGAGGTGGCGGCGGACGGCCAGCACGGCGGCGAGCGCGGCCAGCCGCCGGTCCACCGCCGGGTCGTCGGGCAGCCAGGTCACGTCGGCGGCGCGGGCGGCGGCCTCCTCCTCCAGCACGGCGGCCTCGGCCTTGTCGACCAGCTTCTCCGCGACCGCCTCGGCCACCACGCCGGGCGCGGACCAGCGCAGGCCCAGGTCGCCCTCGACGGTGCGGCGGTCCGGCGGCAGCGCGACCACCCGCTCCGGGCCATCCACAGTGGACACGGCCGAGTAGACGTCGGTGGTCGCGCCGCCGACGTCCACCACGAGCACCGCGCCCTCCCGGTCCTGCCGGGCCAGCCGCGACACGCCGGCCAGCACCGCGTCCGGCGTGACCGCGCGGACGAGCCCGCGGAACCGGCGGCCGCGGGACAGGCCCTTGCCCCCGATCACGTGCTCCAGGAACACCTCGCGGATCGCCGCGCGGGCCGGGCCCGGCGCGAGTTCGCCCACGTCCGGCAGCACGTTCGCGGTCCGCACCACGGTCCGGCCCGCCAGCAGCCCGGCCGCCTCCGGCTGGGCCTCGACGTTGCCCGCGAGCACGATCGGGCAGGCGAGGCGGTTCGCGCCGAGCCGGCGGGCGTTGTGCAGCAGCACCGACGCGTCGCCGCCGTCCGTGCCGCCGACCAGCAGCACCAGGTCCGGCGCGGCCGCGCGCAGCGCCCGGACGCCCGCGCCGTCCAGCGGGCCGGCCGAGACGTGCACCACCTTCGCGCCCGCCGACAACGCCACCCGGTACCCGGCTTCGGCGCTGACCAGCCGTTCCTGCCCCACGACCGCGAGCCGCAGGCCGCCGCCCGCCGACGAGCACGCCAACGTGCCCCCCGAGGGGTTTAGCGCACCCGTGACCGCGTCAATACCTCGGAGCACCTCGGGCGGGGTGGTCGGGTGCTGCGCGGTGCCCAGCAACTCCCCGTCCTCCGACACGAGGGCGCCCTTGGTCCACGTCGAGCCGATGTCGAGGCAGAGCACCGTCATGGCGGCGAAACTACCGGCGCCGCCGGATGTCGGCGCCCACCTCTAGGCTGAACGGACCAGTCGGACGGGCCGTCCGCGGACCAGCGGCCACCACCACAGGAGGCGAGCGTGCCAGGCAACGGGCTGTGGCGCACCAAGACGATCGAGCAGTCGATCGCGGACACCGACGAGCCGGACACCAGACTGCGCCGGGACCTCACCGCGTGGGACCTGACGGTGTTCGGCGTCGCCGTGGTGATCGGCGCCGGCATCTTCACCCTCACCGCGTCCACGGCGGGCAACCTCGCGGGGCCGTCGGTGTCGCTGGCGTTCGTGCTGGCGGCGGTGGCCTGCGCGCTCGCCGCGCTGTGCTACGCGGAGTTCGCCTCCACCGTGCCGGTGGCGGGCAGCGCGTACACGTTCTCGTACGCGACCTTCGGCGAGTTCATGGCCTGGATCATCGGCTGGGACCTGGTGCTGGAGTTCGCGGTCGGCGCGGCGGCGGTGGCCAAGGGCTGGTCGCTGTACCTCCAGACGGTGCTGGGCCAGCTCGGCGTGTCGGTGAAGACCACCGCCTCGGTCGGCGGCGTCGACGTGGACTGGGGGTCGCTGCTGCTGATCGGGGTGCTGACCGTGCTGCTGGTGCTCGGCACCAAGCTGTCGTCGCGGGTCAGCGCGGTGATCACGGCGGTGAAGGTGGCCGTCGTGCTGCTGGTCATCGTGCTCGGGATCGGGTACGTCAAGGCGGCGAACTACAGCCCGTACATCCCGCCCGCCGAGTCCGGCGGCACCACCGGGCACGGGTTGGAGCAGTCGCTGTTCTCCCTGCTCACCGGCTCCGAGGGCAGCACCTACGGGGTGCTGGGGCTGCTGGCCGCCGCGTCGCTGGTGTTCTTCGCGTTCATCGGGTTCGACGTGGTCGCGACGACCGCCGAGGAGACCCGCAACCCGCAGCGCGCCGTGCCGCGCGGCATCCTCGGGTCGCTGGCCATCGTCACGGTGCTGTACGTGGCGGTGTCGCTGGTGGTGACCGGCATGCTGCCGTACGACCAGCTGAAGACGCAGCCGGACGGCACGCGGGCGACGCTCGCGACGGCGTTCTCGGCCAACGGCGTGGACTGGGCGGCCACGGTGATCTCGATCGGCGCGCTGGCCGGCCTCACCACGGTCGTGATGGTGCTGATGCTGGGCCAGTCGCGGGTGCTGTTCGCGATGTCCCGCGACGGCCTGCTGCCGCGCGGCCTGGCCCGCACCGGCAAGCACGGCACCCCGTTCCGGATCACGATCGTCATCGGCGTGCTGGTCGCGCTCGCGGCGGGCTTCTTCCCGGCGGGCAAGCTGGAGGAGATGGTGAACGTCGGCACGCTGTTCGCGTTCATCCTGGTGTCGGCGGGCGTGCTGGTGCTGCGCAAGACCCGCCCGGACCTGCCGCGCGGCTTCCGCGTGCCGTTCGTGCCCGTGGTGCCGGTGCTCGCGATCCTCGCCTGCCTGTGGCTGATGCTGAACCTGACCGCGCTGACCTGGGTCCGGTTCCTGGTGTGGATGGCACTGGGCGTGGTCGTGTACTTCGCCTACAGCCGGCGGCACTCGCTGCTCGGCCGCCGGGGCGGCACCGCCGTGCCCGTGGTGGAGCGGGACGAGATTCCGTAGCGTCGGGCGCGTGCCCGACCCGGTGCGCATCGAGATGTCCGGCGAGGCGACCGCGGTCGTCCAGGCCGGGTCGATCGTGGGCGGCGTGCACGTGCACGCGCGGCACGCCGCCCCCTCGCCGTCCCGGCCGATCACCGGGTGGCACCCGTTCGACCTGGACGTGCACCGGGCGGTCGCCGTCGGCGGCGCGGGCCTCCCGGACCTGCCGGCGTACCTGCCGCGCGAGCACGACCGGGAGCCGGCCGCGGTGCTCGCGGCGAAGCGCACCGCGATGGTGGTGCTGACCGGCGAGTCGTCCACGGGCAAGACCCGCGCGCTGTACGAGGCGGTCACCGCCGAGCCGGTCACGTGGCCGCTGCTCTACCCCCGCACGGCCGAGGACCTGCTGCACGTGCTGGCGAACGGCGTCGAGCCCGGCACCGTCCTGTGGCTCGACGAAAGCCAGAACCACCTGCTCGACACCCACGGCGAACGCGCCGCCGCCGCCGACCGGACGCGGAGGGGCGACGAGCACTGCGCGCAGCGGCTCGTCGCCCTCGCCCACGAGGGGAAGGCGCCGAACGGCGAGCGGTTGCTCGCCGAAGGGCTACGACTTGGCCAGCGACCGGTCCAGGTCCGGCTCCAGGTAGATCAGCCGGGCCGCCGGCACCTTGTTCCGCACGCGCAGCTCGGCGGCGTCGATGGCCTCCGCCACCTCGGTCACCGACAGCCCCGGGTTCAGCGCGATCTTCGCCGCCACCAGCAGCTCGTCCGGCCCGATGTACTGCGTCTTGATGTGGATGACGCGCTGCACCTTGCCCGCCGCCAGCTCGTCCACGATCACGTCCAGCTCGGCGGGCGCCGCGCCCTCGCCGATCAGCAGCGACTTCATCTCGATGATCAGGACGATCGCGATCACGCCCAGCAGCGCGCCGATGCAGATCGTGCCGATGGCGTCCCACACCGGGTCGCCGGTCAGCGTCGACAGCCCGACCCCCATCAGCGCCAGCACCAGGCCGAACAGCGCGCCCGCGTCCTCCAGCAGCACGACCGGCAGCTCCGGCACCTTCGACTGCCGGATGAACTGCCACCAGGTCGCGTCGCCCTTGATCGCCTTCGACTCCACGATCGCGGTGCGGAAGCTGTAGGACTCCAGGCCGATCGCGACCACCAGGATGATCACCGCGACGATCGGGCTGCTCAGCTCCTCGTGCGCCTCCAGCTTGTGGATGCCCTCGTACAGGGCGAACACCGAACCGAGGCTGAACAGCAGCAACGCCACCACGAACGAGTAGAAGTACCGGTCGCGGCCGAACCCGAACGGGTGGTTCAAGGTCGCCTTGCGACGCGACGTCTTCTGCCCCAGGAGCAGCAAGCCCTGGTTGGACGTGTCCGCGACCGAGTGCACCGACTCGGCCAGCATGGACGACGATCCGGTGATCAGGAAGCCCACGAACTTCGCCGCGGCGATCCCGGCGTTGGCCACCAGCGCGGCGATGATCGCCTTGGTCCCGCCCCCTGCTGACACGGTTGCTCCCTCAGCGCCCAGGTCCGAATTGTCGGTGTGACCCTACTCAACGCCGGGGGTTGCCCGGAAAAGCTGGGTGTCAACCTCGGCGGTGATCATCGCGGCCGGATCGCTCGCGGGCAACCACACGGACTGGCCCCGGTTCAGCTCCAGCACCTCGTCGCCGGTCGACAGCCGCGCCCGGCCCCGCGTGCAGAGCAGGATCTGCGGACCGCTGTGGTCCACCCGGACCCGCGTGCCCGGCCCGACCTCGATCCGGGACAGCTCGAACTCCGGGCACGGCGTCCGGTACGCCCACAGGCCGGGCGAGGTCTCCTCCCCCGTCTGCACGGGCATGTCGCCGCACCGGAAGTCCAGCACGCGCATCAGCTCCGGCACGTCCACGTGCTTGGGCGTCAACCCGCACCGCAGCACGTTGTCGGAGTTCGCGAGGATCTCCACGCCCGTGCCGTGCAGGTAGGCGTGCAGGTTGCCGGCGGGCAGGTAGATCGCCTCGCCCGGCTGGAGCACCAGCCGGTTGAGCAGCAGCGCGGCCAGCACGCCCGCGTCGCCGGGGTACGCCTCGCCCAGCTCCAGGACCGTGCGGCACTCCAGGTCGAACTCGCCGTGCTCCTTCACGTGCAGCACGCACGCGTCCAGCACCTGCGGCAGCAGCATGTCCAGCGCCGTCTGCGGCAGCGTGATGAGGGTGGTGAACAGGGCGCGCAGGCCGTTGCCGTCCGGCTGGGCGGCCAGCAGCTCGGCGTACGGGGCGAAGTCCGGCGCGTCCAGCGACCGCAGCAGCGCCACCGTGCGGGCGGGGTCGCGGAACCCGGCCAGCGCGTGGAACTCGGTCAACGCGCAGATCAGCTCCGGCTTCGCGGACGGGTCCTTGTAGTTGCGGATCGGCGAGTCGATCGGCACGCCCGCCGCGTCCTCGGCGGCGAACCCGTTCGCGGCCTGCTCGGCCGACGGGTGCGCCTGCAGGCTCAGCGGCTCGTCCGCGGCCAGCACCTTGAGCAGGAACGGCAGCCTGCTGCCCCAGCGGTCGGCGTGCCGGGCGCCGAGCTGGCCCTCCGGGTCGTCGGCGAGGAGGTCGAGCAGGGACCGCGCCTCGCCGTCCGGCCCGACGAGCCGCGACGGGTCGCCGGGGTGCGCGCCCATCCACAGCTCGGCCTCGGGGTGGGGGGTCGGCACCTCCTTGCCGAGCAGCTCGGCGATGGCCGTGCGCGATCCCCACGCGTACGCCCGCACCGCGTTGTGCAGCAGGTCCACAGTCATCCCCTCACACGGCCGGCGCGTACAGCCCGGGTCCGCCCAGCGTGCCCGCCGCCAGCCCCAGGTACAGCGCGGCCAGCTCGAACCGCAAGGCGAGCAGCGCGGCGCACACGGCCTCGCCGCCGCCGACCTCCTCGGCCGGTTCGAGCACGTCGGCCCCGGACAAGGTCTCCATCGCGACCCGCCGGGCGAACTCGGCCTGCGGGCCCCGGCGCACGGCCACCAGCAGCACGCGGACCAGGCCGTCGTGCTCGTCGTCCGGGTCGGCGAACAGGTCCGCGCCCGACGTGCCGTGCACCGCCCGGCGGTGCAGCACCGACCGGGTCAGGGCCTGAGGATAGCCGGCCACGTCGCTCACCACGCCCGCGTAGGTCGCGAGCACGCCCGCGCCGTGCGCGGCCACCGCCGTGGCCAGGTCGTCCAGGCCCCACAGCAGCGGGGTGCGCTCCGCCACCCGCAACGCCAGCGTCTTCGCCGGGTTGACGAACGGCTCGTGCACCGGGTGGCAGCGCTCCGCCTCGCGGTCCAGCTCGTCCGCGACCGCCTGCACGTCCACGTCGAGCAGGCCCAGCGCGTTCAGCGCCACGACCCACGCGGCGAACCCGCGGGCGAAGCCGAAGCCCTGCGGCACCGGCACCCGCGGCGGGATGAGCAGCGCGTGCTGCGCGGCCGACGCGGCCACCGGGCCGTCCGGCTCGGCGGTCAGCAGCACGCGCGCGCCGCGCCGGGCCACCCGGTCCACCGCCTCGGCCATCCGCACGTCGCCCGGGTCCTCGGTGTGCGCGAGGACCACGTCCAGCGCGCCCACCCACGTCGGCACCTCGTCGGCCACCACGACCGGCACCGGGCAGCGCGGCCCGAGCAGCGCGGTCACCACCCCGGCGATCGCGCCGCCGACGCCGGGCCGCGTGACCAGCACCAACGCCCGCGGGCGGTCCTGGAACACCCGCTCGACGCCGAGTTCGGCGGCCGCCTCCGCGGTCGCCCGGACCTGCGCGCCCGCCCGTGCGGCGGCGCGCAGCAGCCCTTCCCGGTCGGCGTCGATGAGCCGGGACTGGTCGTCGAGCAGGCTGTCGTCAAGCACCCGAACTCACCCGGCCGTCGGCTCGACAGCCTCGTCCAGCAGCAGCACCGGGATGCCGTCCCGGACCGGGAACGACCGGCCGCACGAGGTACAGGTCAGGTAGTCCGCCAGCGGGTCGGCGGGGGTGCCGACCCGCAGCGGGGCGTGCTCGGGGCACGGGCAGGCCAGGATCTCCAGCAACTGCGCGTCCAGTTGGACTGCCACGGCGCTCATCCCCTCACGATCGCCAGGACCTCGTCGCGCAACGCGGCGACCGAGGCCGCGTCGGCGGCTTCGACGTTGAGCCGGAGCAGCGGCTCGGTGTTGGAGGCACGGAGGTTGAACCAGGAGCCGTCCGGCAGGTTCACCGTGAGGCCGTCCAGCTCGTCGAGCTCGACGCCCTCGCGGCCGCCGAACTCGGCCTTGATCGCGGCCAGCCTGCCCTGCTGGTCGGCCACCGTGGAGTTGATCTCGCCCGACGCCGCGTAACGCGAGTAGTCGCTGGTCAGGGCGGACAGCGTGCCGTCCTGCTCACCGAGCGCGGCCAGCACGTGCAGCGCGGCCAGCATGCCCGTGTCGGCACGCCAGAAGTCGCGGAAGTAGTAGTGGGCGGAGTGCTCGCCGCCGAAGATGGCCCCCGTCTTGGCCATCTCCTCCTTGATGAAGGAGTGGCCGACGCGGGTGCGCACCGGCACGCCGCCGTGCTCGCGGACGATCTCCGGCACGGCGTGCGAGGTGATCAGGTTGTGGATGATCGTGCCGCCGGGGTCCTTGGCCAGCTCGCGCACGGCGACCAGGGCGGTGATGGCCGACGGGGACACCGGCTCGCCCCGCTCGTCCACGACGAAGCAGCGGTCGGCGTCGCCGTCGAACGCCACGCCCGCGTCCGCGCCCTCCCGGCGGACCCGTTCCTGCAGGTCCACGATGTTGGCCGGGTCCAGCGGGTTGGCCTCGTGGTTGGGGAAGTTGCCGTCCAGCTCGAAGTACATCGGGACGATCTCGATCGGCAGGCCCTCGAACACCTTCGGCACGGTGTGCCCGCCCATGCCGTTGCCCGCGTCCACCACGACCTTCAACGGCCGGCTGCCGCTCAGGTCGACCAGTTCCCGCAGGTAGGCGGCGTACTCGGTGAGCATGTCCTGCTCGGTGACCTTGCCCTTGGCCACGCCCTCGGCGTCCGGCACGCCCTGCTCGGCGTCCTCGCGGATCTGCGCCAGGCCGCTGTCCTGGCCGACCGGCGCGGCGCCCGGGCGGCACAGCTTGATGCCGTTGTACTTGGCCGGGTTGTGGCTCGCGGTGAACATCGCGCCGGGCAGGTCGAGCTTGCCGGAGGCGAAGTACAGCATGTCGGTGCTGGCCAGGCCGATGCTGACCACGTCGACGCCCTGCGCGGTGACGCCCTCGGCGAAGGCCGCCGCGAGACCGGGCGACGAGTCGCGCATGTCGTGCCCGATCACCACGGCGGGGCCGCCGACCAGGCGGGCGAAGGCGGCGCCGAAGTCACGGACGACGTCGGCGTCGAGCTGCTCACCGACGACACCGCGGATGTCGTAAGCCTTGACGATGCCGGACAGATCGCGCACGGCCACACTCCCAAGTTGGCTCTTGACACTGCCCTGGGAAGCCTACCGGCGCGCGCGGGGGCGTCGTGCCCGGTCGCTGAGTCTGCGTTCAGTCCTCGTTGGGATCGGGCAGAACCCGCAGGTGGCCACGCCGGACGGTGCCCGCGGGCAGCTCCGGCAGCTCGACCGGCGGGGTGGCGCGGCCCGCCTCCCGGACGGCCTCGGCCAGCGCCGTCAGGTCGTCCACGGTCGGCTCGGGGGCCCGGAACTCGCCCTGGTGCCGGACGACCTCCCAGCCGCGCGGCGCGGTGAGGCGCAGGGCGTGCTCCTCGCAGAGGTCGTAGGAGTGCGGTTCGGAGTACGTCGCCAGGGGTCCCACGACGGCGGTGGAGTCCGCATAGGCGTACGTGAGCGTGGCGACTGCCGGGTTCGCGCACCCGGTTCGCGAGCACCGTCTCACGCTCCGCACGGCGGGGACGATATCGCGTCCCGCGCGGCGTGTGTTGGATTACCTCCGGCGCGGCGTTGGAGGTGGCGCCGCGGATCGGCGAGTTGCCTGGTCGCGGACGTCCGCGGCGGGGACGGGCGTACGGCGGCGGTCGCGGTGCAACTACCCTCTACCTCGTGGTGATGGCTCGGGGTTCACGGCGTCAGGGCGCTCCGCGGCGGCGCAACCGCGACCGGCACGGGCGGGGGTTGCGCGGCCCGCTCTACCCGGCCACGCTGCCGGCGGCGCGCAGCCGGGCGGAGCGGTTCGACGCGCTGGTGCTGGAGGCGCTGGAGCCGATCGAGGCGCGGTGGCGGACGGAGTTGACGCAGCTCGACGTGGCCGTGGACGACGTGCCGGACGTCCAGGGCGACGACGGCGACGTGGTCGAGGACGGCAACGTGCCGCTGGCGCGGCTGGTGCCGGCGGGCACGGACCGGCGGGCCCGCATCGTGCTGTACCGCCGGCCGCTGGAGGCGCGGGCGAAGGACGGCGCGGACCTGTCCGACCTGGTGCACGACGTGCTGGTGGAGCAGGTGGCCAACTACCTGGGCCTGGACCCGGACGTGATCGACGGCGAGTGACCCGAACGCTCAACTCGGGTGTTCCGAACGTAGGACACTCGCGTTCCGAACGTAGGACTCGCGCGTGAGTCCTACGTTCAGGTCAGGTGAGTCCTACGTTCGGGACCCGTGAGTTCAACGCTCGGGGCGGCGGCGGGAGGGGATGGCGGTCAGCACGGTGAAGAGGGCCGCGGCCGCCTGGACCATCAGGAGCAGTTCGCGCAGGGTCGAGGAGACCTCCACGCGCACCTCCGAGGCCGTCGTCGGCACGGTCACGCCCACCAGGTGACCCCAGGCCCGCACGAGCGTCACCTCACGGCCGTCCACCCACGCCCGCCAGCCCGGCTCCTCCTCCGCCGCCAGCACGAGCAACCGCCCCTCGGGCCCCTCCGACACCCGCACGGCCACCTCCGGCGGCGCGGCCTCGACCGGGGCGATGCCGGGCGCGCCCAGCTCCACGGGCGGGTCGCCGCCGGTCCGCGCCCGCCGCGCCAGCTCCGGCGACAGCAGCACGGCGTTGCCCGCCGCCAACTGCACCCGCAGCACCGGCCGCCCGTCCGACATCGACGGCGCCACGGCCACCAGGTCGCCCACCGCGTCCCGCAGCCGCTGCGCCGCCCGCAGGTCCGGCACCACGACGAACGCCACGCCGGACGCCGCCGCCTGCGCCAACGCGACCCGCGCCGCCGACGGCGACCCGCCGGTCAGGTCGCGCGTCCACCGCTCCAACCGGGCGGTCGCCGTCGCCACCGGCACGTAGTCGTCGTCCCCGAACGCGGGCAGCCGCCCGGCGACCAACCGCGTCGGCGCGCCCAGCACCAGCACCGACCGCCCGGTCCGCGGCAGCTCCTGCGCCACCGTCTCCGGCAACCGGGCCGCGTCCGCCGTCAACGCGCCCGACCGCAGCCCGGCGAACCCCGCCGCGGCCAGCCCCAGCACCGACACGACCCCGAGCACCGACACCACCCGCCGCCACGGCACCGGGACCGCGTCCCGCCGGAACGCCGCCAGCACCACCCACAGCAGGCCCCACCCGACCAGCACCAGCGGCCCGCCGGTCCAGCCGTGCGTCGCGTCGCCGCCCGGCAGCGGCCGGACCGGCACGGTCCGCAGCACGATCACCGAGAGCCCGCCGAGCACCACCACCGCGAGCCCCGCCCACATCGACCGCGACGGCCGCAGCACCAGCGCGAACACCGCGAACGCGACCACCGCGAACCCGACGAACGGCACCGCGCCCGTCCCGCCCGGCCGCAGCGACAGCAGGTCCACCAGCCCCACGTGCGGCGACGCCACGAACGCGCCCACCCCGTGCAGCACCACGGACGGGTGCTGCAACACCACCGCGGGCCACGGCAGCAGCAACGCCATCGGCAGCAGCACGACCATGAACAACGACGCCACCCGCCGCCGCCCGTCGCCGGGCCGCCCCGGCACCACCACGAACCCGACCAGCGCCGCCACCGCCACCAGCCCGTGCACCAGCGGCGAGAACGCCCCCACCGCCGCCACCGCCAACGCCGTGCCCGACGCCACCGGCAGCCACGCCGCGCCCGCGCCACCCCGCAGCACCGACATCACCCCGGCGAACACCACCGGCGCGAGGACGTGCACCACGACCACGTCGAGCCGTCCCTGGCTCACCGCCGCCGTGGCCGCCGGCAGCAGCGCGTACGCCGCCGCCACGAACGCGCGCACGGGCCGCCGCACCGGCACCCGCCGTGACGCCACGTACGCCAGCAGCCCGGCCAGCGGCGCGTCGCCGAGGAACAGCACCGCCACCACCGCCGCGGGCGACCCGAGCAGCGCGCCGACCGTGCCCAGCACCGCCAGCGCGGCCGGCGCGGGCGCGGTCGTCCCGCCCGCCACCGGATGCCAGGACGCCAGGTAGGACGACCAGGTGCTCGCCAGGTCGCCCACCGGCAGCAGCCGCCCGCCGCTCAGGTCGAGCCCGATCCGGGAGGCGTTGGCCAGCACCCCGACCACGGTCAGGCCCACCACCAGCAACAACGGCGGGCCGAGGAGCAGCGACCACAGCAACCGGGCCCGGTCCACCTCCACGAACACCAGGCCCGGCGACGCCGGCGCGGTGGCCCCGCGCGGCACGGGCGACGGTCGCGGCTTGGGCGAGGGCCGCAACGCCGGGGGCAGCGCCGCCTCCACCGGCACGGTCACCGCCGGACGCCGCAGCCCGCCGGTCGCGCGCACCGGGCGACGCCGGGACAGCACGCCGGCCGGCAGCGCCGACGGGCCGACCGCCGGACGCTCCACTTCGGACGGCAGCGACCACGCGCGCGGCCACGCCTCGTCCTCCGGCAGCCGGCCCAGCGCCAGGTCCGCCTCGACCCGCCGCCGGATCAGCGCGGCCGACGCGGCGCTGACCGCGTTGCGCAACCTGGTGACCCGACTGGTGAACAGGCCCCGCACGACCCCGTGCGCGGGCCGTGCGGCACGTCCGGCCACCAGCCCGGCCCGCCCGCTCAGCAGGTACCGCAACGCGCCCAGTTCGGCGTGCGCGTCGGAGAACCGCCGCAGCAGCAGGAACCCGAGGGCGCGCAGCACCGCGAGCACGGCGATCCGCGGCAGCCCCAGGACGAACGAGACCGTGCCGCAGTTGACCAGGAACGTGCGCAGCCCGTGCGCCCGGTCCACGCCACGCACGGCCGGCCCCGGCCGGGCCACCGCCGCGTCCAGCCGCCGCGTGCCGCGGGCCGCCGCCCGCGCGTGCCGCATCCGCGCCACGGGCACGGACAGCACGAGGTGGCCCGCGAGGTTGACGCGCCAGCCGAAGTCGATGTCGTCGCGCAGCAACGGCATCGCGCGGTCGTAGCCGCCGACCTCCTCCCACACCGCGCGGCGCACCAGCGAGCCCGCCGACGGCACGGCCAGCGCCTCGGTGCTCTGCTGGAAGGACCCGGCGGACTCCACCCGGCCCATGCCGGTCTGCCGGTGGCCGGACGCGTCGGTCGACAGCCCGGCCTCCACCACCAGCCGCGGGTCGGCCCAGTCCAGGCTCAGCGGGCCCAGCACGGCCGCGGACGGCGACACCTCGGCCGCGGTCAGCAGCGCGGACAGGCAGTCCGGTTCGGGGGCGCAGTCGTCGTGCAGCAGCCACAGCCACGCGCCCGGGTCGCCCCAGCGACCCACGGCGTGCCCGACGGCGGCGTGCACGGCCGCGCCGAACCCCGTGCCGCGGGGCAGCGTCAGCACGCCGTCGATCACCCGATCGGGACCGGTGGCGGCTTCGGCGAGGAGCTTCGCGGTCCCGTCCACGGAACCCGTGTCGACCGCGATCACGTGCCGGGGGCGCGGCCGCTGGCGGCGCAGCGCCGAGAGCGCCGTGCCGAGCCACCGCTCGCCGTCGTGGCACACCAGCACCGCCAGCACGGGCGCGGTGCGCAGCCGCGGAGTGGCCCCGCTCGTCAAGTGCCGCTCCTCGTTGCTCCGACTACGCCGTGGGACGCCCACGGTAAGCCAGAGCGAGCGCGCGGGCGATCACCCGGCGCGCTTTTTGAGCTTCCTCCGCTCGCGCTCGGACAACCCGCCCCAGATGCCGAAGCGCTCGTCGTGCTGCAGGGCGTACTCCAGGCACTCGGAGCGCACCTCGCAGCCGAGGCAGATCCGCTTGGCCTCCCTGGTCGAGCCGCCCTTCTCCGGGAAGAACGCCTCCGGGTCGGTCTGCGCGCACAGGGCGCGCTCCTGCCAGTCCTGCTCGTCGGCCGCGTCGAACAGGTCGAGCACGACCGGCTCCGGTGCCGGGACGTCCCCGTCCACGATGCGACCCCCGTCGAATTCCTGCATAGTCCGCCTCCTCGCCTTCCGCTCTCCCCGGTTGGCGGACACCACTCGCCGTCCCCACAACGACGAATGACACCGATGTGATTACACCTGTGTCACAACACGCGGTCAAGCGGAGTCCACAGGTCGGGGGATATTCGCGCAGATGGCCTGAAAAGCCTTGACTGACAGCACAGACGGTGAGTGAGGCGGTGCGCCGAGCGATGACCGCTGCCCGGATGGCCCAACGGACGGCCTTGTGACCGGACGGCCCCGGGAGGCCACACTGGAGGGGTGAAGCGATCAGCGGTGCGACCGAGTCCACTGTTCCTCAGCCTGCTCGCGGTGACGGTGGCGGGCGCCGTGCTGACCCTGTTCGACGGCTCCGACGCCGCGCTCACCGCCGGCACGGTGCTGTTCGTCCTCGGCGGGTGGGCGGTTTCGCTGTGCCTGCACGAGTTCGGCCACGCGATCGTGGCCTACCGCGGCGGCGACTACGCCGTGCAGGCCAAGGGGTACCTGACCCTCGACATCCGCCGCTACACCGACCCGGTGTTCAGCATCGTGCTGCCGTTGGTGCTGCTGGCGTTCGGCGGCATCCCGCTGCCCGGCGGCGCGGTGTGGATCAACCACCACGCCCTGCGCGACCGGCGGGTGGAGTCGATGGTGTCGCTGGCCGGGCCGCTCAGCAACCTGGTGCTCGGCGTGCTGCTGTCGCTGTCGGTGATCCTTTTCACGCCGCCCCCGGGTTTGGCGGCGGCGCTGTCGTACCTGGCGGCCGTGCAGGTCCTCGCGTTCGTGCTCAACATCCTGCCGATCCCCGGCCTGGACGGGTGGGGCGCGATCGAGCCGTACATGTCGTACTCGGCGCGGCAGTTCGGCGCGAAGGCGCGGATGTGGGCCCCGTTCGTGCTCTTCGCCGTGCTGATCGGGTTCCCGACCATCGGCCGGCTGTTCTTCGAGGCCGGGTACACCGTGTTCGAGCTGATCGGCGGCGACCGGTGGCTGGCGGCCATCGGGCAGGGCACCTTCCTGTTCTGGCGCTGAGCCCTCGGTGGGAGGATGGCGACTCGTGAAGGTCGTCGTACTGGTTGGCGGGGTTGGCGGGGCGCGGTTCCTGGTCGGGCTGAGGAGCCTGCTGGCCGGTCCGGAGCACGAGATCACCGCCGTGGTGAACACGGGTGACGACGTGTGGATGCACGGGTTGCGGATCTGCCCCGACCTGGACACCTGCATGTACACCCTGGGTGACGGGATCGACAAGGAGCGCGGCTGGGGGCGCGCGGGCGAGACCTGGTCGGTCAAGGAGGAGCTGGCCGCCTACGGCGCGGACCCGACGTGGTTCGGCCTGGGCGACCGCGACATCGCCACCCACCTGGTGCGGACCCGGATGCTGCGCGCGGGCTACCCGCTGTCGGCGGTCACCGAGGCGTTGAGCCACCGCTGGCAGCCGGGCGTGCGGCTGCTGCCGATGTCGGACGACCGGGTCGAGACGCACGTGGTCGTGACGACCGAGGAGGGCGAGAAGGCGATCCACTTCCAGGAGTGGTGGGTCAAGCACCGGGCCCAGCTGCCCGCGCGGTCGTTCGCGTCGGTCGGGGTGGAGACGGCGACGCCCGCGCCGGGCGTGCTGGACGCGCTGCGCGACGCCGACGCGGTGCTGATCGCGCCGTCGAACCCGGTGGTGAGCGTGAACACGATCCTGGGCGTGCCCGGGGTGCGCGACGCGTTGCGCAAGACCGAGGCCGGTGTGGTGGGGCTCTCCCCGATCGTCGGCGGCAAGCCGCTGCGCGGGATGGCGGACGCGTGCCTGTCGGCGATCGGCGTGGAGACCTCGGCCGAGGCCGTCGGCCGGTACTACGGGTCGCGCAAGACCACGGACCAGGGCGTGCTGGACGGCTGGCTCGTGCACACCGGCGACCGGTCGGACGTGCCGGGCGTGGCGGTGCGCGCCGTGCCGCTGCTGATGTCCGATGTGGACGCGACGGCGGCGATGGCGCGGGCGGCGCTGGAACTGGCCGGTGTCGACGTTGGCTGACCACGCGGCCCCCGCGCCGATCACGTTGCTGCCGGTGACCGGGTTGCCGGAGTTCCGGCCCGGTGACGACCTGGCGGGAGCGCTCGCCGAGGCCGCGCCCTGGCTGGCCGACGGCGACGTCGTCGTGGTGACGTCCAAGGTGTTGTCCAAAGTGGAAGGTCGGCTGGTGTCGGTGCCGGCCGACCCCGAGGCCCGCGACGCCGTGCGGCGGCAGTGGGTCGAGGCCGAGTCGGTGCGCGTGCTGGCGCGGCGCGGGCGGACGTTGATCACCGAGAACAAGCTCGGGATCGTGCAGGCGGCGTCCGGTGTGGACGCGTCGAACGTGGCCGGTGACGAGATCGCGTTGCTGCCGGTGGACCCGGACGGGTCGGCGGCGGCGCTGCGGGCGGCGCTGGCGGCGCGGCTGGGCGTCTCGGTGGCGGTCGTGGTGACCGACACGATGGGCCGGGCGTGGCGGGTGGGGCAGACGGACGCCGCGATCGGCGCGTCCGGGCTGGCCGTGCTGCACCGGTACGCGGGTTCGGTGGACCGGCACGGCAACTCCCTCGTGGTGACCGAGGTCGCGGTGGCCGACGAGATCGCGGCGGCGGCCGACCTGGTGAAGGGCAAGCTGGGCGCGGTGCCGGTGGCGGTGGTGCGCGGGCTGCCGGTGTCCGACGACGGGTCGTCCGCGCGCGACCTGGCGCGGCCGGTCGAGGACGACCTGTTCCGGCTGGGCACGGCCGAGGCGGTGGCGCGGGGCCGGGCCGAGGCGGTGCTGCTGCGGCGTTCGGTGCGGTCGTTCGCCCCCTCGCCGGTCGACGTGGAGGCCGTGCGGCGGGCGGTGGGCGCCGCGTTGACCGCGCCCGCGCCGCACCACACGCGGCCGGTGCGGTTCGTGCGGTTGACGGCCGGGCGGGACGAGCTGCTGGACGCGATGGCCGAGCGGTGGCGGGCGGACCTGCGGGGCGACGGGCTGTCCGAGGAGCGGATCGCGGCGCGGGTCGCCCGGGGCGACATCCTGCGCGACGCGCCGGAGGTCGTGGTGCCGTTCCTGGTGCGGGAGGGCGCGCACGCCTACCCGGACGAGCGACGTGCCGAGGCGGAGCGGACCATGTTCACGGTCGCGGGCGGCGCGGCGGTGCAGGGGCTGCTGGTGGCGTTGGCCGCCGAGGGGCTCGGGTCGTGCTGGGTGTCGTCGACGATCTTCTGCGCGGACGTGGTGCGGGACGTGCTGGGGCTGCCGGAGGGCTGGGAGCCGCTGGGCGCGGTGGCGATCGGGCACCCGGAGCAGGAGCTGACGCCGCGGGAGTTGAGCGGGCTGGACGAGAGGTTCCTGGAGCTGTGAACGCCGGTCTGCACGCCGACGCGGTGGCGACGTTGTCCTCGTGGCGTCCCGCGGACCCGGCGCAGGAGTCGCTGCGGCAGGCCTACCTGGGGTTCCTGGCGGCCCGGGAGGACGCGTGCCTGCGGTCGTGCGAGCCGGGGCACGTCACCGCGTCGGCGCTGGTGGTGGACGCGTCCGGTGATCGGACGTTGCTGACCCTGCACCCGCGGGTGGGCCGGTGGCTGCAGTTGGGCGGGCACTGCGAGCCGTCGGACACGACGCTCGCCGGCGCGGCGCTGCGCGAGGCGACGGAGGAGTCGGGGATCGCGGGCCTGCGGATCTCGCCGGAGCCGATCCACCTGGACGTGCACCCGATCACGTGCTCGCTGGGCAAGCCGACGCGCCACTTCGACGTCCGCTTCCTGGTCCGCGCCCCGCTCGACGCCGCGCCGCTGCGCAGCACCGAGTCGCTGGACCTGGCCTGGTGGCCGGTGACCGCCCTGCCCCCCGACTCGACCGACCTGCATCCGATCCTGACCGCCGCCACTCCTCACCTCCCCTAACCCCCGCGTGAGTCCAACCTCCGACGCTCGAGAGTCCTACGTTCGCGCACCCTGAATTCAACGCTCACGACGAGCGGTGGGCGGCGAGTGTTGAGTTCAGGTGTCCTGGACGTTGGACTCTCGGGCCCCGAACGTAGGACTCACGCGCCGTGAGTGTTGGACTCTCGCGGCGTGAAGGTTGGACTCTCGAGGTCAGGAGTCGCCGTTCAGGCGTTGGGTCAGGCCGGGGCGGTGTTGGGGTTGGCCGCCGGAGAGGCGCTGGGACAGGGTCGGGCGGGCGGCCGGGACCTGCTGGACGGTCGGGACCGGGCCCGGGGCCACGCGCAGCTCCGGTTCGGGTTCGGGCGCGGGAGGCGGTGGCGGGGCGGGCTGACCTGCGGCGACGTGCGCGGACAGGACCATGGTCGAGTCGGGGTCGGCACCGCGCGGGTCGGCCGCGTTGACCACGGCGCGAGGGATCTGCTGGGTCGCCGACGAGTCCATGGGTGACGTCATGTTGTCCGGCGTCACGACGTGGATGCCACGTGCACGAGCACGGGCCAGCGCCGCGTCGGCCCGAGCGCGGGGGTCCATCCGGATCTCTCCTGCGGGTGCCTTGGGCCGGCGGGGACGCCGGCGTGCCGATCGGTGGCGCTCGTCGACACGGACCACTGCCCGTGCCGCCGGAGTGCTCGTGCCAGAGTATTCGCAAACCACGGGTGGAAGTAAGCGCGGGAGGAAAAACGGCATGTCGGAGCTGCACGGCGCGGAGGCAGTGGTTCTGGTCGGGGGCAAGGGAACCCGGCTGCGGCCGCTGACACTGTCCGCCCCCAAGCCGATGTTGCCCACCGCCGGGGTGCCGTTCCTCACCCACCTGCTGTCCCGGATCCGGGCGGTCGGCATCACCCACGTCGTCCTCGGCACGTCCTACAAGGCCGAGGTCTTCCAGGAGCACTTCGGCGACGGCGCGGCGCTCGGCCTGGAGCTGGAGTACGTGGTCGAGGACGTGCCCCTGGACACGGCGGGCGCGATCCGCAACGTCGCCCACAAGCTGCGCGAACCCGACGTCGTGGTGTTCAACGGCGACATCCTGTCGGGCGTCGACCTGCGGGCCGTCGTCGAGACGCACCGCCGCGCCGAGGCCGACGTGACGCTGCACCTGGTGCAGGTGGACGACCCGCGCCGGTTCGGCTGCGTGCCCACGGACGCCGACGGCCGCGTCACGGCGTTCCTGGAGAAGACCGACAACCCGCCGACGAACCAGATCAACGCGGGTTGCTACGTCTTCCGCCGCGAGGTGATCGACGGCATCCCGGCGGGTCGGCCGGTGTCGGTGGAGCGGGAGACGTTCCCCGGCCTGCTGGCCGCCGGCGCCCGCGTCCAGGGGCACGTCGACGCGTCGTACTGGCTCGACCTGGGCACGCCGGCCGCGTTCGTGCAGGGTTCGGCGGACCTGGTGCGCGGGATCGCGCCGACCGACGCCCTCACGTCGCAGGGTGACGCGGTCATCCTCGACGGCGCCGCGGTGGACGAGAGCGCGGTGGTGAAGGGCGGCACGACGGTCGGCCGCGGCTGCACGGTCGCCGCCGGCGCGGTGGTCGACGGCTCGGTGCTGTTCGACGGCGCGGTCGTCGGCGAGGGCGCGCGCGTGGAGCGCAGCGTGCTCGGCGCGAACTCGCTGGTCCAGGCCGGCGCCGTGGTGTCCGACGCGGTGATCGGCGACAACGCGGTCATCGGCGCGGGCTGCGAGCTGATCAACGGCGCACGCGTGTGGCCGGGCGTCGTCCTCCCGGAGGGCGGTGTGCGGTTCTCCGCCGACGTGTGACGGCCACCGATGCCGACTAGGACCTGGACGCCGACGTTCCCGCTGGACCTCGCCGCGCTGCTGCTGCCGTTGCGGCGGGGTCCGGGCGACCCGACGTTCCGCGCCGACGACGGGGTGTGGCTGGCCGCCAACACCCCGGCCGGGCCGGGCACGCTGCACGTCCGCCGCACGGACGTGGTGGAGGCCACCGCCTGGGGCGACGGCGCGGACTGGCTGCTCGACGGCCTGCCGGCGCTGCTCGGCGCGGCCGACGACGACTCGGCGTTCGAGTGCCACCACCCGCTGGTCGCGGAGGTGCGGCGACGGCGGCCGGGCCTGCGGCTCGGCGCGACGGGCCGCGTCTGGGACGCCCTGCTGCCCGCGATCCTGGAGCAGAAGGTGACCGGCGTCGAGGCGTTCCGGTCCTACCGCGAGCTGACCCGCAGGTTCGGCACGCCCGCCCCCGGCGCGCCCGGCCTGCACGTGCCCCCGACGCCCCGCGCGGTCCTGGGCATCACGGACTGGGAGTGGCACCGGGCCGGCGTCGACGGCGGCCGGCGACGGGCGATCATCGCGGCGGCGCAGGTCGCGCACCGGTTGGAGCGCGCGGCCGAACTGGGCGGCCGGGAGGGCCGTGACCTGCTGTGCAAGGTGCCCGGCGTGGGCGTCTGGACGGCGGCCGAGGTCGCGCAGCGGGCCTGGGGCGACCCCGACGCGGTCAGCTTCGGCGACTACCACCTGTCCGGCATCGTCGGCTGGGCACTGGCCGGAGGCCCGCTGGACGACGACGGCATGGCCGAAGTCCTGGCACCGTACGCACCACAACGCCACCGCGCCGTCCGCTACGTCCTCGCGTCGGGCGTCACCAAACCCCGCCGGGGCCCCCGCTTCTCCCCCCGCGACTACCGCGCCATGTGACCGCCGTCATCCACCGCGACGGCCGGGGGTGGACCGCGATCAGCGGGTCAGCAGTCGCAGGCGCAGCGACAGCCCGGCGCGCACGGCCAGGCGGAGCGGTGCCCACTGAGGGCCGCGGTGGCGGTCGGCCAGGTAGCGGTAGGCGCTGGAGTGGTGGGCGGCGAGCATGCGCTTGGACGCGCGCTGGGTGGAGTGGCCGCCGATGTGCACGACCTCCGCGTCCGGCACGTACACGTTCAGCCAGCCGGCGCGGCCGAGGCGGTCGCCCAAGTCGACGTCCTCGAAGTACATGAAGTACCGGGGGTCGAAGCCGTCGACCGAGTCGAACGCCTCGCGGCGCAGCAGCAGGCACGACCCGGACAGCCACTCGGCGGTGCGCTCGCGCGGCGCGGCGGCGGCCTGCCGGTAGTCCCGCGACCACGGGTTGGACGGCCAGACGTGGGTGAACACCGCGTGCCCCAGCCCGCGCCCCAGCGACGGGAGCAGCCGGGCCGACGGGTACACCGCGCCGGACGGCTCCCGGATCAGCGGCCCGAACGCGCCGCCGCGCGGCCACCGCTTCGCCGCCTCCAGCAGCACGTCCAGGCTGCCCACGCCCCAGGACAGGTCCGGGTTCGCCACCACGACCCACCCGACCGACTCCGGCAGCGACGCGACGCCGCGGTTCGCGCCCGCGCCGTAGCCGAGGTTGCCCCCGGTCGGCAGGAACGTGACGTGCGGGTGCTCGGCGGCGGCGCGTTCCGGCACGCCGTCGGTGGACCCGTTGTCCGCCAGCACCACCGACACCGGTCGGGTGGTGGCCTCCGCCAACGTGGACAGGAAGGTGTCCAGGGTCTCGCCGGGCGAGTAGGTGACGGTCACCACCGCCAGCTCGTCTCCGTAACGCGTCACGCCGGCCACCCTAGTGGTGACGGCGCGTGGGCGTTAACGCGCCGGTGGGAGCGCGGCGAGTGGGCGTCAACGGCCGCCGGTGCGAGCGCGGTGCGTCGGGGTCAACGCCGCCGGTGCGAGCGCGCGGCGCGCTCGTAGGCCAGCCGGTGCCGGGCCGCCGACGTGGCCCAGGAGAAGTCCTTGGCCCGCACGACCGCCGCCGACGCCAGCTCGGCGCGCCGCGCCGGGTCGTCCAGCAGCTCGGACAGGGCCGCCGCGATGTCCCCCGCGCCGACCCCGCAGTACGCCACCGCGTCGCCGCCCACCTCGGGCAGGCTCAGCCGCCGCGTCGTCAGCACGGGCGCGCCGCACGCCATCGCCTCCAGCACGGGCAGCCCGAACCCCTCGCCCAGCGACGGGTAGGCCACCAGCTCCGCGCCCCCGAGGAACCCGGCCAGCGACGGGAACGGCAGGTAGCCCGCCCGGATCACGCGCAACCGGTGCGGCACGGCGTCCAGCGCCCGTTCCACCTGGCTGTCCCAGCCGGGTTGGCCCGCGAGCACGAGCGCGGGCGGGTCGCGCCGGTCGCGGCACGCCTGCGCGAACCCGCGGATGAGCGCCGGGACGTTCTTGCGCGGCTCCAACGCGCCCAGGAACGCCACGTACGGCGTGTCCCCCAGCGAGAGCATCCGCCGGACCTCGGCCACTTCCTCCGGCTTCGGCGGGTGGAACCGCTCCGTCTCCACGCCGTGCTGGGCGATGTGCAGCAGCCGCCGGTCCGCGCCGGCGACCCGGGCCAGCTCGTCGGCGGTCGCCCGGGACGGCACGATGCACAGCGACGCCCGCCGCAGCGAGGCCCTGGTCCAGGCCCGGAAGAAGCGCGCCTTGACCGACGAGTGCAGCACCGCGTCGGTGAAGAAGGTCGCGTCGTGCAACGTCACCACCGACGCCGCGCGGTTGGCCAGCGGCACGGTGTAGTGCGGCGAGTGCACGACCGCCACGCCGAGCCGGTTCGCCAGCCGCGGCAGGGTGGTCTGCTCCCACGTCAACCGCGCGGTCCGGGTCGCCACCGCCTCGGCCGCCGGGACGACCCGCGACCGGGGGGCCAGCGACGCGTAGAGCGCGGCGTCACGGGGTTGGCACACCACGCTGAGCCGTGCGCCGTCCGCGTCCAGCGCCGCCACCAGGGAGTCCACGTACCGCCCGACGCCACCCCGGTCGGTCGGCACGGCGGTGGCGTCGATCAGCACGCTGGGTTCGGCGGGTGACACGCGGTGAAGGGTACGGCGGACGGCCCACAGGTTGACCGGGAATGGCGCAAACGGTTCAAGGACGAAACAGACCGAGGTGGACGCGCCACACCGACCGCGCGGCGTTTTCCCAGGTGAAAGCCTCGGCTCGACGGCGACCGGCGGTGATCAGCCGGTCGCGGAGGTCCGCGTCGGCCAGCACCGACCGCAGGGCTGTGACGAGCGCCGCACGATCGCCCCGCGCCGCGGTCACCCCCGCCCCGCCCGCCACCTCGACCAGCGCGGGCGCGTCGGAGTGCACCACCGGCACCCCGGCCGCCATCGCCTCCACCACCGGCAGCCCGAAGCCCTCGGCCAGGCTCGGCGCGGCCAGCACCGCGGCCCGCCGCAGGACGAACGCCAATTGCGCGTCGCTCAGCCTGCCCAGGAGGTGGACGTGCGGGGCGCGCAGGTCCACCCCGCCCCAGCCGGGCGGGCCGACCACGACCAGCGGCACGTCCAGCTCGGCGGTCGCGGACGCCAGCAGGTCGAACCCCTTGCGGGGCTCCACGGTGCCGATCGCGAGCACGTACCGGGGCGGCACGTCCACCGGCTCCTCCGCCGGGAACGCGGTGACGCCGTTGCCCACCACGTGGACCGGCGCGGGTCCGGGCGCGTGCCGGCGCAGCTCCTCGGCGACCGCGGCCGTGGGCACGACGATCGCGCCGGCCCGCGCCACCGCGCGGCCGATCGCGCGCCGGTGCCACGCCACGCCCCGGGGCGTCAAGGTCTCCGGGTGGGTCCACGGCACGGTGTCGTGCACGGTCACCACCACCCGGCCGCGCGGCGGCGCGAAGGGCGTGAACGCGTGCACCGAGTCGCCTCCCGGCCGGTACGGCACACCCCGTTCCCAGGCGGCGACCAACGCGCGCCGGGGCAACGGCAGCACCCGCGGCCCCCGCACACCGGGCACCACGGCCGCCGACACGTCCGCGTGCCTGCTCACGGCCCCGGTCACGGTCCACCCGTCGGGCGCGGTGGCGGCGAGCGCGGCGGCCAGCTCACGGGTGTACCGGCCGGTGCCACCCGGCACCGGCGCCAGCAACTGCTCGGTCAGCACAACGAGGTCGGGCACGTGGCGTACCGTCTCACGCCGGTTCCAACCGGTGCGCCTGACGTGCCGACCCACGCGAGGCTCGCCTCGACAACCCGCGTCAGTCGGCGTCGATCTGGTACACCAGCTGGTAGCGCTCGCTGCTCATGGTGATGTGGTTGACCTCCACCGCGCGGTCGCCCGCGAACGCCACCCGGATCACCTGGATCACGGGGAAGCCGAACGGGATCTGCAACAGCTCCGCCTCTCGCGGTCGCGGTGAGCGTGCCGACACCACCTCGGTAAAGTGCGTCAGCTCGAAGCCCATCTCCTCCAGTCGCGCGTAAGCCCCGCCCGGTCCGGTGTCGGCCTCTTCGAGCCGGGTGCCGGCGGCGACGTCGACAGGGAGGTAGGACACGGCGAGCTGCACCACCTCGCCGTCGGCGCGCATGACCCGGTCCCGCACGACCACCTCGCGCTCCCCTCCCGGGTCCAGCCCGAGGTAGGAGCAGACGTCTTCGGGCGCCTGCCCGCGCCGGATCTTCACCGTGACCGCGGGCTTCCACTTCCCCGCCGCGGCGTCCGACATGAACGTTCCGCGGCCCGCGGTCCGTTCTGCCTTGCTCAGGCGGTTGCGAGCGAGCCGAACGATCGGCTTCCGCTCCGAGACGAACCAACCCCTGCCCGCCACGCTCAGCACCAATCCTTCGGCGCGGAGTTGGTCGATCGCGTTCTGCACGGTCTGCCGTGCGACGCCGAAGCGGCTCATCAGCTCGCTACCGGAGGGCAGTCGCTCACCGGGGCCGTAGACGCCCCGGTCGATCTCCCTCCGGAGTTCCTCGGCGATCTCGACCCACGGCCTCATCTGCACCATCACCCCATCGTAGAACCTATCTAGACAGCCTTGGGTCATGTGTGCAACTTCAGCGCTGATCACCTATCTAGATAGCCCTGCTCCGGGTGGAGCAGCGGAACAACAACGCAGAGGAGAGTTGTCCACACATGGCGATGCAGCCCGGCAAGTCCGACCCGGTCGAGCACTCGGTCTACTACAGGGTGTCCGGCGAGGCGGATTTCATCGAGTCGGTCACTGCCGATGGCGACTACGAAGTCAGCTTCGACAGGGTCGCCACGCTCGCGCTGACACGGGACGCGGCGGAGAAGCTCCACCGGCTCCCCGGTGAGCGGATCCCGGAGCTGCGGCGGGCGACCGGCGGGATCAACGTCAGCTAGCCGGCAGGTCGACCCCCCCGAGGTCGGGCACGTGGCGTACCGTCTCACGCCGTGTCGAACCCCCGCACGACGGTGGTCGTGGTGACGTGGCGCGGCCGGGAGCACGTCACGGCCTGCCTCGACGCCCTCGCCCGGCAGCGTCCACATCGGACGCTCGTGCTGGACAACGCCTCCGACGACGGCACGGCCGGGCTGGTCGCGGCGCACCCGAGCCGCCCGGAGGTGCTGCGCCTGCCCGTCAACCGCGGTTACGCGGGCGGTCTGGCGGCGGCGTTGCCGGGGATCACCACGGAGTACGTGGCCTGGCTCAACGACGACGCGACGCCGGAGGACGGCTGGCTGGCGGCCTTGGAGGACGCCCTCGACGCCACGCCCGACGCGGCCGCCGCGTCCGCGACCCTGCTGCTGGCCGACGGCTCGACGCAGTCGGTCGGGGTCCGGCTCACCGCGGACGGGCACGGGGCGGACCTGGTGACGGCCGGGCGCGAGGTGTTCGGCTTCTGCGGCGGCGCGGCCCTGCTGCGGCGGGAGGCGCTGGTCCGCGCGGGTGGCGTGCCGGCGGCGTTCTTCTGCTACTACGAGGACACCGACACGGCGTGGCGGTTGCGGCTGGCGGGCCACCGGGTGCTGTCGGTCGGCGAGGCCCGCGTCCACCACCGGCACGGCGCGAGCACCGAACCCGGCTCCCGCCCGTTCCACCGCTGGAACGAGCGCAACCGGCTGCTGACGCTCCTGCGGTGCGCGCCGGCGCGCACCGCCCTGCGCGAGCTGGCCAGGTTCGCGGCGATCACGGCCCTGCTGCCGGTCCGGCGCACCCGGCCCGACGCGGCCAACTTCCACGTGCCGCTGCGCCTGCGGGTGCTGCTGGAGGTGCTGCTGAGGCTGCCGATCACGGCGATCCAGCGGTGGCGGATCGGCCGACGTGCGACAGTGGACCGGCGCGTGGTGTGGCGGGAGTGGGCGGGCCGGCAGGGCGGCGCCGGGTGGTCGGGCGGGCGCCGGTCCGAGGCGAGTGGCGTCGAGGAGAGGAGCACGGTGGCCGAGTACGTCGAGGTGCGCACGGAGGACGGCGAGCTGGTGCCGTTCGAGCTGGACGAGGAGTACGACGGCCCGGTGCGCGCGGGCCGCTGGAACCCGGTGGAACGCGCCGAGGAGACGTTGGAGAACGGCATCGAGCGGGCCAAGAAGGTGGCCCGGTCGGTGGCCGCGAAGATCGGCAGCATGCCGTCGCCGCGACCGGACAAGGTGGCCGTGGAGATCGGCCTCAAGGTCAGCTCCAGCGCGGCGCTGGCCATCGCCAAGTCCTCCGCCGAGGCGCACGTCAAGATCACCGTGGAGTGGCACCGGGAGAGCCTGCCCGCCGGTCCGCCGCCGGAGGACGAGGAGTCGAAGCCCGACCGGGACCCCGACGCCGGGGCGTAGGGCACGGTGACCGCACGCTGCGGAGCGTGATGAGGCAGAGTTAGCCCGTGGAGCAAGGGACCCTGCCTGACGTCTCGGTGGTCGTGGTCAACTACCGCGGCGCCGACGACACCACCACCTGCCTGCGCGCGTTGTTCGGCGACCTCGACTACCCGGCGGAAAAACTCCAGGTCATCGTGGTCGACAACGCCTCGGGGGACGGCAGCGCCGACCGCATCAGGGCCGCCGCGCCGAACGCGGAGGTGGTCGAAGCGCCGACCAACCTGGGGTTCGCGGGCGGCTGCAACCTGGGCGTGCGCAGCGCGCGCGGGTCGGTGGTCGCGTTCCTCAACAACGACGCCCGCCCGCACCCGCGGTGGCTGCGCGAGGCCGTGCGCGTGCTGCGGGCGGAGCCGACCGTCGGCGCGGTCGCGAGCAAGGTGCTGGACTGGGACGGCCGCGCGATCGACTTCGTCGACGGCGGCCTCACCTGGTTCGGCATGGGCTACAAGCGGCACGCGGGCGAGCCGGACGACGGCTCCCACGACGCGCCGCGCGACGTGCTGTTCGGCACCGGCTCGGCGCTCGTGGCGCGGACCTCGGTGTTCCGCGAGCTGGGCGGGTTCGACGAGCGCTTCTTCATGTTCTACGAGGACGTCGACCTCGGCTGGCGGATGAACCTGCGCGGCTGGCGCGTCCGGTACGTGCCGACCTCGCTGACCTACCACCGGCACCACGCGTCGATGTCCACCGTGGACACCAGTCGCGAGCTGTACCTGTTGGAGCGCAACGCCCTCGCCGCGCTCTACAAGAACTTCTCCGACGAGACCCTGGCCAAGGTGCTGCCCGCGGCCCTGGCCCTGGTCGTCCGCCGCGCCACCGCCCGCGGCGAGCTGGACGCCACCCAGCTGGAGATCACCCGCCGCCCGGCCGACCCCGCCGACGACCGCGCCCCCGTGCCCGTGCCGCGGCAGGCGCTGGCCGGGTTCCTCGCCGTCGACCGGTTCGTGGAGCTGCTGCCGTCGCTGGCCGAGTCGCGCCGGGCCGAGCAGGCCGCGCGCCGGGTGACCGACGCCGACCTGGTGCCGCTGATGCGCAAGGCCCTGGAGCCCGCCTACCCGCTGCCCCGCTACCTGGCCGCGCACGACGTGCTGGTCGAGGTGTTCGGGCTGGAGGAGGTGTTCGGCCGGCCGCGCCGGGTGCTGGTCGTCACCGGCGACGCGATCTCCGACCGGATGGCGGGCCCCGCGATCCGGGCGTGGCACATGGCCGACGTGCTGTCCGGCGAGCACGACGTCCGGCTGGTCACGACCAACGCCCGGTGCGAGCCGCCCGACGCGTCGTTCCCGGTGGGCCGCGCCGCGCCGCGCGAGCTGGTCGAGCACGCGAAGTGGGCCGACGTCATCGTGCTCCAGGGGCACGTGCTGGAGAACCTGGGCTTCCTCAAGGAGCCCGGCAACACCAAGATCGTCGTCTGCGACATCTACGACCCCATGCACCTGGAGCTGCTGGAGCAGGGCAAGGACTCCACCGACGAGCAGCGCGAGCTGGACCTCGTCGGCGTCACCCGGATCATCGACAACCAGCTCCGGCGCGGCGACTTCTTCCTGTGCGCCTCCGAGCGGCAGCGGCACTTCTGGCTCGGCCACCTCACCGCGATCGGCCGCCTCACGCCGTCGCTGTACGACAACGACCCGACCGTGCGCTCGCTGCTGGCCGAAGCGCCGTTCGGGCTGCCGGGCAAGCCGCCGCAGCGCACCGGGCCGGGGCTGCGCTCGACGCTGGGCATCGACGAGTCGGACCGGGTCGTGCTGTGGGCGGGCGGCGTCTACAGCTGGTTCGACCCGCTGACCCTGCTGCACGCGGTGGACCGGCTGCGGTCGCGGCGGTCGGACGTGCGGCTGGTGTTCCTGGGCATGAAGCACCCGAACCCCGAGGTGCCGGACATGGACATCGCCGGGCGGACCCGCGCGCTGGCCGAGCGGCTGGACCTCGTCGGCGAGCACGTGTTCTTCAACGAGACCTGGGTGCCCTACCACGACCGGCAGAACTGGCTGCTCGACGCGGACGCGGGCGTGACCACGCACTACGAGCACGTGGAGACGACCTTCGCGTTCCGGACCAGGGTGCTGGACTACCTGTGGGCCGGGCTGCCGATCGTGACCACCGACGGCGACTCGTTCGCCGACCTCGTGCGGCGCGAGGGGCTGGGCGTCGTGGTGCCGTCGGAGGACCCGGACGCGCTCGCCGACGCGTTGGAGAAGGTGCTGTACGACTCGGAGTTCGCGGCCGGGTGCGTGGCGCGCATCGACGCCGTGCGGGAGCGGTTCACCTGGGAGAACGTGCTCGCGCCGCTCACCGCGTTCTGCCGCAACCCGCGCCCGGCGGCCGACCGCCTGCCGGGCGCGTCGTCGCTGGTGCCGAACCGGCCGCTCGGGCGGCGGGAGAAGGTGCTGCGGGACGTGCGGCTGGTCCAGGAGTACCTCAACGCCGGCGGTGCGGGCGAGGTGGCCCGGCGGGCGACCGGCCGGGTGCTGAAGAAGTTGCGCGGCCGTGGCTAGGCCGTTGCGGGTGCTGATCGACGGCACCCCCCTGCTCGGGCAGCGGACCGGCATCGGCCGGTACACCGCGGCGCTGGCCGAGGAGCTGGCGTCGATGCTGGACGAGGTGGACGTGCGCGCGGTGGCGTTCACGTTGCGCGGCTGGCGCGCGTTGCGGACCGTGCTGCCGCACGACGTGGTGGCGCGCGGGCTGCCGGTGTCGGCGCGGCTGCTGCGGCAGTTCTGGTTGCGCGTGCCGTTCCCGCCGGTGGAGTCCCTGGCCGGGATCACCGACGTCATGCACGCGACCAACTTCGTCCTGCCGCCCGCGCTGCGTGCCGGTGGCGTGACCACCATCCACGACCTGGCGTTCCTGGACGCGCCCGGCGACCTGCCGCCGTCCGACCGGCGGCTGCCCGAGCTGGTGCGGCAGTCGGCCACGCGGGCGGACGTCGTGTGCACGCCGACGCGCGCCGTGGCCGAGGTGGTGGTGGAACGGCTCGGCGTGCCGGAGTCGAAGATCGTCGTGACGCCGCTGGGCGTGGACCCGGCCTGGTTCGCCGCCCGCCCGCCGTCGCCGGCCCTGCGCGCCCGGTTGGGCCTGCCCTCGGAGTACCTGCTGTTCGTCGGCGCGGGCGGGCCGCGCAAGGGCCTGGGCACGTTGCTGACCGCCCACGCCGCGCGCCCCTCCCTGCCGCCGCTGGTGCTGGCGGGGCCGCACACGGCCGGCTCGGACGACCGCGTGCTGCGGACCGGGTACCTCAACGACGTGGACCTGCGCAGCGTGGTGGCGGGTGCGGCGGCGTTGGTGATGCCGTCGCGCGACGAGGGGTTCGGGCTGCCGGTGCTGGAGGCGCTGGCGTGCAACGTGCCCGTGGTGTGCACCGACGTGCCCGCGTTGCGCGAGGTCGCCGGCGGCTACGCGACGCACGTGCCGGTCGGTGACGTGGAGGCGTTGGCCTCGGCCATGGCCCAGGCCGTGGAAACCCCGCCCACGCCCGCCGACCAGGTGGCGCGGCGGACGCACGCGGCCGGGTTCACGTGGCGGCGGACCGCGGAGGCGACGCTGTCGGCCTACCGGCGCGCCGCGCGGCGGTGACGGGTACCGAGGCGGACCGCGCGACGCCCCGCAGGCACTCGCCGTGGCACATGGCCCGGTGATCCGGACAATGGGGAGGTGGAACTCCTCGTGTCGCTCGCGCTCGGGTTCGGCGGCCTGGTCGTCGCCGTCACCGGTTACCTCGGCCTCACCGAACGATTGCCCCGCAACCGGTTCGCCGGGCTGCGCACGCCGTCCACGATGCGCAGCGAGACGGCGTTCCGGGTCGCCAACAAGGCGGCGGGCGCGCCGACGGTCGTCGGCGGGGTCATCGGCGTCCTCGGCGCGGCCGTGGCGTGGTTCATGCCGGGCGACGGCGCCCTGCTCGCCACCGTCGTCGTCACGTCGGTCGGCATGGTGCCGCCGATGATCGTCGGTGTGCTGCGGGGCACGAGCGCCGCGCGGGCGGTGGCGGACCGGGAGCGCTGATCCGCCGCCGGCGGTCAGGAGTGCCCGGGTTGCCGGTCGGACCGGACGGGCTTGAGGACGCTCCACGAGATCTGCCGTGATCCCGTCACGGCACAGACGCGACGCAAGAACCGCTGCCGCTCGCCTTCGAGGCGGGTGGCGGCAGCTTCAGGGGATCGCCCGATCGCGGACATGGCGGAAAGGTTCTCGCACGGTGCGATCGCAAAACCAGTGCGATAAACCGACTCCACCCCAACGGCCCAACCACCCCCTCGGGTGGTCACGCACCGCGTCCACTGCGATGATGCCGGCCATGAGCTTCACGGCTGTGTGGCCGACCACCGACGCGCGCGGCGTCGAGGCCGCCGACGAGATGACCGTCGACGCGCCGGAGGACGTGGACGCCCTCCTGCGCCGGCTCGCCGAGCCCGGCGCGGGCCCCGCCGTGATCGAGCACCAGGACCGCGAGCTGATCACCGACACCGAGGGCCTGCTGGGCGCGCCGGGGGCCACCAGGATCCCCGACCACGACGTCGCCGCCGCCGTCCACCAGGGGTACGGCTACCTGACCCACGCCGACCCGGACCACGACTACTCGACCCTGGCGGGCGACCCGGACTCCCCCGGGTACCGCTCCGAGTACGTCGACTACCCGGCCGGCGCCGGCGTCCCGGTGGCAGTCCTCGCGGCCGCGCTGAAGGAGTTCCTGGCCACCGGCGAACGCCCCGGCAACGTCACCTGGCAGCCCACCTAGCGCGTCGGCACGGCGTGCGACACCCAGACGTTCGGCTCCACGTACACGGCTACGTTCTGTGACGCCGCCACGTGCACCGGGGCCAGCGCACCGGGCACGACCACCGGCCGTCGCGGTCGAACGGCAGCCCGGTCCACGCGCGCCACCGGGCCAACGTCGCCTGCACGGTGGACGAGCACCACGCGATGCCCTCGACCCGGCCGCCGGCCCGCACGTGGGTGCGCAGCCACCGGTCGGCGGGCAGGCCGTCCGCCCGGGTACGCGCCGCGTACACGTCCATCGGCGTCCCCGGCTCGGCCGCCTTGTCCGGCGGCCGCAACGGCACCAGCAACGACGTCAACCCGGCCGCCGCCACGGCCGACCGCATCGCGGCCAGCACCTCCCCCGACAGCCCCCGCCCGTGGCACTCGGGGTGCACCGCGATCTCCAACGCGCACGCGGTGTCGGGCTCGGAACCGTCCATGGCGTCCTCGGCCGCCCACACCGCGACCTCGTCCCACCCGCCGTCGGGGAACCGGGGCCGCGCGTCGCGGGCCGCCGTGAAGCCGACCATGATCCCGCGCGCGACGGGCCGCTCGCCGTCCAGCAGCGCCACCACGAGGTGCGGCCACCGCTCGGCGACCCGACGTCCCCGCACGAGCAGGGACGCCAGGTCGCCCCGCATGAACCGCGGCGAGTCGGCCGGGTAGGGGATCGCGTACACCGCCTCGGCCAGGTCCGGCCGCGACGCGAGGGTGACCGCGCGCACCGCCCCGCTCAGGGCACGGCTCCCGCGGCGACCGCCGCCCGCAACGCCTCCCGCCAGTGCCGCAGCGGCGTCAGCCCGGCGTCCGCCCACGCCCGGCCGGACAGCACCGAGTACGCCGGGCGCGGCGCGGGGCGCGGGAAGTCGGCCGTGCCGCACGGGCGGACCCGTTCGGGGTCCAGGCCCAGCTCCGCGAAGATCGCGCGGGCGAAACCGCACCACGTGGTCTCGCCGCCGCCGGTCGCGTGCAGCACCCGCGGCGGCGTGCCGCCCGAGGCCACCGCGGCCGCCAGCTCCACCAGGCCGTGCGCCAGGTCGAGCGACCACGTCGGCGAGCCGACCTGGTCGTCCACAACGGACAGCGTGTCGTTGGCGGCCGCCAGGCGCGCCATGGTCTTCACGAAGTTGCCGCCGTGCTCGCCGTAGACCCACGCCGTGCGGACCACCCACGCGCGGGCGGCGGTGGACAGCACGCGTTCCTCGCCGGCGAGCTTGGTCCGCCCGTAGACCGACCGCGGGCCGGTCGGGTCGGTCGGCTCGTACGGCCGGTCGCCGTCGCCGGGGAAGACGTAGTCGGTCGACACGTGCAGCAGCGGCACGTCGTGCTCGTGGCAGCTCGCCGCCAGGTGGCCCGGCCCGACCGCGTTGACCTCGAACGCCCGGTCGGCGTCGGTCTCCGCGGCGTCCACCGCCGTGTACGCGGCCGCGTTCACGACCACCGGCCGCAGCCCCGCGTCACGCGCGCTCGCCGCGAACACGGCCACCGCGTCCGCCACCACCGCCGCGTCGGTCAGGTCCAGCTCCGCCGACGACGGCGCGTGCACCAACCCGTCACCGGGCGTCGCCGCCACCACGTCCTGCCCGAGCTGGCCGCGGCCGCCGGGCACCAGGAGTGCGAGGGCCATCAGCCGGCCAGGGCCGCGCGCTGCTTGAGCGGCTCCCACCAGGCCCGGTTGTCCCGGTACCACCGGACGGTGGCGGCCAGGCCCTCGTCGAAGTCGACGCGCGGCGCGTACCCCAGCTCGGTGCTGATCTTGGTGATGTCCACCGAGTAGCGGCGGTCGTGCCCCTTGCGGTCCGTGACGGGTTCCACGGACGACTCCCAGTCACGCCCGGTGGCCGCGAGCAGGCGCTCGGTCAGCTCCCGGTTGGTCAGCTCGGTGCCGCCGCCGATGTTGTAGATCTCCCCGCCGCGACCGCCCTCCAGCACGAGCTGGATGCCCCGGCAGTGGTCGTCCACGTGCAGCCAGTCGCGGACGTTGAGCCCGTCGCCGTACAGCGGCACCTTCTTCCCGTCCACCAGGTTGGTGACGAACAGCGGTATGACCTTCTCCGGGAACTGGTACGGACCGTAGTTGTTCGAGCACCGGGTGATGGACACCGGCAACCCGTGCGTGCGGAAGAACGACCGCGCCAGCAGGTCCGAGGACGCCTTGGACGCCGAGTACGGCGAGTTCGGCTCCAGGACGTGGTCCTCGGTCCACGAGCCCTCGTCGATCGAGCCGTACACCTCGTCGGTGGACACGTGCACGAACTTGGCCACCCCGGCCTCCAGCGCGCCCTGGAGCAGCACCTGGGTGCCCAGCACGTTGGTCAGCACGAAGTCGGCCGACCCGGAGATCGAACGGTCCACATGCGACTCGGCGGCGAAGTGCACCACCACGTCCACCCGGCGCATCACGTCGGCGACCAGCTCGCGGTCGCAGATGTCGCCCCGGACGAAGGTCAGCCGGGGGTCGTCCGCCACCGGCGCGAGGTTCGCCTCGTTGCCGGCGTAGGTGAGCTTGTCCAGCACCACCACCTCGGCGTCGGCGTAGGCCGGGTACGCGCCGCCCACCAGCTCCCGCACGTAGTGCGAGCCGATGAACCCGGCTCCTCCCGTTACCAGTACCCGCATGCTCAGCGCCCTCCCTGACGGTGTTGCCCACGGCAGTCTGTCACGAGGCCCGTCTGTGTAACCCACCTCGTTGTTACAGCGTCTCCCGTATAAGAGGAGTGTCGGCGCGGTCGGCCGCCTGACGGCTAATCTCGACCAGGGGCGCCTGAGCACACGGGGGAGGCAGGCAGTGGACTCCAGTCCGCCCGGAACAGCCGGTGGATCGGCTGCTCTGCGTGCAGTGGCGCTCACGGCGCGTTCACTGCTGGCGCTGCTGTCGGCGGCTGTGCTCGTCGTCACGTGGTACGGCTGGTACTACCTCAGCGACATCGACGAGGACATCACCACCACCGACGTGATCCCGTCCTCGGTCACCCAGGACGCCAACGGGGTGGCGCGCAAGCCGCTGGACGGCGCGATCGACATCCTGCTGGTGGGCGTCGACAGCCGCACCGACGCGCAGGGCAACCCGCTGTCCGACGAGGTGCTGGCGCTGCTCAACGGCGGTGTGGCGGACGGCACCATGAACACCGACACGATGATCCTGGTGCACATCCCCCAGGACGGCACGCGCGCGGTGGCCATCTCGTTCCCGCGCGACGCGTACGTGGAGATCGCGGACGGGTTCGGCAAGCACAAGCTCAACTCGGCGCTGGCCCGGCAGAAGAACGAGACCGCGCAGCGGCTGCGCGAGCAGGGCGTGACCGACGAGGCGCGCATCGAGCTGGAGTCGACGCTCGCGGGCCGGCGGACGCTGCGCAAGACCATCGAGCAGCTCACCGGCGGCGCGATCGTGGTCGACCGGTACGCCGAGGTCAACCTGGCCAGCTTCTACGAGGTCACGAAGGCCCTCGGCGGCGTGGAGGTGTGCCTGAACCAGGCCACCCGCGACCGCGACTCGGGCGCGGACTTCCCGGCCGGCCGGCAGACGATCGAGGGCGCGAAGGCGCTGTCGTTCGTGCGGCAGCGCAACGGGCTGCCCGGCGGCGACCTGGACCGGATCGTGCGGCAGCAGGTGTTCATCGGCGCGCTGGCCCGCAAGGTGCTGTCCACCGGCACGCTGACCGACTTCCAGCGGCTGGAGGAGCTGGTGACGGCGGTCAAGAAGTCGGTCGTGCTGAGCGAGGGGTGGAACATCACCACGTTCGCCGAGCAGATGCGCGGCCTGGTCGGCGGCAACATCCAGTTCCGCACCATCCCGGTGGGCGAACCGACGGACACGTGGACCGACGGCAACGTGCTGCCGGTCGACCCGGCGCGGGTGCGCGAGTTCATCAAGGGCCTGGCGACCGACGAGGACCCGTCGAAGGCCCCGGTCACGACCACCACCCCGGCCGGGCCGCCGAACTCGCAGATCACCGTCAACGTCTACAACGCGGCCGGGGTGAACCGGCTGGCCGCCACCGTGCTCGACACGTTGGCCGCGAAGGGGTTCGCGCGGGGCTCCGCCGCCTCGGCGGCGTACGCCGACACGACGACCGTGCGGCACGCGCCGGGCGAGCGGGCGAGCGCCGAAAAGGTGATCCACGCCCTGGGCGGTAACGCCGAGGCCGTCGAGGACGACTCCGTGCCCGGGGGGCAGGTTCTGGTGTTCGCCGGCGCCGACTACGCGCCGCCGGACCAGTCGGACCCGGCGTCCGCGGACGTCACCGGGACGCGGATCACGCCCACCACCAGCTCCACCCCGCCGATCACGGCCGACGGCGTGGTCTGCGTGAACTGAAACACCCACCTCCTGGTGAACCCGGGCGTCCGACCGGCCGAAGGTGGTTAGCCTGGACGGACACCCACCAGTAGGAGGAATCGCCGGTGAAGGCTGCGGTGATCGCGGGACGCGCTCTCGTCGCGCTGCTGTCCGCGGCCGTCCTGGCGGCGGCCGGGTACGGCTGGTCGACGCTGAAGCGCGTGCAGGAGAGCGTGAACACGACCGACGTGCTGACCGTGCTGTCGGACGTGCCGAACGCGCCGCCCGCCAACGACGGCGCGACCGACATCCTGCTCGTGGGCAGCGACAGCCGCACGGACGCCCAGGGCGTGGCGCTGCCGGAGCACGTGCTGCGGCAGTTGCGCACCGAGGCGACGGACACGGTCAACACGGACACGATCATCGTGATGCGGGTGCCGCACGACGGGAGCAAGGCGCACGCCGTCTCGATCCCGCGGGACACCTACGTGCCGATCCCGGACATCGGCGAGGAGAAGATCAACTCCGCGTACGGGGTGACGAAGTACCGCACGATGGAGCGGCTGGCCGCGGAGGGCGTGGCCGACCTGGCCGAGCGGTCGAAGCTGGGCGACCAGGCGGGCCGGCGGGCGTTGGTGCAGGTGGTGCAGGACCTGACCGGCGTGCGGGTGGACCACTACGCGGAGATCAACCTGTACGGGTTCTACCTGCTCACCGAGGTGATCGGCGGGGTGGACGTGTGCCTGAGGCAGGCCACGTCGGACCCGGACTCGGGCGCGGACTTCCGCGCGGGCGTGCAGTCGATCTCGGGCGGTGACGCGTTGGCGTTCGTGCGGCAGCGCAAGGGCATCCCGGGCGGCGACCTCGGGCGGATCACGCGGCAGCAGGTGTTCATGTCGGCGGCGATGTCGAAGCTGCTGTCGGCGGGGACGCTCGCCGACCCGTCGCGGATGTCCGGGCTGCTGGACGCGGTGAGCAAGTCGATCGTGGTGGACGAGAAGCTGGACCTGGCGACGTTCGCGAACCAGGCGCGCGGGCTGGCGGGCGGCAACGTCGAGTTCGCGACCATCCCGGTGACCGGCGTGGGCGCGCGCAACGAGCGCGGCCAGAGCATCGTCACCGTGGACCCGGCCGAGGTGAAGGCCTTCGTCACCCGCCTCCTGGGCGACAAAACCCCCACCCCCACTCCGTCTCCCACCCCCACCTCCACCTCACCCAATCGCCTAACCTCCCCCCACCTCCTCACCCTGGACGGCCCCCGCCACCGCGCCGCCGCCCAACCAACCCCACCCTGCATCGACTAACCAACCACGCGTGTCCTACATCCAGAACGCGCGTGTCCTACGTTCGGAACGCGCGTGTCCTACGTTCGCGTACCCCGAGTTGAACGCTCAGGACGGCGGGCCGTGTTCTGAACGTTCAACTCGGGTGTTCCGGACGTAGGACACGCGCGACGCGAACGTAGGACACGCGCGGTTGTGAGGGGTGGGGGCGGCAAGGTGGGGTGGGAGCGTGGCAAGGTTGGCGGCATGACCGTCACGGATGCGCTGTTCGCGCCGCTGTTCGCGGCGAACCCCGGCCGGCCCCTCATCACGCACTACGACGACGCGGCGGGCACCCGGGTCGAGCTGTCGCGGGCCACCGTCCGGAACTGGGCGGCCAAGACGGCGAACTGGCTGCGTGACGAGCACGACGTCGAGCCGGGCGACCCGGTCGCCGTGCTGCTGCCCGCGCACTGGCAGACGGCCGGCGTGCTGCTGGGCGCGTGGTGGTGCGGCGCGGCGGTCACCAACGACCCGACGGGCGCGAAGGTGGCGGTCGTGGCGCCCGGCGGCGAGGCCCCCGGAGCCGTCGTCACGGCCGTCGCGTCGTTGCACCCCATGGGCCTGGGCAGCGGCGCGCCCGTGGACTACAACGACGACGTGCGCGTGTTCGGCGACGACTTCGCGCCCTGGGAGCCGGTCCCCGGCGACACCCCGGCCCTGTTGCGGTCCACAGTGGACGAGGTGGTCGAGGAGGCGCACCAGCGGGCGGCCACGCTGGGCATCACGACCGCGTCGCGCGTGCTGTCCACTGTGGAGTGGACGCTGCCGGACGGGCTCCTGAACGGCTTCCTGGCCGTGCTGGCGGGCGGCGGTTCGCTGGTCCAGTGCAGCAACGCCGCACCGGACCTGCTGGCCGCGCGCCGCGCCGGCGAGCAGACGACCCTGGACCTGGTCGGCTGACGCGAGCCGTCACCCGGGCTGTTCGACCCTGCGCCGGGCGACCAGCCGCGCCACGGACAGCGACCCGCCGTTGAACCCGACCGCGAGCGCCGCCGCGCCGAGCACCAGCACCAGCTCGTAGCCGCCCTGGCCCAGCAGGCCGTTCGGCAGGTGCACGAGGAGCAGCGCGCCGAGCATGTCCACGGCCAGCAGCACGCCGACCACCGGCGTCGCCACGCCGAGGACGAGCAGCGCGCCGCCGGCGAGTTCGACGACCGCGGCGAACCAGGCGGACACCGTCGGCAGCGGCACGCCCATGCCCGCGAAGGCGGTGGCCGTGTTGCCGAGCCCCCACTCGGCCACCTTCTGCCACCCGTGGGCGATGAAGACCACTCCCACGCCGAGGCGGCCGATGAGCGCTGCCACGTCCTTGAGCATTGCGTTCCCCTTCGTGTGGACGACCCGTCGTCCCCGAAGTTATATGAAGTTTCAACGACTTCCCGTCGCACGACGACCGTTGACAGCGACTCGACAGGCGCGTAGAAAACCAATCAGTTAGATAACCGATCGGTTAGGTACACATGGCGGACGACCCCCTGAGCACGACCTTCGCGGCGCTGGCCGACCCGACGCGGCGGGCCATCCTGGCCCGGCTGGCCGACGGCGCGGCGACCGTGAAGGAACTCTCCGAGCCGTTCGCGATGAGCGGCCCGGCGGTCTCCAAGCACCTGCGGGTGCTGGAGCGGGCGGGGCTCATCACCCGTGGCCGGGACGCGCAGTGGCGGCCGTGCGCGCTCGACGCGACGCCGCTGCGCGAGGTGGCCGAGTGGGCCGACGGCTTCCGCCGGTTCTGGGACGACAGCCACCGCCGCCTGGACGCCTACCTGGAGACCATGAAGGAGCAGGACCGTGACGACTGACACGACCACGCGGTGGACCACGCCGTCCGCCGTCGAGGTGGCCCTCACCAGGACGTTCGACGCGCCGCAACGGCTGGTGTTCGAGGCGTTCACCAAGCCCGAGCACGTCGCGCGCTGGATGCTCGGCCCGGACGGCTGGACCATGCCGGTGTGCGAGATCGACCTGCGGCCGGGCGGGCGCTGGCACATGGTGTGGCGGCGGGAGGACGGCGGCGAGATGGCGATGTCCGGCGAGTACCGCGAGGTCACGCCCTGGTCGAGGACCGTGCAGACCGAGTCGTGGGGACCGGGGTGGCCGGCCACGGTCAACACCACCGAGTTCATCGCCGACGGCGACCGCACGACCGTCGTGCAGACGATGCGGTACCCGTCCCAGGCCGACCGCGACCGCGCGCTGGGGACCGGGATGAAGGACGGGGCCGACGTCAGCTACGAGCGGCTGGCCGCGTACCTCGCGACGGCGGGCTGAGCGCCGGGCGTCCGTTCGGCGGCAACGCGCGCGGATCGGGTTTGGTCGCCGCGCGGCGGGGTTATGGAGCGGGTTGACCTTCGTCGCGGGACCGTGAACCGGATCGGTGGACATGCTGAGTTCGTACCTGGAGTCCGTGCGGACGGGCTTCGCGGCGTTCGTGGGCGTCGGCGTGCTGGTCCTGCTGCCGCTGGTGGTCCTGCACTATTACCGGTTCGGGCGGGTGGAACCGCGGCGGGCGGTGGTCCTGTACGGGCTGCTGGCGTACGGGCTGGTCGCGTCGGCGTTGATCTTCCTGCCGTTCCCGACGGCGCTGGTGTGCGACGGCGAGGACATGCTGTCCACCACGCCGTTCCGGTGGGTGACGGACATGCGCAACAACCTGACGGCCAACGGCCGGTCCGGGGTCGGGGCCGTGGTCACGTCGACCGTGTTCCTCCAGCAGGCGTTCAACGTCGCCCTGTTCGTGCCGCTGGGCGTGGTGCTGCGCAAGGCGTACGGCCGCGGGCCGCTCGCCGTGATCGCGATCGGGCTCGGCGTCTCGCTGGCCGTCGAGGTGGTGCAGTACACGGGGAACCTGGGCGCGTACCCGTGCCCGTACCGCACCGCCGACGTGGACGACCTGATCTCCAACACCGCCGGCGCGCTGGTGGGGTGGATGGTCGCGCCGGTGGCGCTGGTCGTGCCGACCGTGCCGCACCCGGACGCGTCGGCCGCCCCGCCGGGCACGGTGACCCTGCCGCGCCGGCTGCTCGCCCTCCTGGCGGACGTCGTCCTGCTGATCGCGGTCGCGCACCTGGTCTTCGACGACAACCCCTGGTGGGTCGTGGCACTGGCCGTCGTGATGCGCGTGCTCCTGCCGTCCGTGACCGACGGCCGGACCCCCGGCGGGTGGCTGCTGCGGTACCACCTGCGCCGTGCCGACGGCGCCCGCGCCACCCCGCCGCGGATCGCGTTGCGGGAGCTGCTGGGCCTCACGGGCCTGATCGCGTACACCGCCCTGGCCCCGTCCGCGTGGTGGTTCGCCCTGGACCTGGGCGTCCTGGCGTTCTTCGCGCTGGGGGCCTTCGTGGTCCCGGCCTTCCGCCGCGACCAACGCGGGTGGCCGGACCTGGTCGCCGGCACCCGCGCCGTCCCCGCGACACCGCCCGGTGGCCACCCGACCGGCCGCGGCGTCCCAGTGATCCGGGCAACCCCACCGCCGGGAGGAACGCAGTGAGGATCATCCGCTCATCCGTCGCGCTGGCCGCCGTCGCCGCGCTGGCCGCCTGCTCGCCGACCCCGACCACCCCGGGCCCGACCATCGCCGTCACCCCCGCGACGGAACCCGCCGCGCCGACCGAACCACCGGCCACCGCCGCCGGGACGTGCACGGTCCCCGACGTCGTCGGCATGGTCCACCAGGCCGCCCAGGACACCCTGCAGGCCGCCGGGTTCTTCAAGCTGCGCGAGGAGGACGCCACCGGCCAGGGCCGACTGCTGGTGGTCGACCGGAACTGGACCACCACCGCGCAGAGCGTGCCCGCGGGTCAGGTCGTGGACTGCGACACCGAGATCCTGCTGTCGGCGAAGAAGACGGGCGAGTAGCCGTCCCGGCGGGCGGCCCCGCGCACACCGGGCCGCCCCCGGCTTCAGCCGTTGAGCAGGGCGCGCGACATGACCACGCGCTGGATCTGGTTCGTGCCCTCGTAGATCTGGGTGATCTTCGCGTCGCGCATCATGCGCTCCACCGGGAAGTCGCGCGTGTAGCCGGCGCCGCCGAAGAGCTGCACGGCGTCCGTCGTCACCTGCATCGCCACGTCGGACGCGAAGCACTTGGCCGCCGCGGTGATGAAGCCGATGTTCGGCTCGCCCCGCTCGGCCTTCGCGGCGGCGACGTAGACCATGTGGCGGGCCGCTTCGATCTTCATGGCCATGTCCGCGAGCATGAACTGGACGCCCTGGAACTCGGCGATCGCCTTGCCGAACTGCTTGCGGTCCTTGACGTAGGCCACGGCGGCTTCCAGCGCGCCCTGGGCGATGCCCACGGCCTGCGCGCCGATGGTCGGACGCGTGTGGTCCAGCGTGCGCAGCGCCGTCTTCAGCCCGGTGCCGGGCTCGCCGATGATGCGGTCCTCGGGGATCGTGCAGTCCTCGAAGTGGATCTCGCGCGTGGGCGAGCCCTTGATGCCGAGCTTGCGCTCCTTCGTGCCCACGACGAAACCCGGGTCGTCCTTGTGCACGACGAACGCCGAGATGCCCTGCGACTTCTTCGGCGCGTCGGGGTCGGTCACGGCCATCACCGTGTACCAAGTGGACTCGCCCGCGTTGGTGATCCAGCACTTCGTGCCGTTGAGCACCCAGTGGTCGCCGTCGAGCCTGGCCCGCGTCCGCATCGACGCCGTGTCGGAGCCGGCCTCGCGCTCGGACAGCGCGTACGACGCCATCGCCTCGCCGGACGCGACGCTCGGCAGCACCTGCCGCTTCAGCTCCTCCGACGCCGAGAGCAGGATGGGCATGGTCCCGAGCTTGTTCACCGCCGGGATCAAGGACGACGACGCGCACGCGCGCGCCACCTCCTCGATCACGATGCACGTCGCCACCGAGTCGGCGCCCTGACCGTCGTACTCCTCCGGCACGTGCACGGCCGCGAAACCCGACTTGACCAGCGCGTTCAACGCCTCGACCGGGAAGCGCTCGCGCTCGTCCACGTCGGCGGCGTGCGGGGCGATCTCCTTGTCGGCGAGCGCCCGGACCGCCTCGCGCAGTGCCTCGTGCTCCTCGGCGAGCTGGTAGGTACCGAAGCTCGGGTCCACGTTGAGTTACCTCCCGGTAGGGCGTCCTACCAGGATGTTAGCGCGCGTTCACTCCCTTGTCCGCTGTGCCGTCCGCAACAGCCCGCAGCGCCGCGTCCTTCTCCAGCACGAGGTCGGCGAGCGACGACTGGAACTCCGCCATCCGCTGTCGCAGGGCCGGGTCCGACGCCGCCAGCACCCGCACGGCGAGCAGCCCGGCGTTGCGCGCGCCGCCGACCGACACCGTCGCCACCGGCACGCCCGCCGGCATCTGGACGATCGACAGCAGCGAGTCCATCCCGTCGAGGTGCTTCAACGGCACCGGCACGCCGATCACCGGCAGCACGGTCGCCGACGCCACCATGCCCGGCAGGTGCGCCGCGCCGCCCGCCCCGGCGATGATCACCCGCAGCCCGCGCGACGCGGCCGTCGCGGCGTAGTCGAGCATGCGCTGCGGCGTGCGGTGGGCCGAGTACACGCCCACCTCGTAGCTCACGTCGAACTCGGCCAGCGCCTCGGCCGCGGCCTTCATCACCGGCCAGTCCGAGTCGCTGCCCATGATCACGCCGACGTGCGTCACTGCTCTCCTCCGTGGATGTCGTACCCGTCCGGCCACACGCCGTCGGACAGCCAGTGCGCGGCGAGCCGAGCCCGCTGCCGCACCTCGTCCATGTGCTCGCCGACCAGCGTCACGTGACCGATCTTGCGCCCCGGCCGCTCCGCCTTGCCGTACAGGTGCACGTGCGCGTCGGGGAACCGGGCGAACAGGTGGTGCAACCGCTCGTCCGGCCCCATCTCGGACGGCGAGGACGCGCCCAGGACGTTGGCCATGACGACGGCGGGCGCGGCGAGGTCCGTCGCGCCGAGCGGGTAGTCCAGCACGGCCCGCAGGTGCTGCTCGAACTGCGAGGTCCGCGAGCCCTCGATGGTCCAGTGGCCGGAGTTGTGGGGGCGCATGGCCAGCTCGTTGACGACCAGCCCGTCCGCCGTCTCGAACAGCTCCACCGCGAGCAGCCCCACGACGCCCAGCTCGGACGCGACCCGCAGCGCCAGCTCCTGGGCCTGCTCGGCGAGGGCTTCGCTCGCACCCGGCGCGGGCGCCAGCACCTCGACGCAGATGCCCTCCCGCTGCACGGTCTCCACCAGCGGCCACGCCGCGCCCTGCCCGAACGGCGACCGCGCGACCAGCGCGGACAGCTCGCGCCGCATCGGCACGCACTGCTCGACCATCAACGGCGTGCCGGCCGCCAGCAGCTCGGGCACGACCCGCTGCGCGCTCTGCGGTGTGTTCAACATCCACACCCCGCGGCCGTCGTAACCGCCGCGCACGGCCTTCAGCACGCACGGCCACCCGTGCCCCGCGCCGAACGCCAGCACGTCGGCCACCTCCCGCACGGCGGTGAACGGCGGCACGGGCACGCCCAGCTCCGCCAGCCGCTCGCGCATCACGAGCTTGTCCTGCGCGTGCAGCAGGGCCTCCGGCCCGGGGAACACCTTCACCCCTTCGGCGACCAGCGCGTGCAGGTGCTCCTGCGGCACGTGCTCGTGGTCGAACGTCACGACGTCGCACGACTTGGCGAACGCGCGCAACGCGTCGAGGTCGGTGTGCCTGCCCAGCTCCACCTCCCGGGCGACGAGCGCGGCGGGGTCGGAGTCCGACTCGGCGAGCACCCGCAACGACTGGCCGAGCGGGATGGCGGCCTGGTGCGTCATGCGGGCGAGCTGGCCGCCGCCGATCATGCCAACAGCGGGGAGACGGGTTCGGGAGTCCACGGTTCGGTGAGTCTACCTGCACAAACGCGACGCCTCGGGCAGAGGTCCCGCGCGCCTCCCCAGGCGCGCGGAACCCCTGCGGCAGGGTTGCCGCGGTGTGCCGGTCCGGGCGTCAGACCCGACGGGCCCGGCGGACCGCGGCGAAGGCGAGCGCGAACAGCGCGGCGGCGAGCCCGGCGAAGATCGAGAACTCGATCAGCTGGAACGACGCCAGGCGCTCGACCGGGTGGTAGTCGACGAAGTAGTGCACGTCGTGGTCGACCAGGCACCCGATGTACCCGTCGTTGCTCGTGGCGCCGTGGCAGCCCGCCGGGAACGGGATCTCGTTGCCCGCCGGGTCGGCGTAGCCGCCGGCCACCCGGTACGCGCCGTCACGCCCCAGGTCGGGGGACCTCGCGTACTGCTCGTACGGCGTCACCCGGCGCAGCGGCTCGTCGTAGTGCGGCCGCCAGAGCCGCGCCACGAGCAGGCGCGCCGCGCCGAGCCCGACCAGGGCGAGCCCCATCGCCGGCACCGTGCGCCGGGTCGTCGCGCCGGCCAGCAGGCCGAGCGCGAAGCCGAACACCGCGTAACCCGCCTGGACGTGCGGCGCCGCCTCGAAGGCGTCGCTCCCGAACGGGTGGAACGGCGGGTAGCCGTCGTGCACCGCGTTCAGGCTGTTCATCAGCGTGACCAGGGCCAGGCCCAGGCCGGCGGCCAACCCCGCGGCCGCCGCGCCCAGCAGCACGACCTTGGCCGCGAGCCAGCGCAGCGGGGTCACGTCCTGGCTCCACACCAGCAGGTGGGTGCGCTGCTCGTACTCCCGCGACAGCAGCGGCGCGGCCCAGAACACCGCGATCACCAGGCCGAGCGGGCCGGGCAGCAGCGCCAGCGCCTGCGCCACGCTCAGGTAGCTCCACTCGCCGAGCAGCTCGTGCGTGTCACCGGTCGCGTCCACGTGCAGGGCCATGCCGAGCGCCGGCGCGATCGCCGCGAGCACGGGCACGGCCGTGGCGAGGATTGTCCAGCGGTGCTGCCGCCAGGTCAGCCACGCGAGGTCGCCCCAGCCGACCCGGGCGCGCCCGGTCGTGGCGCCGGCCGTCGTGGTGGCGCTCATGCGGCGACCCCGTTCCGGCCGGCTTCGAGCTGCGTCAGCACGTAGTCCTCCACCGTCGGGGGTCGCAGCACCCACGGTGCCGCCGCCACCGGGCGCGGCGCGCCCACGGGCAGCCGGACCAGGAACGTCGACTGGTTGTCGACGTGCCGCGCGGCCACGACCTCGCCCGGCACGGGCGGCGCGTCCGAGCGCGGGCCGGTGCAGGAGACGTGCCGGTCGAGCAGCTCGTCCAGGTCGCCGCCCGCGAGCAGCCGCCCGTGGGCGAGGAGCAGCAGGTGGTCGGCGACGCCGGACAGCTCCGTGACGAGGTGCGTGGACAGCAGCACGGTCATGCCGGTGTCGGCGACCTCGGCGAGCAGCTCGGCGGTCGCCTCGCGGCGGGCCAGCGGGTCGAGGTCGGCCATCGGTTCGTCGAGCAGGAGCACGTCCGGCCGCGAGCCGATGGCCAGCGCGAACGCCACCTGCGCCCGCCGGCCGCCGGACAACCGGCCGCACGGCGCGTCCAGCGGGACGTCGAAGCGCGCCAGCCAGCGGCGGGCCCGCGCCTCGTCCCAGACCGCGTTCAGCCGCGCGCCCAGGCGCAGCACGTCGGTCGCGGTGAAGTGCCGGTAGACCGGCTTGTCCTGCGGCACGAACGCCACCCGGCCCACCGCGTCCGCCGACCCCTCGTCGGCGTCGAGGAGTCCGGCCAGGACCGTCATCAACGTCGTCTTGCCCGCGCCGTTCGCGCCCACCAGCGCCGCCACCCGGCCGGCGGGCAGCTCGAACGTGCAGTCCCGCAACGCCCACTTGGCGCGGTAGCGCTTGCCCAGCGCCCGCGCCCGCACCGCTGATCCGGTGTCGTCGGCGGGCGCGACCTTCCTGCTCATCGGACCACCACCCCCTCCCCTGCCATTGCCTGGTCGTCGTCCCCGCCCCCGGTGAGGACGGAGCGCACCAGCGCGTCGATGTCCTCTGCGTCCAACCCGGCCCCCCGCGCCTCGCCGACCCACGTGGCCAGCCGCGCCCGCAGCTCGGCCATCACCTCCGGATCGGTCGAGCCGAGGCCCGCCTTGACGAACGTGCCCGAGCCCTGGCGGGCCTCGACCAGACCGGACAGCTCCAGTTCCCGATATGCCTTGAGCACCGTGTTCGCGTTCACACCACTCCTCGCGACGACGTCGCGGACGGTCGGCAGCCGGTCGCCCGGCCGCAGCCAGCCCAGGCGCAGCGCCTGCCGCACCTGGTGGACGAGCTGCAGGTAGGCGGGGAGGCCGCTGGACCGGTCGATGCGGAACTCCACCCGATGCTCCAAATTGTTCTACTTGACTAACACACCGGAACATACCGCGCGCGCATGGCGGGCTGTCAAGCCGGGACGGCGCACGCGGCGGTCCTCTCTCGGCTCGCCCGGCCGGCGACCCCTCCCGCCCCGGACGGGTGGTGGCGCATCTCCGACGACGACACCGGCAAGGACGCGAAGTACGGCTGGGGCGCGACCGCGATCGACGGCAAGCCGGTCGGGCGACTGCAACTGCTCCGAGGAGCAGCGGTGGGTGGGCAGCCCGCCCCGGCCGACGCGCCGCTCCCCTCGCGCGCCGACCCGGCCCGGCGCGCCCCTCCCGCCCGCACCCCGATTCGACGCGGGCCCCCGCCCGCACGCCGGCGAGCGGCGGGTCAGCTCCTCGCGCCGGCGATCAGCGCCACGGCGTCGTCCCAGGTCGGGGGCAGTTCCTCCACCCGGACCCGGACCGGGCCGGCCGGCGCGACGTGCGGGTCGACGGCGAGCCGGTCCGCGGTCAGCACCCGCAGGTTGGCCAGCGCCCGCGGCAGGTGGCGGTCGCGGCGCAGCAGCACGCACGCCACCGCCGGGCCGGCCGAGGCCACCGTCTCGCCCGCGTCGAACACCTCCTTCAACGCGTCCGCCAGCAGCGTCATCGCCACCACGCGCGACCACCCGGACGTCCGGCTCAGGTCCAGCGCGACGAACACCAGCACGTGCTCCTGCCGGCCGGCGGCCCGCGCCTCCGCGTACACCTCGCGCAACCTGGTGCGCAGGTAGGCGGGCGTGGCCAGGCCGGTCAGCGGGTTGTCCGCCGCGCAGCTCGCGGCCCGCCTGCTCATCACGTCGCCCCAGCCCAGCGCGGTGGAGCGCAGCATCCGCGCCGGGATCGCGTCCACGCTCGGCGACACGATCCCGGTCGAGCCCTCCGGTTCCGACAGCACGGCGTGCAGCGCCGCGAGGTCCAGCAGCGTCTCCCCCAGCCCCGCGCCCGCCTCGGCCCGCGCACCCCCCAACCGGTACAGCTCGGCGCAGGCGTCGCCGTCGCCCAGCACGGCCCGGCAGACGTCGTCCACCTCCGCGAGTTGCCAGTCCGCCGGGAACGCCCAGCCCGCGGCCATCGTGGCGGTGCGCCACCTGGACCGCAGTGCCCGCGACCCGCCGGCCCCCGAGCGCTGTGCAACCGCTTCCCGAACACCCACCCGGATGCCTCCTCGACGATCGGTTCCGCACAGGAGACGTCGACCAAAGTCATCCATGACGGCACTTACTCCACCCGGTCGGGGGGTTGGAGGTGACGGTGCGCGACCCGGTGCGTCACACTGGCGCCGCGCGAGGAGGGAAGAGACACGTGGCGACCGTTCCTGCCGAAGTCCAGGGACCGAGCGACGCGGAGCTGATCGACTCCGTGCGCGGCGGGTCGACGGACGCCTACGGGGAGCTCTACGAACGCCACGTCACCGCCGCGTACAACCTGGCCCGCCAGCTCGCCCGGTCGTCCGCCGAAGCCGACGACCTGGTCTCGGACGCCTTCGCGAAGGTCCTCGACGCGCTGCGGGCCGGGCGCGGTCCCGACTCGGCGTTCCGCGCCTACCTGCTCACCGCGCTGCGCCACACCGCCTACGACAAGACCCGCCGGGACCGCAAGGTCGAGCTGGCCGACGACGTGGCCGAGGTCGCGCCCGAGGCGACGAGCGTGCCGTTCAAGGACACCGCCGTGGCCGGGCTGGAGCGGTCGCTGGCGGCCAAGGCGTTCGCCCGGCTGCCCGAGCGCTGGCAGACCGTGCTGTGGCACACCGAGATCGAGGGTCAGTCGCCCGCCGAGGTCGCGCCGCTGCTCGGCCTGACCGCGAACGGCGTGTCCGCGCTCGCCTACCGCGCCCGCGAGGGCCTCAAGCAGGCGTACCTGCAGGTGCACCTGGCCGAGACGCAGGCCGAGCGCTGCCGCGCGACCGTGGACCGGCTCGGCGCGTGGACCCGCGGCGGGCTGTCCAAGCGGGAGACCACGCAGGTCGAGGCCCACCTGGACGAGTGCACCGACTGCCGGGCGCTGGCCGCGGAACTGGCCGACGTCAACGGCGCGCTGCGCGGGATCATCGCGCCGCTGGTGCTCGGCGTCGGCGCGACGGGCTACCTGGCCGCGGCCGGCGCGGGCACCGCCAAGGCCGCCGCGGTCGCCGCCGCCGGCGCGGGCGGTGCGGCGGGCGCCGCCACCTCCCTGCCGCGGCAGTTGCTCGGGGCCGCCGCGTCGGCCGCCGCCCTGGTGGTCGCGGTGGCGATCGGCCTGGCGTCCGGCGGCGAGCAGGAGGTGCCCGCGGCGCAGGCCGTGCCGGCGCCCAGCACGCAGGTCGCGCCGACCACCCAGCCCTCACCGCCCGCGCCCACCGCGACGCCGGAGCCGACGACCGAGCCGTCCCCGACGCCGGAGCCCACGACCGAACCGACGACCGAACCGACGACCGAACCCGCGCCGACCACGGAGGCCGCGCCCGACCCCGAGCCGGCTCCGAACCCGGAGCCGGAACCCGAACCGCAGCCGGAACCGGAACCGCAGCCCACGCCGCCGAACCTGGTGCCCGTGGTGCCCAGCGGGTTCACGCTGACCCCCGGTGACGACCCCGTCGACCTGCCGATCGTGGTGCGCAACTCCGGGGGGACGGCGTCGGAGCCCGCGAGCGCGGTGCTGGCCCTGCCGCCCGGCGTGCGGTCCGTCGGCCCGGCCGCGTCCTTCGCCGGTCCGCGCCCGGTCCGGTTCGACGGCGCGGCCGACCAGTCGGTGACCTGCCCGGCGGGCACGGGCACGGTGACGTGCGCCACCACCCGGGGCCTCGCGCCCGGCGGCACGGCCACGTTCGTGTTCCGGGTCCAGGCCGACCCCGAGGCGGTGACGGGCCGGATCACCGGCACGGTCACCGCCGGCACGTCGGTGAGCGTCGCGGTTGCGGTCGACGTCGAGGTGCGCCCGGCGCGCGACGACCTCGACCTCCAGGTCCGGACGTGGCAGCACGGGTTCTGGGACCCGCGCCTGGACGTCAAGGTCACCAACACCGGCGGCCGGGCGGGCGACCTGCGGCTGGTCGTGGAGTCGGACGGGCACGTCGTGCTCGTCACGCTGTGGCCCGGCTGCGAGCGGTCGCCGCGCCGCATCACGTGCGTGGCGCCGTTGGCGCGCGGCGAGTCGTTCCGGTTGTCGGTGTGGGCGGTCGGGTGGCCGCACCGGGAAGGCGTGGTGCGGGTCGGCGCGACCCTCGGCAACGCGTCCGAGAGCGTCGAGGTGCCCGTCCCCGGCCGACCGGGCGGTGGCGACGACCACCAGCCGGAGCCGCCCACCGGCACCACCACCCCGAAGCCGACCACCACGCGCCCGACCCCGACGACGACCACCACGACCACGCCCGGCGCGCCCACGACCACCGAACCGCCCGCGCCGACCACGACGACACCGGCGCCGACCACGGAGCCGTCCACGCCCGCACCGACCACCACGACCACGCCCGCCACGACCGCGCCGACCACCACGACGCCGACGTCACCCACGCGCAGCGAACCGTGCCGACCCCGGCCGCCGTGGCTGCCGCCGCTGCTCGACGACCTGCTGCCCGGTCACTGCCGCACCCCTTCGTGATCGTTCGATCACGGCATCGGTAACCTGCCCCGGTGCTGCCACTAGTGCGCAGGGTAGTGGGCTCGCTACCCGAACCGCTCCGCTTCCTGATCAACAAGCACCGTGAGCTGATCCGCTTCGCCGTCGTGGGCGGCACGACATTCCTGATCGACAACGGCGTCTGGTACGCGCTCAAGCTGACCGTGCTCCAGGACAAGGTCGTCACGGCGAAGGCCATCGCGGTGCTGGTGGCGGTCATCGCGTCGTACGTGCTGAGCCGCGAGTGGTCCTTCCACACCCGCGGCGGCCGTGAGCGGCACCACGAAGCGGCACTGTTCTTCCTGGTCAGCGGCATGGGCATCGGGGTGAACCTGTTGCCGCTGTACGTCTCGCGGCACGTGTTCGACCTGCACTCCGAGGTGGCCGACTTCGTCGCGGGCTCGGTGATCGGCATGCTGCTGGCCACCGGGTTCAAGTACTGGGCGATGCGGAAGTTCGTGTTCCCCCAGGCCGACGCGCGACCGTCCGTGCGGTCGTTGCGCGTGGTGCCGGAGGAGCAGCGCGAGGTCGCCTGAACAGGCCGTTCACCCCGGTTTCCGTACACTGCCGGGGTGTCCGTAGCCGAGAACGTCGTCCTGCGCCTGCCCGAACCGCTGCGCTCGCTGGCCCTCAAGCACAGAGAGCTGCTGAAGTTCGCCGTCGTCGGCGGCACGTGCTTCGTCATCGACACGGTCATCTTCTTCGTGCTCAAGACGACCGTGCTGGCCGAGAAGCCGGTCACGGCGAAGATCGTCGCCACGCTCGTGGCCACGATCGTGTCGTACGTGCTCAACCGGGAGTGGTCGTTCAAGACCCGGGGCGGGCGCGAGCGGCACCACGAGGCGGCGCTGTTCTTCCTCGTCAACGGCATCGGCATCGCGCTCAACTCGCTGCCGCTGTGGGTGTCGCGCTACCTGCTGCACCTCCAGGAGCCGCACGTGAGCCGGATCGGCGAGGAGGTGGCCGACTTCGTCAGCGCGCAGATCATCGGCACCCTGATCGCCATGGCGTTCCGCTGGTGGGGCTACAAGAAGTGGGTCTTCCCGGAGGCCGACTTCCGCCCGCGCCGGGTGACGCGGGCCTACGACCGCCCGGCGGACGAGAACCCGACCGACCACGCCTGACGCCGACGCGCGCCCTGTCCTCGACCGCACGTGACGGCCGCGACCCGCGGCGCGGGCCGCTCAGCGGCCCCCGGCCAGGACCTCCAGCGCCGCGTCGTGCACGTGCCCGTTGCTCGTCAGCACGGTCCCGCCGTCGAAGCGCGCCGCGCCGCCGAGGTCGGTGAACCGCCCACCGGCCTCCGTCACCAGCACCTGGAACGGCGCGACGTCCCAGGGGTTCACGATCGGTTCCGCGGCCAGGTCGATCGCGCCCTCCGCGACCAGGCAGTGCTGCCAGAAGTCGCCGAACGCCCGGTTCTCCCAGCACGCGTCCACCAGCGCCAGGTACGCCTCCCGCGAGTGGTGCTCGACCCACGTGCCCAGGTGCGTGGTCGACAGGTAGGCGTCGGACAGCTCCCGCACCCCCGACACCGAGATCGGCCGCTCGCCCGACGCGTCCGACGTGTGCGCGCCACCGCCCGCGGCGGCCCACCAGCGACGGCCCAGCGCGGGCGCGCTGACCACGCCCACCACCGGCAGGCCGTCCACCACCAAGGCGATCAGGGTCGCCCAGACGGGTACACCCCGCAGGAAGTTCTTGGTGCCGTCGATCGGGTCGACCACCCACGTGCGGCCGTCGCCCGCCGTGCCGCCGCGCTCCTCGCCCGCGACCAGGTCGCCCGGGGCCTCGGCCGCGAGCACCGCCCGCAGCGCGTCCTCGACCGCCACGTCGGCGTCCGTCACGGGCGTGCGGTCGGGCTTGCGCTCCACCACGAGGTCGCGGGCGCGGAAGCGGGTCGTGGTGATCCTGTCGGCTTCGTCGGCCAACCGGAGGGCCAGGGACAGATCTGCGCGAAGGTCGGACACGCACGGGATCGTGCCACGCCTACGCTGGTTGTCGTGAGCGTGGTCTTGTTGGCCGAGGACGACCCGGCGATCGCCGAACCCCTCTCCCGCGCGTTGCAGCGGGAGGGCTACCAGGTGCAGGTCGTCACCGACGGTCCGGGTGCGTTGGAGGCCGCCACGCACAGCGGGATCGACCTGCTGGTGCTCGACCTCGGCCTGCCCGGGATGGACGGGCTGGAGGTGTGCCGCCGGCTGCGCGCGGGCGGTCGCGGCCTGCCGGTGCTGATGCTCACCGCGCGGTCCGACGAGGTCGACTTCGTGGTGGGCCTCGACGCGGGGGCGGACGACTACGTGGCCAAGCCGTTCCGGCTGGCCGAGCTGATGGCCCGCATCCGGGCGCTGCTGCGCCGCCGCGCGCCCGGCACGCTGGAGGTGAACGGCGTGCGCATGGACCTGGCCGCGCGCCGCGTCACCGTGGACGGGCTGGAGGTGCAGCTCGCGAACAAGGAGTTCGAGCTGCTGCGCGTGCTGATCCAACGCGCGGGCCAGGTGGTGCACCGCGACGAGATCCTCTCCGAGGTCTGGAACGACCCGGAGCTGAAGAGCAGCAAGACCCTCGACATGCACATGTCGTGGCTGCGCCGCAAGCTCGGTGACGTGCGCTCGGTGGAGCGCCGCATCGCCACCGTGCGCGGCGTCGGCTTCCGCTTCAACACCGCAGACTGATGCGCGGCCGGATCCTGCGGGCGATCCTGCTGGCCGTCGCGGTCACCGGGTTCGCCCTCGGCATCCCGCTCGGCTACACGGCCCTGCGGCTGGTGGAGGACGGCGCGAAGACCGACCTGGCCGCGCGGGCGCAGCGGATCGCGGCGTCCATCGACGACCAGATCGCGAGCGGCCGCGAGATCGACCTCAAGCCGGTCGAGGTCGGCGTGCCCGAGGGCGGCCACCTCCTGGTGACCTCCTCCGGCGGACAGCAGGAGTTCGGCCGCACGCCCGGTGACAACCCGCTGTCGGTCGAGGTGCCGATCGCGCAGCAGGGCACGGTGCGGCTGGAGGTGTCGTCCGCGCCCATGCGCACCGCGCAGTACCAGGTCGCCGCGCTGGTGGTGCTGCTGGTCGTGCTGTCGGTGAGCACCGGCACGGTGGTGGCCACGGTGACGGCGCGCCGGCTCGCCCAGCCGTTGCGGCACGTGGCGGCCCGCGCGGCGCGGCTGGGCGCGGGCGACTTCCGGCGCGACGACCGGCGGCACGACGTGCCGGAGCTGGACCTCGTGGCCGAGGCGCTGGACCGGTCGGCGGGCGCGTTGGCGCAGCTCGTGCAGCGGGAGCGCGAGCTGGTCGGCGACGTCTCGCACCAGCTGCGCAGCCGGCTTACCGCGTTGCAGCTGCGGTTGGAGGCGTTGTCGCTGCACCAGGAGCCGGACATCGCCACGGAGGCCAAGGCCGCGCTGGAGCAGGCCGAACGGCTGGCCGAGGTGCTCAACGAGATGCTGGCCGCGGCACGGGCCGCCCGCGCGGTCGGCGCGGAACCGCTCGACCTGGGCTCGGAGCTGACGGCCATCGCCGAGGAGTGGCGCGAACCGCTGCGCCGCGTCGGACGCGCGCTGCGGGTGAAGGTGCCGGAAGGGCTGCTGGCGCGTGCCACGCCCGCGCGACTGCGTGAGGCGATCGGCGTGCTGCTGGACAACGCGCTGCGGCACGGCGAAGGCATGGTTGTCGTCTCCGCGCGCCGTGACGACGGCACGGTCGTCGTGGAGGTCGCCGACGGGGGCGCGGGCGTGCCGGACGAACTCGCGCACCACATCTTCGAGCGCGGCGTGTCCGGCGGCGGGTCCACCGGTGTGGGTTTGGCGTTGGCGCGGGCCCTGGTGGACGCCGACGGCGGGCGGCTGGAGCTGTCCACCGCCCGGCCCGCGACGTTCGCGCTGTTCCTGCCCGTGCCGAAGGCCGAGGACGTGGTGGGCGTGACCTGGCGGACCGACCTCACGCCTCGGTAGGGGCGGCCTCCGGTTCGGCGGTCCGGGGCAGCACGCCGACCACGCCGCGCACGACCTGCGCCCACACCAGCCGGCCGAACAGGTAGTGGCAGGCGACGTCCTCGCTGGTGAACGCCGCCCAGTCGTACCGGTTGCCCTGCTCGCGCCAGAAGACCTCGAAGCCCTCCTCGGTCGGCAGCAGGCACCACGTGTTGTCGGCCTCCGCGCCGATCGACACGACCTCCGCGGGCACGCCGACCGCCAGCAGCCAGCCCTGGACCGACTCCGCGTTCATGCCATCTCCTCCAGGTAGCCCAGCGCGACCAGGTCGGCGACCGGGTGGGTGGCCCGGTACCGCACACCACCGCCGGGCTGGCCGAACCACTCGGCGGACAGCGTGAACCACACCGGCAGCACCCGGACCACCCGGTAGCGGTGGTAGCCAGCGCCGACCAGCGCGGGCGGCAGCGAGCGCTCGGCGAAGGGCGTGCCGAGCTGGGACAGCACCCGGCCCTCCGGCCCGCCGAACCGGTCCAGCTCCACGCCGACCGCGAGCACGCCCGGCCGGCCCTCCTCGTACCCGCCCTCGGGGAACAGCTCGCCGGGCGGCCAGGCGTACTCGGGCGGGTCGGCGCGGACCAGGAACCGGCGGTCCCAGTCGCGTTCGTGCATGCCGGCCAACGGGTCGTGGCCCTCCAGCAGCGCCGGGTCCGGCGCGCCGCCGGGGCCGAGCGCCAGGCGCGGCCGGTTCACTGCGGGCACCGGGTCCGCCGACGCGGTCGGCTCCGCGCCCGAGAGCCGGGAGCGCAGCCCGTCCCGGCCGCCGGCCCGCAGGTCGAGGCCGAGTTGGGCGGAGGTGTCCACCAGGTGGCCGTCCGGGTGGCCCTGCGGCGGGAAGCGCAGGCCCGCCGCGAACGCCTCGTCCTCCGACGGCGGCGGCAACTGGCGGGCGGGTGTCGCGCCGGGCGGCGGGAGCATCCCGCCGGGGAACATGTGCAGCAGGAACGCCGCCGCCGCTGCCGTGGTCGGCTGCGCCGTCCGCGCGGCCCGGACCGGGGGCGGGGTGTCGTCGGCCTCGGTCGGCAGGACCCCGGACAGCGGACCGGCCGGGAGGGGGCCGGCCGCGAGCGGACCGGTGGCGGCCCGGCCGCCGGTCGGCAGCGGGAGGATCGCGAACGCGAGGTCGCCGTCGACCACCTGCCTGCCGAGGGCCGCCAGGGTGTCCCGGAGGTCCCGGGGATCGGCGTCGTCCCGGGACTGGGCGGCCGCGCCTTCGCCCTTGGCCGCCTCGCCCTTGGCCTGCGCGTCGGGCTTGGCCGCGCCCTCGCCCTTGGCCTGGCCTTCGGGCTTGGCCTGCCCATCGGCCTTGGCGGCGGCTTCGGCCTTGCCCGGGCCCTGAGCGGACTGGTTCTGCCCCGACTGGCCCTGCCCCGACTGCGCCGAACCGGACTGGCTCGCGCCGGGCTGCGCCTGCCCCGACTGCGAGGAACCCGACTGCGCCGAACCGGGCTGGCCGGAGCCCGGCTGACCCGCCGGGGTCTGGCCGGGTTGCGGGGCTTGGGCGGCCTTGGCCTCGGCCTTCGGGGCGGTCTGCTGGCCGGGCTGCTGGCCCGGGGCCTGGGTGGTCGCGGGGGCGTTGGGGGCGGTGGTGGCGGCCGGTGCCGGAGTGACGGCAGCCGCAGCGGCAGCCGCGGCCGGAGCACCCGTCGGCCCACCACCGAGGGACGGCCCGCTGAACGACGGTCCCTGCGGCGCGGCCGGGTTGGCGGCCGGCGCGGCGGGCTGCGCGGGCGCGTGCGGCGCTTCGGCGTGTGGCAGCAGCGGGCGGTCCAGGACCGCCGCCGACGACTGGTTGACCGTGCCCTCGGTGCGGGTCACCGCGTCCACGACCGGACCCGCCGCGGCCGGCACCGCGCCGAGCACGGGGTTCACCAGGTCGCCGACGACGGTGCCCGGTCCGGGCGGGGTGCCGCCGCGACCGGGCGGCACGTGATCGGGGCCCGGCCCGTGACCCGGCGCGTGGTCGGGTCCGTGGTCGCGGCCCGGGGCCACGGTCTCCGTGACGCCCTGGACCCCGTCCGCCGCGCCCTGGACGGTGCGGTCGACCGCGTCGCCCACGACGTCGACGGTCTCCACGACCGGCTGGGCCACCACGTTCACCGTGTCCGTCACCGCGCCGACGAGCCCGCCGATCAGGCCGGGTGCCTGGCCGTGACCCGGAGCGGCACCCGGAGCAGCAGCGCCCGGAGCAGCGGCAGCCGGAGCAGCGGCAGCCGGAGCGGCGCTGCCGGCGCCACCTCCCGAACCGCCGGAACCCTCGGACCCGCCGGGCAGCAACCCGTCCAGCAGCCCGAGGCCCAGGCCGCCACCCGACGACCCACCACCCGGGAGCCCACCGGCCGGCCCACCGCCGTGCGGTCCGCGACCGCCCTCCGAGGGACCTGCGCCCGGTCCGGCGTCACCGGGCGCGTGCACGCCGGGGTTGACGTCGACCGGCGGCCGGTGCCCGCCGATCTGCACACCGCTGTCCAGCCGCACCGCGCTGGTCAGCGTGTCGGTCAGGTGCGCGACGTTCGCCGCCGCGCCCCGGACCGCCGTCTCCAGCCCGAGCAACGCCGTCGGGTGGCCGGCGTTCGCGGCCTGCTGCGCGGCGTCGGTGTTCTTCGCCAGGTTGACCAGCTCGCGCACCAGCTCGACCTTGGCCGCGCCGATCTGCTCGGCCGCGTGGTCCAGCCGGTCGGCAGCCGCCGCGCAACCGCGCAGCACGGTGTTCACCGTGCCATCCGGCGCGGTGAACGTGTTCCAGTGGCCGCGCGCCGCCTCGCCGGTCGGGCCGGACAGGGCGGCCAGCGCCTTGCCCGCCGAGCCGTCGGACTCGCCCGCCAACGTGGAGAGCTTCGCGCCCGCCTCCCGCCACGCGGCGGCGGACGCCCGCAACGCGTCCTCGTCCGCCTGGGGCCAGGACACCCCGGCCTTGGCGGCGACGTCGGCCAGCTCGGCCGGCAGCTCGATCCCCATCACGGCCCCCTGAGTCAGATCGCGCCGAGCGCGGTGCGGTTGCCCTCTTCGGTGTCGCGGTACGTGCGGGCGGTCTCGGCGAAGCGCTCCCCGACGCCGCCGAACCCGGCGCTCAGGCCGGACAACCCGCTCAACGCCTCGCCGGACGGCCCGACGTGGCTCGCCGCGAAGCTCTGCCCGATCGCGTCGCCGCCCCAGCACTCGCCGAGCGAGTCCAGCGCGCCGCCCAGGTCCCCGGCGATCTTGCGGGCCCGCTCGGCGAACGCGGTGAAGTCCTCCGCGCCCTCGGCGAGCCGGGCGAGGTCGGTGTGGAAGCCGGTCATCGCGTTCTCCTCGCGCGGATCGGGGTGGGTACGGGCGCGCCCGCGTCGGCGTCGAGCCAGTCGCGCTGCTCGAAGTCCTCGTCGTCGGCGACCGGGCGGCGGGCGGCGGGCGCGGCCTGCTCGGGGGCGATCTCCTCCGGGCGGAGGTCCGCGGTGCCGCGCAGCAACGCCTCCGGGTCCGTGCCGGCGGGCAGCACGGGGCTCAGCGCCCGGTAGGCGCCCTCCGCGGCCTTGGCCACCGCCTCCTGCGCGGTCCGCAGGACCAGCTGGGCCAGTTGCGCCGGCCGCAGCCGGTACGCGTGGTCGGCCAGCTCCAGGTCGACCAGCGTGCCCCTGGCGTCGACCACGGCGGTGACCGCGCCGTCGGGGCTCGTGGCGGAACCGGAGACCCGGGCCAGGTCGCGCTGGACGGACGCCAGCTGGTCGCGGCTGCGCCGGTAGTCGGCGAGCAGCTCGTCCACCTGGGCGCGGTGATCGGTCGTCACGGCCACCTCCGGGTTGCGCCGTCGCCGGGCATGGTCGTCGGTCGCGCGTTGGACGTTACGACCGCGGTCCCGGTTCCCGCCCGTTCCAGCGAAATCCCGGCGTGGACGGCGCGGTGCACGGTGCGGGCCAACGCCGAGCCGATCACCGACCGCGGCCCGCCGTAGGGCTCGACCGGCCCGTCCAGGGGGCACAGCAGCACGACCGCGTCGGTGACGGTCCCGGTGCCCGGCACGCCCGCCTCGCCCAACGCCTGGGCCTTGGCCTCCGCGACCGTGGCGACCGCGTTCACCAGGGCCGCGTCCGCGAGCCGCACCGGCAGCACGCACACGGCGTTGATCGTGCCGACCTCGGGCAGGTCCCCGGCGGGCGGCCCGGCCGCCCACGTGGGGTGCGCGCCGATCCCCGTCGTCACCCACGACCGGACGCCGCCGTCGGTCTCCAGCACCACGTCCCGCACGTCCACGGCGGTGAGCAGACCGGTGCCGGGGCCCGTCAGCCCGAGGCCGGCCGCGATCTCGCCCACGTGCACGTCCGGGTCGAGGCGCGCGTAGTCCTTGGGCACGGTCGCGTTCAACGCCCAGTGCCGGACGCCCAGGCCGCCGCCGTGCGGGCCGGACGAGATCGCCAGCACGGGCCGGGGCAGCCGCCACACCAGGACGCCGGGGTGCCGTTCCACCGCGGGCACCGCGCGGCCGGGCGTGCCGCGATCGTCGGCCGCGGCCTGCTCGACCACCCGGCTACCCCCGCAGCGCCCGGACCACCCGCGACGGGCTCGGCCGACCCAGCCGTTCGGCCATCCACGCGCTGGTGTCGGCGAGCTTGTCCAGGTCGACGCCGTGCCCGACGCCCAGCCCGTCCAGCATCCACACCAGGTCCTCGGTGGCCAGGTTGCCGGTCGCCGACTCGGCGTAGGGGCAGCCGCCCAGCCCGCCCGCCGACGCGTCGATCGTGCGCACGCCGGACTGCATCGCGGCCAGGGTGTTCGCCAGCGCCTGCCCGTAGGTGTCGTGGAAGTGCACCGCGAGCCGGTCCACGCCGTCGAAACCGGCGAGCAGCGCGGTCACCTGGCCCGGCGTGGCCACGCCGATGGTGTCGCCGAGCGAGAGCTGGTCGCACCCCATGTCCAGCAGCCGCTTGCCGACGCCGACCACCTGCTCCCGCGGCACCGCGCCTTCCCACGGGTCGCCGAAGCACATCGACACGTAACCGCGCACGGCCAGCCCTTCGGCCTTCGCCCGCGACACGACCGGGTCGAACATGGCGAACTGCTCGTCCAGCGACCGGTTCAGGTTGCGCCGCGCGAACGTCTCGGTGGCGCTGGCGAAGATCGCCACGTGCTCGACGCCCGCCCGCAGCGCCCGCTCCAGCCCGCGCTCGTTGGGCACCAGCACCGGGTAGCTCACGCCCGGCCGCTTCACCAGGCCGGCCAGCAGCTCCTCCGCGTCGGCCAGCTGCGGCACCCACCGGGGGTGCACGAAGCTCGTGGCCTCCAGCACCGTGCCGCCCGCGTCGGCCAGCCGGTCCAGGAACTCCAGCTTGGTGGCGACGGGCACCACCTCGGCCTCGTTCTGCAACCCGTCCCGCGGCCCGACCTCCCAGATCGTCACGCGGTCCGGCAGACCGCTCGCGCCGACGGTGTCCGGCAGGCCGACCTCACGCGCGCCCATCTGTGACCCTGTCCTCCGTCCGGTGGTCCCCGACCCGGTCGCGCCCGGGGTGCAGCAGCGAGAGCACCTCGTCCACGGCCGGGATGTCGTCGAACTCCCACGGCTCGTCCGCGCCCGACTCGACGACGAGCGTGCCGCAGCCGAACAGCCGGTCCACCGGGCCGCGCTCGGAGCGGACGCCGTCGATGCGGTCCAGGCGGATGTCCAACCCGGTCCGCTTGAGCACGCCGAACCGGTACATCACCCGTTCGTCGGTGACGATGAAGTGCGTGGTGCGCCAGCGCACCAGCGGCGCGAGCGTCAACCAGGCGATCAGCACCGCGGCGAGCGCGGCCAGGGCGGTCCACGCGACCGACGCCCAGCCGAAGTCGGACACCAGCACCGCGAGGTAGGCGCCGCCGACGACCACGACGACGAGCACGAGCACCGGCGCGATCAGCGTCTTCCAGTGCGGGTGCCGGTGCACCACGACGTGCTCGCCGGTGCGGAGCAGGTCGTCCGGGTAGGCCACGACGGGTCCCTTCGGTGCGGTGCTCGCCTGGTGGGGAGCAAGCCTCACCGTACCCGCAGGTGCACCACGTCCCCGGCGGAAACGGTGTGGTCCACGCCGGTCTGGTCGCGCACCACGAGCGTGCCGTCGGGCTCCAGGTCGCGGGCCGTGCCGACCAGCGCGTCGCCCTTGGCCAGCTCCACCCGCACCCGGCTGCCGAGCGTGGCGCAGTGCCGCCGGTACTCGTCGCGCAACGACGGCTCGTCGCCGCCCGCGCGCCGCCACGCGTCCTCCAGCCCGGCCAGCTCCCGCAGCAGGGTGATCGCCAGCGCGGTGCGGTCCAGCGGGCCGGCGTGGTCCTCCAGGCTCGTCGGCCGCAGGCCGCCCGCGCCGGGCCGGACGCCGTCGGGCAGCGCGGCCACGTTGAGCCCCATGCCGACGACGACGGCCGGCGTCGCGCCGGCGGTGATCTCGGCCAGCACGCCCGCCGCCTTGGCGTCGCCGACCAGCAGGTCGTTCGGCCACTTCAGGGACGCCTCGACGCCGACGCCGCGGGCCGTGCGGACCAGCGCCAGCCCGGCGAGGAGCGTCAGCCACGGCCACCGCGCCGGCGGCACCCCGTCCGGGCGGAACAGCACGCTCGCGTAGAGCCCGCCGGCGGGCGAGGTCCAGTCGCGGTTGCGGCGGCCCTGGCCCGCGGTCTGCCGTTCGGCGATGAGCACGGTCCGGTCCCGCGCGCCCCGGATCGCGGCGTCGCACAGGTCGGTGTTCGTGGACCCGGTCTCGGCAACCACGTCCAGGGCCGCGTAGGGACCGAGGAGGCCGGCGCGCAGTGCGGCGGTGTCGAGAGTCACCCGCGCAGACTAGTGAGCGACCCGCCCCGCCCGCTGTGTCGGAGCGGTGTGGACGGCGGGGCGGATCACCGCGGCCAAGCCTGCAACCTCCACCGCGCTGGAGGTCAACCCGGTCTTCGTGAGCTGGGCTACTACGCCCGGCCGTGCCGGGAAGGGCTGGTTAAGCTGCCCCGCTATGAGCAGTGCGACCGCCCCCATCGGCGAGGAGCCGGACGTCCACACCACCGCCGGGAAGCTGGCCGACCTGCGCCGGCGCAACGAGGAGGCCGTGCACGCCGGCTCGGCGCGCATGGTGGAGAAGCAGCACGCCAAGGGCAAGAAGACGGCCCGCGAGCGCATCGAGCTGCTGCTCGACCCCGGCTCGTTCGTCGAGCTGGACGAGCTGGCGCGGCACCGCTCGACGAACTTCGGGCAGGAGCGCAACCGGCCCTACGGCGACGGCGTGGTGACCGGCTACGGCACCGTCGACGGCCGCCCGGTGTGCGTGTTCAGCCAGGACGTCACGGTCTTCGGCGGCTCGCTCGGCGAGGTCTACGGCGAGAAGATCGTCAAGGTCATGGACCTGGCCATCAAGACCGGCCGGCCGATCGTGGGCATCAACGAGGGCGGCGGCGCGCGCATCCAGGAGGGCGTCGTCTCGCTCGGCCTCTACGGCGAGATCTTCCGCCGCAACGTGGCCGCGTCCGGCGTCGTGCCGCAGATCTCGCTGATCATGGGCGCGAACGCGGGCGGCCACGTCTACTCGCCCGCGCTGACCGACTTCGTGGTCATGGTCGACCAGACCTCGCACATGTTCATCACCGGCCCGGACGTGATCAAGACCGTCACCGGCGAGGACGTGGGCTTCGAGGAGCTGGGCGGCGGGCGCACGCACAACACCAAGTCGGGCAACGCGCACTACCTCGGCGAGAACGAGGAGGACGCCATCGCCTACGTCAAGGAGCTGCTGTCCTACCTGCCCGCCAACAACATGTCCGAGCCGCCGGTCTTCGACGCGCCGGACGACGTGGTGCACGGCTCGATCGAGGACTCGATCACCGACTCCGACCGCGAGCTGGACACGCTGATCCCGGACTCGGCGAACCAGCCCTACGACATGCACGAGGTCATCACCCGCGTGCTGGACGACGGCGAGTTCCTGGAGGTCCAGCCGCTGTTCGCGCCGAACATCCTGGTCGGCTTCGGCCGGGTGGACGGCCACTCGGTCGGCGTCGTGGCCAACCAGCCGACCCAGTTCGCGGGCTGCCTGGACATCGACGCCTCGGAGAAGGCCGCGCGGTTCGTGCGGACCTGCGACGCGTTCAACATCCCGGTGCTGACCTTCGTGGACGTGCCCGGCTTCCTGCCCGGCACCGACCAGGAGTGGAACGGCATCATCCGGCGCGGCGCGAAGCTGATCTACGCCTACGCCGAGGCCACCGTGCCGCTGGTCACCGTGATCACCCGCAAGGCCTACGGCGGCGCGTACGACGTGATGGGGTCCAAGCACCTGGGCGCGGACATCAACCTGGCGTGGCCGACGGCGCAGATCGCGGTCATGGGCGCGCAGGGCGCGGCGAACATCGTGCACCGCAAGACGTTGGCGAGCGCCGTGGCTTCGGGCGAGGACGTGGACGCGCTTCGGGCCCGTTTGCAGCAAGAATACGAAGACGCCCTCTGCAACCCTTACGTCGCGGCCGAACGCGGCTATGTTGACAGTGTGATCCCACCCTCGTACACGCGTTCACACGTCGCACGGGCGCTGTCCATGCTGCGGGACAAGCGCGAGGCGCTGCCGCCCAAGAAGCACGGGAACATCCCGCTGTGAGCGGGGAGACGCACCTCCGGGTGGTGCGCGGCAACCCGGACGACGTGGAGTTGGCCGCGGTCGCGGCGGTCGTGGTCGGCCTGGCGGGCGCGGGTTCGCCCGTCCCGGCGCAGCCGCACCGCTCGGCGTGGTCGGACAAGGCCAGGCAGGTCAGGCGCCCGTTGCCGCACGGTCCGGGCGCGTGGCGGGCCTCCGGCCTGCCCGGCTGAGCCGCACCGCACCCGACTCGCCGCCCACCGCCGCCGGTCCGACCCGGCGGCGGCCTTCGGCCTGCCCACCAGTCGACGCGGCATCGGTCTTCGACGCGCTCCGCAGTCGCTGCGGCGACGGTCTTCGGCGTGCTCCGCAGTTGGCGCGGCGGCGGTCTTCGGCGTGCTCACCAGCCGCCCCGGCGACGGTCTTCGCCCTGCTCAGCAGTCGACGCGGCGGGAGTTGACCCGGACCCCGGTGTCCCCGAGCACGGAGACCTCGCGGCACCGCGTGCCGTCCGGCACGTGCAGCCGCACCCGCATCCACATGGTGCCGACGCCGATCCGCGTCTCCAGCACCTCGACACCCTCGGCGGCCAGCGCGGGCGGCACCTCCTCCAGCCGCCGCAGCGCGCGGGCGATCGTCGTCACCTCGCCCATCACCCGGTACTCGGCCCGGTCGCTGCCGTCGGCGAACGGCCAGAACGGCACGCCGTACCCGACGGGGTCGGTGGACACCACGCGGGCCGCGACGCCCAGGACCAGGACGGCGGGCACGACCAGGAGCCACCGGCGCCACCGCCGGCCCCGGTCGACCCGGCGGACCACCAGAGCCACACGCTGCACTGCACCGAGGGTGCCGAAGGCCGTCACGTGGCGCATCGGTAGTTCTACGCACGGCACCGGCCCCGAACGGGTGGTCCCGCCGCGCCCTAGGCTGCACGGCGTGCGCTTCGTCCTCGCCTCCCAGTCCCCCGCCCGCCTGGCCGTGCTCCGCGCCGCCGGGGTCGAACCCGTGGTCCGCGTGTCCGGCGTCGACGAGGACGCGTTGGCCGCCTCCCTCACCGACCCGACGCCGGCGGACCTGGTGACCGCGCTGGCGACGGCCAAGGCGGAGGCGATCGCCCGGGACGAGGACGACGACGCCGTGGTCGTGGGCTGCGACTCGATGCTGCGGACCGCCGACGGCGAGGTGCACGGCAAGCCCGGCACGGTCGAGGTCGCGCGCGAGCGGTGGAAGAAGATGGCGGGCACCACCGGGACCCTCCTGACCGGGCACGCCGTGCTGCGGGTGCGCGGCGGCGAGGTCGTGGACCGCGCGATCGGGCACGAGGCGACGCTGGTCCGGTTCGGCCGGCCGACCGAGGACGAGCTGGAGGCGTACCTGGCGACGGGCGAGCCGCTGCACGTCGCGGGCGCGTTCACGCTCGACGGCCTGGGCGGCTGGTTCGTGGACGGCATCGACGGCGACCCGTCCAGCGTGATCGGGATCAGCCTCCCGCTCACCAGGAGGCTGCTGCGGCAAGTGGGGGTCGCGGTGTCCGACATCTGGTAGCCGTTGTCACATTTTCCCAGATCCGGGAAGCTTCTCGAAGGGCTTTCGGGTTGGGGGAGTCGTGGGTGAACTGCTGACGCGCCGCCGCCACATCGACTTCGGGCGCCGGACGAACACGGGCTGTCGCGGCTGACGCCGTCCCCGTCGTCCACCCCTGCGCACCCAACCCGGAGCACACCGTGTCGTTCCTCCGCAGTTACACCAAGCCGAAGGTCTTCGGCATCACCGTCCTCGCCGCGCTCGTCCTGGGAGCGCTGGCCGGGTACGTCGCCAAGAGCACCGGGCAGGAGTGGCTGACCGCCACCCTCGGGCACATCGGCGACGTCTTCACCAGCCTGTTGCAGTTCACCGTCATCCCCCTGGTGTTCACCGCGATCGTGGTGGGCATCACGAGCCTGCGCCGCCTGGGCACGAGCCGCGCCGCGCGGCTGGGCGGCAAGACGCTGCTGTGGTTCGCCACCACGTCGCTGATCGCCGTGCTCATCGGCCTCGCCATCGCGTTGGTCTTCAAGCCGGGCTCGGGCGTGCAGGTCGAGCCGTCGCAGGCCGCGGTGGAGAGGCTCGCCGCCCGCGACCCGGGCTCGTGGAGCACGCTGCTGGAGACGCTGGTGCCGTCCAACCTGTTCAGCGCCTTCACCGAGGGCGAGGTGCTCCAGGTCGTGTTCATCGCGGTGCTGGTCGGCTTCGCCGCGTACGCGCTGGGTGACAAGGCCGCGCCGTTCGTGACGCTGACCCGCTCGATGTTCGACCTGATCCAGAAGGTCGTCGGCTGGATCGTGCTGCTCGCGCCGATCGGCGTGTTCGGCCTGCTGGGCACCGCGTTCGCGACGTACGGCAACTCGTTCGTCCGGCCGCTGTTCTCGCTGATCGCGGCCGTGTACGGCGGGTCGCTGCTGGTGCTGTTCGTGGTGTACCCGCTGCTGCTGCGGTTCGTCGGCCGGGTGTCGCCGGTGACGTTCTTCGCCAAGGCGTGGACCGCGATCCAGTTCGCCTTCGTGTCCCGCTCGTCGGGCGCGACGCTGCCGCTGAGCAGGCAGACCGCCGCCAACCTCGGCGTGGACAACGACTACGCGTCGTTCGCCGTGCCGCTGGGCACGACCACGAAGATGGACGGCTGCGCCGCGGTGTACCCGGCCATCGCCACGGTGTTCATCGCGAACCTGTTCGGCGTGCAGCTCGGCGTGTGGCAGTACGTGGCGATCGTCGCCGTCGCCGTGTTCGGCGCGCTGGCCACCGCCGGCACCACCGGCTGGTTCACCATGCTGACGCTGACCCTGGGCGCGGTGAACATGCCGCCGGAGGTCATCGCCACCGGTGTCGCCGTGGTCTACGCGATCGACCCGATCCTGGACATGGTCCGCACGGCCACCAACGTGACCGGCCAGATCACCGTCCCGGTCCTGGTCGCCCGCTCCGAGGGCCTGCTCGACGACGAGGTCCTGAACGCGCCGAGCGAGCCGCCGCTGCTGACGGGCCCCCGCCCGACCACCCCGGTCCCCGCCTGACCGGAACGCTCACCTCACCCGACCTGGACGTAGGACACGCGCGTTCCGGACGTAGGACACGCGCGAGAGCCCTACGTCCAGGTCGCGCGTGTCCTACGTCCGGAACAGGCGTGTCCTACGTCCGGAACACCCGAGTTGAACGTTCGGGTCACGCCGTGCCGCACTGGCGCAGGTCGGCCGGGTCCGGGGTCACGGTCGGCCAGCCCGGCAGGGACTCCGGCTCGCGCACGACCGGCGTGCACCCCATCTCGCCGCCTCGGCCGGCCAGCGAGAAGACCTGGGCGAACCACCGCGAGCACGCCACCCCCGCCGGGCACGCCCGCTGCACGGCCACCACGTCGGCCACCGTGTCGTCGTCCACGTCGTGCAGCGCGAGGTACGCCCCGCTGGACACGTAAGGCACCTGCGCCCGCGACCAGGCACCCGACCGCCGCACCAGCACCTCGCCGAGCGCCTCGCCGCCGGCCTCGCCCCGCACCAGGCACACCGCGACCTCGGCGTCCACGCACTGCAGGGAACCGGCGTCGATCCGGGCGCCCGAAGCCGCGATGGTCAACTCGAAGATGTTCGGCCCCGAAGCGCCGCTGGTCCGGATCCGGCCCGCGCCCTCGCCCACCAGTAATTCCACTGAATCGACACCCACCTCCTGTTTCACCACCGAACGGCAGGCCGTCGCGCCGCAGCGCAATTCGTCCTGAGGCACGGCGCCGCCCGCGTCGGACACCGGAGGAGGTCTCAGTGACCAGGCGATGACCAGGCCCGCGATAGTGATGAGCACAGCTGCGCAAGCTGTCAGAAGCGCGGCTGTGGGCGGGCGTGTCACGATTCCCGATTGTTCCACCCAAGCGTGAGCTGTCTCTCGGTCGCCGGGTACGAAAGGGTCACTAAACTCCCCGTCCATTGCCGCTCCACGTTCCAGCGTTGCCAGGAGGTAGGACGTCGTGTCGCTGCGCAAGGTCCTCGTCGCCAACCGCGGTGAGATCGCCGTCCGGGTCATCCGTGCCTGCCGAGACGCCGGTCTGGCCAGCGTCGCCGTGTACGCCGACCCGGATCGGGACGCTCCGTTCGTCCGCTTGGCGGACGAGGCGTTCGCCCTGGGCGGCAGCACGCCCGGGGACAGCTACCTGTCCATCGACAAGCTGCTCGACGTGGCCAAGCGCGCGGGCGCGGACTCGGTGCACCCCGGCTACGGGTTCCTGTCCGAGAACGCCGACTTCGCGCAGGCGGTGCTGGACGCGGGCCTGATCTGGATCGGGCCGACCCCGCAGGCCATCCGCGACCTCGGCGACAAGGTGACCGCGCGGCACATCGCGATGCGCGCCGGCGCGCCGCTCGTGCCCGGCACCAAGGACCCGGTCGCGGGTCCCGAGGAGGTCGTCGCGTTTGCCGAGGAGCACGGCCTGCCGGTCGCGATCAAGGCGGCGTTCGGCGGCGGCGGTCGCGGTCTCAAGGTGGCCCGCACGCTGGAGGAGATCCCCGAGCTGTTCGACAGCGCGGTGCGCGAGGCCGTGGCGGCGTTCGGCCGCGGCGAGTGCTTCGTGGAGCGGTACCTGGACAAGCCGCGGCACGTCGAGGCGCAGGTGCTGGCCGACCAGCACGGCAACGTCATCGTCGTCGGCACGCGCGACTGCTCGTTGCAGCGCCGCCACCAGAAGCTGGTCGAGGAGGCCCCCGCGCCGTTCCTGACCGACGAGCAGCGCGCCGAGATCCACCGCTCCGCGCGGGCCATCTGCAAGGAGGCCGGCTACCACGGCGCGGGCACGGTCGAGTACCTGGTCGCGGTGGACGGCACGATCTCCTTCCTGGAGGTCAACACCCGGCTCCAGGTCGAGCACCCGGTCAGCGAGGAGACCGCGGGCATCGACCTGGTCCGCGAGCAGTTCCGCATCGCCGCGGGCGAGGAGCTGCGGTTCACCGAGGACCCGACCCCGCGCGGCCACTCGATCGAGTTCCGCATCAACGGCGAGGACGCGGGCCGCAACTTCCTGCCCGCCCCCGGCACGGTCACCACGTTCACCGTGCCGTCCGGCCCCGGCGTCCGGGTGGACGCGGGTGTCGAGAACGGCACGGTCATCGGCGGCCAGTTCGACTCGCTGCTGGCGAAGCTGATCGTCACCGGCGAGAACCGCACGCAGGCCCTGGAGCGGGCCCGGCGCGCGCTCGACGAGATGGTGGTGGAGGGCATGGCGACCGTGCTGCCGTTCCACCGCGCGATCGTGCGCGACCCGGCGTTCGTCGGCTCGGAGGACGGCTTCACCGTGCACACGCGGTGGATCGAGACCGAGTTCGACAACACCATCCCGCCGTTCACCGACGGCGCGGAGGCCGAGGAGGCCGAGCCGCGGCAGACCCTGGTGGTCGAGGTCGGCGGCCGGCGGCTGGAGGTCTCGCTGCCCGGCGACCTGGCGTTCGCGGGCGGCGGCGCCGGCGCCAAGGCGGGCGTGAAGGCCAAGCCGCGCAAGCGCGCCGGCGGCAAGGGCGGCGCGGCGGCGTCCGGCGACGCGGTGGCCGCGCCCATGCAGGGCACGATCGTCAAGGTCGCGGTCGAGGACGGGCAGCAGGTCGAGGCCGGCGAGCTGATCGTCGTGCTGGAGGCCATGAAGATGGAGAACCCGGTGACCGCGCACAAGGCCGGCGTCGTCACGGGTCTGGCCGCCGAACCGGGCGCGACCGTCACCCAGGGCACGGTCATCTGCGAGATCAAGGAATAGGCTCACCGTGTGAGCGAGCGGGACATCCGGATCGGCGACGCGGAGCGTGAGCACGCGCTCGAACTGCTCGGCACGCACCTCGGCGAGGGGCGGTTGAGCGTGGACGAGTACGGCGAGCGCTCCGCCCGCGTCGCCACCGCGAAGACCCGCGGCGACCTGTACGCGCTCTTCAGCGACCTGCCCGCGCCCCGGCCGCGGTTCGCGCAGGTCGACCCGCTGGTGCCGCCGCCACGCCCGGCGGCCCGGCCCGGTTTCGCGCTCGACCCGCGGCTCGGCAGCGTGGCCGTCACGGCGGTCGCGCTGATCAGCGTGGTGTTGTTCTTCATGACCAAGACGGTGCTGGTGTTCCTGCTGATCCCCGCGGTGGCGCTGCTCATCGGCCGGATGGGCAGGCGTTGAGCCGACCGTCGTTGCTGCTGCTCGACCTGGACGGCGTGCTGCGCCGGTTCCCGCCGGACGGGCCGATCGAGGACGAGCACGGCCTGCCGCGCGGCACGTTGGCGCGGGTGTCGTTCGCGCTGGCCGGACCCGCGACGACCGGGCGCGTCACGGACGAGGAGTGGCGCGCGGCGGTGCGCGGGCAGCTGGTCTCCGGCGAGGGCCTGTCCCCGGACCGCGCGGCGGACGCCGTGGCGGCGTGGACCCGGACCGGCGAGGTGATCCCGGAGGCGTTGGACCTCGTGCGGCGGGTCCGCGGGCGGTGCCGGGTGGCGTTGCTGTCCAACGCGACCGACCGGCTGCCGCGCGACCTGGCCGCGCTGGGGTTGGACCGCGAGGTGGACGCGGTCGTGTCGTCCGCGAGGCTCGGGGTGGCCAAGCCGGCGCCCGATGCGTTCCGGCGCGCGTTGCGGGTGCTCCAACATTCCCCGTCGGGGACGTTGTTCTGCGATGACAACGAGGAGAACGCCAGGGCGGCGCGCACCGTCGGCATCGACTCGGTGCACACGCCGGACTTCCCCGCGCTGCGGGAGGCGTTGTCGTCACGGGGATTGCTGGACGACGACGTGACCGCCGCCCCGGGCGGCGCGTCGGGCCGGTTGTTGCTGGTGCTGCACGACCGCGGGGACGCGGAAGAGGCCGCGCGCGAACTGGCGGCGGCAGGGTGGTCGCCGTGCGCGGTGCACAAGGATTTGCTGGCCGGCGAGGACGACGTGGAGGACGCCGACTGGGTGGTCGAGTTGACCACCGGTCCCGACGACCAGCCCGCGTCCGCCCACCGCGGGCTGCTGGAAGAGCTGGCCGGGCGGCACGACGGGTTCGTGACGGACTAGTCTCCCGGCGCATGGAGGCCGTCGAGATCAACGCGGGCGAGTTCTACCTGCGCCAACTCCGCGCGGACGACCGCATCGACGACCGGGTGGCGTTGGTGGGCGGCGGTTTCCTCCCCGACCTGGACGCGGCCGGCGCGCACATCGCCGAACGCGCCCGCCAGTGGGACGCCGACGAGTCCTGCTCCTGGGCGGTCTGCGACCAGCTCACCGGAACAGCGGTGGGCGAGATCACACTGACCCGCGGGGGCGAGCTGAGCTGCTGGACGACACCCGGCTCGCGCGGCAAGGGGATGGCGACCCACGCGACGGCGGCCGTGCTGCGGTTCGGGTTCGGGTTCCTGGACCTGCGCTCGGTCACCGCCAGACCACCGGACGCGGCGGCCCGGCGAGTGGCCGAGAAGTGCGGCTTCACAGCCGGGGGTCCACGCGGCGTGTGGACCCGGCTACGGTAGGTCGTCATGAGGGCTGCTCGGGTGCTCGCCGCCACGCTCTGCGCGTTGGCGATGGCCTCCTGCACGCCCTTCCCGGAGAAGAAGGCCGACGGCCGGGTGGACGAACCCCTGACCGCGGCGACGACCACCGTGCCGTCGCTGCCTCCCCGGCCCCGTGAGCTGCGGTTGGACGACGTGGACCCGTGCGCCGTGCTGTCACCGGAGCAGCGCATCGCGCTGAGCCTGGACAACCCGCCCAGCGCCTACGTGGAAGCGAGCTTCGGCAACGCGAAGGCGTGCACCATGCGCAGCAACATCAGCGGGAACGTGGTGCGGCTCGCGCTCGTCACAGTCGAGGGCGTCGGTGTGTGGCTGAGCGAGAACGCCCAGGTGCACGCCGAACCCACGACCGTGGCCGGGTTCCCCGGTCTGGTCGTGCGCACGCCGTCCATGGAGGGCGTGTGCAACGTCGAGGTGGACGTCGCGGAAGGGCAGTTCCTGGACGTGATGTTCCGCGACGGCGGTAACGAAAGAGCGGCGACGCAGGACACGCTGTGCCAGGGGGCGCAACGGGCGGCGGAGGCGGCGGTGGCCGGTTTGCTGCAACGGCGCTGACCCACGCGGGGGATGTGGGCTCGACCCACTCCCCGCTGTCGGACCGTGTGGCTAGAGTGACCATGCGCGAGGAGCGGAACGCGTGACGGGACCGAGGGAAGGCGGGAGGTCGTCGATGCCGGCGGAAGACCACGGCCACGGCGCTGACACGGGCTCACCACCACCCCTGTCGCACACCCTGAACGTCGAGCCGAGCGCGATCCCGAGCCTGCGCAGCGCGTTCGCGGGCGCGTTGACCAAGCTGGACAAGCAGATCGAGCTGGCCATCACCGAGGTCAGGGTCCGACCGTGGGCGGGCGACCCGGTGAGCCGGGACGCCGCGGAGCGGTTCAACGAGCGGTCGCTGGAGTCGGGCGACTCGGCGCTGATCGCGTTGGAGAACTACCAGCGGCAGCTCAAGTCGGCCATGGACGCGCTCGACCTGGTCGAGCGGCAGTACCAGTCCATCGAAGAAGACAACACCGGCTTGATGGGACAGCAGGGCGGCCGCTGAGCGCCCGGCGCAGGCAAGGGGAAGTTCATGCCCGAGGGACACCGCTGGAGCGGGTACAGCCACGAAGAGCTGTACGAGGCGATCAACTCCGGCCCGGGACCGCGGGCCTCGCACGCCTCGATGGAGCGGTGGCAGGGCGTCTCGGCCGCGTTGACCGAGATCAACGCCGAGCTGCACGCCGGCGTGCTGCGGTCCGGGGCGACCTGGGAGGGTTCGGCCGCGGACAAGGCGCGCGTCGGCATCAACCCCCTGGCCGCGTGGGCGGACGACGCCCGTGCCGGCGCCGAGGTGATGCGCACGTCGGCCGAGTTGCAGGCGGAGTACATCGCCAAGGCGCGGGCGGACATGCCGCCGCCGGTGCCCGTGACGGCGGAGAAGCCGAACCTGCTCGTCAGCGCGTTGACCGCGTTGGTGGGCGGGCAGACGGACTACGAGCGCCAGGAGAAGGCGCAGAGCGCGGCCGAGCAGCGCGCGCGTGAGGTCATGACGACCTACGCCTCCAGCACGTTCTCCAACACCAGCACGCTGGGGCAGTTCCACCAGCCGCCGCAGTTGGTGATCAGCGCGCCGGACGTGGCGCGGAACGACGCGGCGGGCGTGTCCGCGCCCGGTTGGGGTTACGGCGGTCCGCGCGGTGGGCGTGGCGGCGGTCGTGGTGGGTGGCGCGGCGGTCGTGGCGGCCGGTCCGGCGGCTGGACACCGCGTCCCGTGGCGCAGCCGTCGTTCGGCGGGTCGACGGGCACGTCGTCGTCCGCCGGTTCCGTTCCCGGGGCGACCAGGGCCTCGACGGCGGCGTTACCGGCTCCGGCGTCGGCCTCCGGTTCGACGGGGTACGTGCCCGGTGGCGTGATCGGCGGCGCGCAGCAGAACAAGGACAAGCGGAACCCGGCGGTCACCGACACGACCAACGGCCAGCACGCCGGTGCCGGCGGCGCGGGCGGTGGCGGGGCCGGTTCCGGCGGTTCCGGTTCCGGTGCGGGCCAGCAGGTGCTACCCGCTCCCGGCGTGCCGTTGCCGACCGGCACGACGCACGTCAGCTCGGCGGAGTTCGGCGCGTTCGCGACGGCCAACGCGCAGCACGCGGCGGCGGCCGGTCCGGGCGGGTCGACGGGCCTGCTGGGCGCCGGCGGCCAGGCCGGCGGCAACGACACCGTGCACAAGCGCAGCACGCCCGCGCCGGCGCAGCCCGTGTTCGACCCGTTCGGCGGATTGGGTGGTCCTCGTGGCGCGGAAGAGGAAGAGGACGCCACGCACGACGCCGCCGACTACCTTCGGCAGACGGATGACATCTACGGCGTCGGCGGGACCATCTCGCCACCGGTGATCGGGGAGAGCACCACCCACTGATGACGACGTTCGGCTTGGACCTGGGCGGCAACGACGTCCGCGAACCGGTGACCATCTCGGCGCTGGAGTTCGACGTGCTGTGGGAGCACCTGCGGCTGGAGACGATGCCGTTGGTGCTGAAGGTGCCCTCGCCGGGCAAGACGCACGCCGAGCGGGCCGAGCTGGAGCAGCGGGTGTGGGCGGACCTCGACCGGCGCGGCCTCGGCCGGCCGGTGGCGCTCGACCCCGCGCTGGAGGACCTGCTGCACCTGCTCAACCGGCCGGAGCAGGAGGTTGACGGGCGGTTGTGGCTGGGCCGCAGCGTCCGCGTGCTGGCCGCCGCCAAGGGGCGGTCAGGGGTGCTGGCCGTGCTGTCGAACGACCAGCTCACCCTGCGCCCGGCGTCGTCCGAAGGGCTGGCGCGGGAGGCGTTGTCGGTGCTGCCGCCGTTGCCGGCGGGTCCGGGGCACTCGGTGACGTTGCCGAGCGCCGACCTGGACGCCGCCGCGGCCGGCGCGAACACGCCGGACGAGCTGTTCGCCGGGCTGGTGGCGCGGGGCATCCGTCAGGAGGACGCCCGCACGTTGGCCGACATGTTCCGTGACGCGGGCAACCGTGGCCAGTTCGGCGCCGCGTCCCGGGACAAGTGGGGCAAGCGCGTCCGCCAGGACCACGTCGTCGCGTTCTTCGACAACCCCCACGGCCGCTACCTGCAAGTGCGCCGCGCCACCCCCGGCCAACAACCGTGGAGCACCATCTCCCCCGTCGACCTCCGCCGCCTGACCCACCACCTGGAATCCCTCACCACCCCCTAACGCGCGTGTCCTACACCCAGAACGCGCGTGTCCTACGTTCAGAACGCGCGTGTTGAACGCTCAGGTCACTCGCGGCCACACGATCAGGTGAACCGTGTACGGGATCACGGGTCTCGGCACTCGGTTATGCATGATCGAACTGCCTTCCGGCCTCCACGGCGCCTACCCACGTACCCAGCTGCACGACCACATGGGCCTCCAAGCCCTGCGCCGCGCCATCAAGGACGGCCACCTGGTCAGCTACTGCCGCAACGTCGTCATCCAGCGCGAACGCATGACGAGCCTGCACACCCGTGCCGCCGCCGCGCTCCTGATGGCCGGACCGGACGCCGTGCTGACGAGCCACACGGCGGTCTGGCTGCACGGTTGCACGGCGGCCGAGACCAACCGCGTCCACATCCTCCTGGGGCACGACCGCAGGCTTCGCCCCCGCCCGGACGTCGCCGTGCACTACAACCAGTACGACCCGGCGGACGTGGTCGAGGTCGAGGGACTCCGCAGCATCGCGCTCGACTACGCCGTCGCCGACCTGCTCTGCCGCGCCCGGTACCGCTCCACGGCCCTGGCCTGTGCGGATCAAGCACTCGGGGCACTTCCGCCGCACCAGCGTGCCGAGTTCAAAGCCGACCTGACCGTGCGCATCGCCACCCGCCGCGACTACCGGGGCAGGCGGCAGGGCGTGTTCCTGCTCGACCTCGCGACCGGCCTGCCCGAATCCGCTGCCGAAAGCGCGCTCCTGCTCACCATCGCCGAAGCGGGCTTCCCGATCCCCGAGCCGCAGTACCCGATCCGCGACCTGGACGGACGTGAGATCTGGCGACTCGACTTCGCGTGGCCGGACAAGCGCGTGGCGCTCGAGTACGACGGTTACGCCGCGCACGTCGACAAGGCCGCAGCCGACGAGGCCCGTGACGAGGACCTACGCCGACGCGGCTGGAGGGTGCTCCGGGCCGACGTCTCGGACCTCCGGAACCCGACCCGGCTGTTCAGGCACCTGAACGTTCAACTCGGCAATCCTGAACGTAGGACACGCGCGTTCCGAACGTAGGACACGCGCGGGGTCAGGGGCCGATGCCTTGGCAGGGGCGGGTGCGCAGGTCGGCGACGTAGTCGTCGGGAGCGCCCGCGGCTTCGGCGGCGTCGGCGACGACGCCGATGTAGCGGGCCGAGGGCAGTCCCCCCTCGTAGGCGTCCAGCACGTAGAGCCAGGCGGTCACCGAGCCTTCCAGGGTCTGGACGCGCAGGCGGATCTTCTTGTAGAGGCCGAGCGCGCCTTCCCAGCGGTCGAGGCGGGACTCGTCACGCGGGCTCACGTCGTAGAGCACGCAGAACACCTGCGAGTCCGGGTCTTCGACGATGGTGGCGAGCGCGCCCTCCCAGCCCAGGTCCTCGCCACCGAACGTCAGACGCCATCCGGCGAGCCACCCGGTCCCCGCCATCGGGGAGTAGGGGGCTCGCTCCATCATCTGGTTCGGGTCCATGTTGGACCCGTACGCGGCATAGAGCGGCACGACCACAGCCTAGCGACCTCGCGATCACCGCGAGGTACGAGAAGACCGGACGACACACCCCGACACCCGACCGCGTACGGTTACCACCGGCGCGAACAGCACCGACGACCCCGAGGAGGACGTGGCGTGACCCGCATCGTCATCATGGGCGGTGGCCCCGCAGGTTACGAAGCGGCACTGGTCGCGGCCCAGCACGGGGCCGACGTGACCATCGTCGAACGGGAGGGTCTCGGCGGCGCCTGCGTGCTCTACGACTGCGTGCCGTCGAAGACGTTCATCGCCTCCGCGGGCGGCCGCAGCGCCTTCCGCAACGCCGGTGAGCTGGGCATTCGCACGAACAACGCGGAAGCCGCGGTCGAACTGCCGGTCGTCCACGGACGGGTGAAGGGTCTCGCGCTCGCGCAGTCCGCCGACGTCCGCGCCCGCCTCCAGCGCGAGGGCGTGCGCATCGTCAACGGCGTCGCGAAGTTCTGCGACAACGCCAAGGGCCTCGCCCAGCACGAGGTCGTCGCCGTCACCGAGGACGGCGCGAAGGAGGTCCTGCCCGCCGACGTGGTGCTCATCGCGACCGGCGCGACCCCGCGCGTGTTGCCCGGCGCCGAGCCCGACGGCAAGCGGATCCTCACCTGGCGCCAGATCTACGACCTCCCCGAACTGCCCGAGCACCTGGCCGTCATCGGGTCGGGTGTCACCGGTGTGGAGTTCGCCTCCGCGTACACCGAACTCGGCGTGAAGGTGACCATGGTCTCCAGCCGCGACCGGGTGCTCCCGCACGAGGACGCCGACGCGGCCGCGGTGCTGGAGGACGTGTTCGCCGAACGCGGCACCGCCGTGGTCAAGCACGCCCGCGCCGACCGGGTCGAGAACGTCGGCCACGGCGTCCTGATTCACCTGGAAGACGGTCGCACGATCGAGGCCAGCCACGCCCTGATGACCGTCGGCTCGGTCCCGAACACCACCGACATCGGCCTGGACAAGATCGGCATCGAACCCGGCCGCGGCGGCTACATCCCGGTCGACCGGGTGTCGCGCACGAACATCTCCGGCGTCTACGCCGCGGGCGACTGCACGGGCGTCCTGCTGCTCGCGAGCGTCGCCGCCATGCAGGGCCGCATCGCCATGTGGCACGCCCTGGGCGAGGGCGTCAGCCCGATCAAGCTCAAGACGGTCGCGGCGAACGTGTTCACCAACCCCGAGATCGCGAGCGTCGGCATCAGCCAGCAGGCGATCGACTCCGGCGAGGTGCCCGCGCGCACGATCATGCTGCCGCTGGCCACCAACCCGCGGGCCAAGATGGAGGGCCTGCGCCGCGGTTTCGTGAAGCTGTTCTGCCGGCCGGCCACGGGCGTGGTGATCGGCGGCGTGGTCGTCGCGCCGAACGCCAGCGAGCTGATCCTGTCGATCACCCTGGCGGTGCAGAACCAGCTCACGGTGGACGACCTCGCCACCACGTTCTCCGTCTACCCGTCGCTGACCGGCTCGATCACCGAGGCCGGCCGCCAGCTCATGCGCCACGACGACCTGGACTGAGCCCGACCGGGGGCGTCGCCCGGACGACGACGCCCCCGCCGGGTCACTCCACCCAGTCGAACGTCCTGGTCACGGCCTTCTTCCACTGCGCGTACGTCGCCTCGCGGGCCTCGGGGTCCAGCTCCGGGTCCCACTGCTTGTCCTGCGCCCAGTTCTGCCGGATGTCGTCCTCCGACTCCCAGAACCCGACCGCCAGCCCCGCCGCGTACGCCGCGCCCAGCGCGGTCGTCTCGTTGACCACCGGCCGGATCACCGGCACGCCCAGGATGTCCGCCTGGAACTGCATCAGCAGCTCGTTCACCACCATGCCGCCGTCGACCTTCAACGCCTTCAGCGGCACGCCCGAGTCGGCATTCATCGCGTCGATCACCTCACGGGTCTGGAACGCCGTGGCCTCCAGCACCGCGCGGGCCAGGTGCCCCTTGTTCACGAACCGGGTGAGGCCGACGATCGCGCCCCGCGCGTCCGACCGCCAGTACGGCGCGAACAACCCGGAGAACGCGGGCACGAAGTACGCGCCGCCGTTGTCCTCCACCGAACGGGCGTGCTGCTCGATCTCGGCGGCCGACGAGATCAGGCCGAGGTTGTCGCGCAGCCACTGCACGAGCGACCCCGTCACCGCGATCGAGCCCTCCAGCGCGTACACCGGCTCCCGCGACCCGATCTTGTAGCAGACCGTGGTGAGCAGGCCGTTGTCGCTCATCACCTTGTCCGTGCCGGTGTTGAGCAGCACGAAGTTGCCGGTGCCGTAGGTGTTCTTGGCCTCGCCCGGCGACAGGCACGCCTGCCCGAACGTCGCCGCCTGCTGGTCGCCGAGGATGCCCGCGATCGGCACGCCGGCCAGCGCGCCGCGGGCGCGGACCTTGCCGTACTCCTCGGACGACGACTTGATCTCCGGCAGCATCGACAGCGGGATGCCCATGTCGGCCGCGATGCCCTCGTCCCAGTTCAGCGTGTCGAGGTCCATCAGCAGCGTGCGGGACGCGTTCGTCGGGTCGGTGACGTGCACACCGCCCTCGACCCCGCCCGTCATGTTCCACAGCACCCAGGTGTCCATGTTGCCGAACAGCAGGTCACCGGCCTCGGCCCGCTCCCGCGCGCCCTCGACGTTGTCCAGGATCCAGCGGACCTTCGGCCCCGAGAAGTACGTCGCCAGCGGCAGGCCGGTCTTGTCCCGGTAGCGCTCCTGACCGCCGCCCAGCGCGGCCAGCTCCTGGCAGATCCGGTCCGTGCGCGTGTCCTGCCAGACGATCGCGTTGTAGACCGGCTGCCCCGTGGTCCTGTCCCACACCAGCGCGGTCTCGCGCTGGTTGGTGATGCCGACCGCGGCGATGTCCGCGACGGTGAGGTCGGCCTTGGCCAACGCGCCCGCCGCGACCTGCCTCGTGTTGGTCCAGATCTCGTTGGCGTCGTGCTCGACCCACCCGGCCTTGGGGAAGATCTGCTCGTGCTCCTTCTGGTCCACGGAGACCACGCGACCGGAGTGGTCGAAGACCATGCACCGCGTCGACGTCGTGCCCTGGTCGATCGCGGCCACGTACTTCGTCATGCGCTGGAGTCCTTTCAGACCGGGAGAACCAGGTACAGGAGTGCGGCGAGCAGGCCGCCGAGCAGCGGGCCGACCACCGGCACCCAGGCGTAGCCCCACTCGGCGCTGCCCTTGTCGCGGATCGGCAGGATCGCGTAGGCGATGCGGGGCCCGAGGTCGCGGGCGGGGTTGATGGCGTACCCCGTGGGGCCACCGAGCGAGGCGCCGATGCCGATCACGACGAACGCCACGCCCGCGTAGCCGAGGGCCGCGTTGCCGAGCTGCGGGACGCCGTCCACGGCCCCCTTCGCGCCCGGGCTGAGCAGCACCCACACGACCAGCACGAACGTGCCGATCACCTCGGTGACGACGTTCCAGCCGGCCTTGGGGATGGTCGGACCGGTGCAGAAGATGCCGCGCGTGCCCGCCGGGTCGTCGTGCGCGTCGAACTGCGCCTTGTACGCGAGCCAGGCGACGACCGCGCCGAGGAACGCGCCGACCATCTGGGCCGCGAAGTAGACGGGGACCTGCGCCCACGGCGTCTTGCCGGCGACCGCGAGGCCCAGCGTGACCGCGGGGTTGAGGTGAGCGCCGCTCGGCGCGGCGATGCTGGCGCCCGCGAAGACCGCGAACCCCCAGCCGACGTTGATCAGGAGCCACCCGCCGGCGTTGCCCAACGTGTCCTTCAGGACGACGTTGGCGACGACACCCGCGCCCAGCAGGACCAGGATCGCGGTGCCCAGCACTTCCCACACGAAGATCGAGCCACTGCTCACTCGCCGACCTCCTCGCGTTGACAGGAGGCAGCGCGGTCCGGGTCCGGCGGCGCTGCCCACCCCACAATGCCCGTTGACGCTAGTTCCGGCCTGATCGGTTGTCCACGGGTGGCGTACCAGCGGGTAACGTGGTCGAGTCAGTCCTTGGTCGGGCCGTCGAGTCGAGCATCAGGGAGGCGCCAGTGGTCACGCGCAAGCACCCCGCCAACGCGGGTCGGCTGGGGCCGCTCGAGCGCGCGGAGTCCTGGGAACGGCTCGGCGCGGAGACCTTCGACCTGGTGATCATCGGTGGCGGCGTGGTCGGCGTCGGCTCCGCGCTGGACGCCGCGACCCGCGGCCTGCGGGTGGCCCTGGTCGAGGCGCGCGACCTGGCCTCGGGCACGTCGAGCCGGTCGTCCAAGCTCTTCCACGGCGGGCTGCGGTACCTGGAACAACTCGAGTTCGGGCTGGTGCGCGAGGCCCTGCGGGAACGCGAACTGATGCTGACCCGCCTCGCCCCGCACCTGGTCAAGCCGGTGTCGTTCCTGTACCCCCTGACGCACCGCGTCTGGGAACGCCCCTACACCGCCGCCGGCCTGCTCATGTACGACACGATGGGCGGCGCGCGCTCCGTGCCGGGGCAGAAGCACCTGACCAAGGCGGGCGCGCTCCGCCTCGTGCCCGCCCTCAAGCCCACCGCGCTCATCGGCGGCATCAGGTACTACGACGCGCAGGCCGACGACGCCCGCCACACCATGATGGTCGCGCGCACCGCCGCCCACTACGGCGCCGTCGTCCGCACGTCCACCCAGGTCGTGGGCTTCCTCCGGGAGGCCGACCGGGTCTCCGGCGTCCGCGTGCGAGACGTAGAGGACGGCCGCGAGACCTCCGTGCGCGCCCACGCCGTGATCAACGCGACCGGCGTCTGGACCGACGAGCTGCAACGCCTCTCGGGCAGCCGGGGCCGCTTCCGCGTCCGCGCGTCCAAGGGCGTCCACATCGTCGTGCCGCGGGACCGGATCGTCTCCGAGTCGGGCCTGATCCTGCGCACGGAGAAGTCGGTGCTGTTCGTCATCCCGTGGCGCAACCACTGGATCGTCGGCACCACCGACACGGACTGGAACCTCGACCTGGCCCACCCGGCCGCCACCCGGGCCGACATCGACTACATCCTGGAGCACGTCAACGAGGTCCTGGCGACCCCGCTGACCCACGACGACATCGAAGGCGTCTACGCCGGCCTGCGCCCGCTCCTCGCCGGCGAGAGCGAGTCCACCTCCAAGCTCTCCCGCGAGCACGCCGTGGCCAGGGTCGCCCCGGGCCTGGTCGCCATCGCCGGCGGCAAGTACACCACCTACCGCGTGATGGGCGCGGACGCCGTGGACGCGGCCTCCGTCGACCTGCCGGGCCGGATCCAACCGTCCATCACCGACAAGGTCCCGCTGATCGGCGCAGACGGCTATCACGCCCTGGTCAACCAGGTGGACCACCTGGCCACCCGCTACGGCCTGCACCCCTACCGCGTCCGCCACCTCCTGGACCGCTACGGGTCACTGGTCCACGAAGTCCTCGAATCCGCCGACCCGGAACTCCTCAAACCGGTCCCCGGCGCACCCGACTACCTCCAGGTGGAAGTGGTCTACGCCGCCTCCCACGAAGGCGCGCTGCACCTGGAGGACGTCCTCACCCGCCGCACCAGGATCTCGATCGAGTACCCCCACCGCGGCGTCGACTGCGCCCTCCCGGTCGCCCGCCTGATGGCCACCGTCCACAACTGGGACGACGCCATGATCGACCACGAGGTCTCCGTCTACACGGCCCGCGTCGACGCCGAACGCGCCTCCCAAACCGAACCGGACGACCAAGCCGCCGACGCCGTCCGCTCCTCCGCCCCGGAAGCCCGCCCCGAGATCGTCGAACCGGTCAGCTGACCCCAACCCACAACGCCGAGGTCAACCACCTGCCTGCCCTTCCCCCGAAGAAGGGTTCCGTGTCATCCCGCCGACCTGGCGCAGCCCTACCGCGCGTGTCAAGGGGGCGCTTCCGGCCCTACCGCACCTTGCGCCGGAACCGCCCCCTTGACGCGTGCGGTAGCCCTCGTGGAGGTCGGCGGGATGACACGAAACCCGACCAACGCTGGCACAGGGGCTTGACCACCAAACCCCGTCATCCTGCTGGCCTGCCCGTCCGGCGAGGACGCTTTTGCTCTTTTACTCTTTCGCGCTCTTATCCCTCAGGGCCGTTTGATCACGCCAACGCCGCCAACGCCGCGTGCACCATCACCCGAACCCCCACCAGCAACGCCCGCTCGTCGAGGTCGAACCCGGGCTGGTGCAGGTCCTTCTGCTTCCCCACCCCGTCCCACACGCCCAACCGGGCGAACGACCCGGGCACGTGCTCCAGGTACCAGCCGAAGTCCTCGCCACCGGACGACTGCTCCGTCCCGGCCAGCGCGTCCTCGCCCAACGCCGCCTCGATGCCCGCGCGCAGCAGCATCGTGCTCTCGCGGTCGTTCACCACGGGCGGCACGCCCCGCCGGTGGTGCAGGTCGAACCCGACCCCGGTCGGCGCGAGCAGCGCCCCGACCAACTCCTTGATCAACGGCTCCAGCTCGGCCCAGATGTCCCGGTCGCCGGTCCGCAGCGTCCCCCGCAGCACCCCGTCCTGCGGCACCGCGTTGGGGGCCTCGCCCGCGTGCACCGCGCCCCACACGAGCACCGTCCCCGACCGGGGGTCGACCCGGCGCGACAGCAGCCCCGGCAGCCCCGTGATCACGGTGCCCAGCGCGTGCACCAGGTCGGCCGTCAGGTGCGGCCGGGACGTGTGCCCGCCCGGCGACGTCAGCCGCAGCTCCAGCATGTCGCTGGCCGACGTGATCGCGCCGATCCGGGTGCCGATCCGCCCCACCTCCAGGCGCGGGTCGCAGTGCAACCCGAAGATCCGCTCCACCCCGTCGAGCCCGCCCGCCGCCAGCACGTCCAGCGCGCCGCCCGGCATGACCTCCTCGGCGGGCTGGAACACCAGCCGCACCCGGCCGGGCAGCTCGGTCGCCGAGGCCAGCGCCAGCGCCGCGCCCAGCAGCACGGTGGTGTGCGCGTCGTGCCCGCACGCGTGCGCCACCCCGTCCACTGTGGACGAGTACGGCGCTCCGGTGTTCTCCGGCAGCGGCAGCGCGTCGATGTCCGCGCGCAGCGCCACGCACCGCGGCCCGGAGCCGACGTCGCACACCAGCCCGGTGCCGCCGGGCAGGACGCGCGGCTTCAGCCCGGCCGAGCGCAACACGTCGGCGATCAGCTCCGTCGTGGCGTACTCGTGCCGCGACAGCTCCGGGTGGGCGTGGATGTGCCGTCGCCAGGCGACGACCTCGGCGGCGTTGGCCGCCAGCCAGTCGTCCAGCCACGAGGGTCCGCGCCCTGCACCGGGATCATCCACAGGGGCAATGCTGACCCCACGATCGGTCAACAGCACCTCGGCACCCTCCTCCGGTAGACGCGAGTCCAGGACCGTCATGCCGCACCCGCCAGCAGTCGAGAGCGCTGCGCACCGTCCGTGGCAGCGGAAATTGTGGTCCAGGCGAGGGCGAGTGCCCCGTCGAGCACTGCGCGGTCGGCGGAGGCCGACGCGCAGGCGGTCGCGAACTCGATTTGGTGGTTCACCGCGTCTCCGCAGTCGATGGCGATGGTCGGGTGGATGGCCGGCAGCGCACGGGTGATGTTGCCCATGTCGGTGCTGCCGATCTTCTCCTTGAGCTCCTCCTCGGGGCTCAACGGGTGCCTGCCCAGCTCCGTCACGGCCTGCCGGTAGGCGTCCGCGAGCCAGGGGTCAGGGGTCAGCTCGGCGTACACCGGGGAGACCTTCACGACCTCGTGGGTGCAGCCGGTGGCGAGCGCGCCCGCCTCGAAGCAGCGGTTGATCCGCTCCTCCAGCCGGCGCAGCGACTCGAGGTCGTCGGCGCGCAGGTCGAACATGGCCGACGTGCGCGCGGGCACGATGTTGGGCACCGCGCCGCCGCGGGTGACGATACCGCTGACCATCTGGCCGGGCTCCAGGTGCTGGCGGGCGAGCCCGATGGCGACCTGGGCGACCGTGATCGCGTCGGCGGCGTTCACGCCCAGGTGGGGCGCGGCGGCGGCGTGCGACGGCTTGCCGGTGTAGTGCACCTCGACGTCGGTGATGGCGAGCGATCGGGCGGCGACGGCCTCATACGGGGCCGGGTGCACCATCATCGAGAACGCCACGTCGTCGAATACCCCGCGTTCGAGCATCAGCACCTTGCCGCCGCCGACCTCTTCGGCCGGGGTGCCGATCACCCGGACGGTGAGACCCAACTCGTCGGCCACGTCACGCAGCGCGAGCGCCGCGCCGGTGGACGCGGCGGCGATGACGTTGTGCCCGCACGCGTGGCCGATCTCGGGCAGCGCGTCGTACTCGGCGCACAGCCCGAGCACCAGCTCACCGGAGCCGAACGAGGCCGTGAACGCCGTCTCGAGGTCCGCCACGCCGCGCTCGACCTCGAAGCCCTCGGCGGCGAGCAGGTCGGCGACCTTGGCGGCGCTGCGGTGCTCGGCGAACGCCTGCTCCGGCTCCGCGTGGATGCTGCGCGAGAGGTCCACCAGCGCAGTCGAGTACCGCTCGACGGCCGAGCGCGTGCTCATCTTGAAGTCGGTACTCATTTGCGTCCATCCTGCATCACGGTCCGGCCGGCACGGCGCACCCCGGGTTGATCAACCGCCAACCGGTCGCGGCGATGCGCCGAGCGGTGACCGGGTTTCGGTCAGACCGATCAAGTCTGCGCAGGATCCTGCTCAAAGGCGACCCGATATCGCCCCGACGCTCCCACTAGCTGGGAATCACCCGGACTTGCGCCCGGCCCGCCACTTCGACCAGCGCTTCTTGTTCCGCCAGTAAACGAGGGCGAACAAGGCCAGCGCGATACCGCCCATCCACCACTTCTTTCGGGTTTCCGCACCGGACTGCGGCGCGGGCTCACCCTCCTGAGGTGCGTTGACGTCCGGACCGGGCGGCACCGTGCCCTCCGGCTGGATCGTGCCGCCGGGCGCGAGGGTCTCGGTCGGCTGGGCCGCCAGGACCGGTCCGGGGTGCGGCGATGTCGGCGCGGCGAGCCCTGTGCCCGACCCGGCGAACACACCGGCCAGCACTAACAGGAACACCGCGAACCCGGATCGCCACATGGTCGCCAAGCCTAGCTACACCCATTCGTGGTTACCACTGTCAGTGGTCGTCCAAACCGGTATTCGTGCACGCGCTGTGAACGGAAATCCACGCTCAGCCGTTCTCCCGGAACGCCGCGAGGATGCGTTCCGCGGCCAGCGTGGCGGTCAACTCGCCGTCGCGGACCTGCCGCTCCACCTCGGGCACGACGGCGCGCACGCCGGGCGCGGCGCGCAGGCTCGCCAGCAGCTGGTCGTTCACCATGGCCCAGGTCCAGTCGACCTGCTGGCGACGCCGCCGCTCGGCCAGCTCGCCCGCCGCCTCCAGCGCCTCCCGGTGCCGGGTGACCTGCTGCCACACCGCGTCGAGCCCGGAGCCGTCCAGACCGCTGCACGTCAGCACGGGCGGGTGCCACACCGCGTCCGGCGGGCGCAGCAGCCGCAACGCCCCGGCCAACTCGCGGGCCGCCTTGCGGGCGTCCAGCTCGTGCGGGCCGTCGGCCTTGTTGACCGCGATCACGTCGGCCAGCTCCAGCACGCCCTTCTTGATGCCCTGGAGCTGGTCGCCGGTGCGGGCCAGGGTCAGGAACAGCGAGCAGTCCGTCATGTTCGCCACCGCGACCTCGGACTGGCCGACGCCGACCGTCTCGACCAGCACCACGTCGTAGCCCGCCGCCTCGACCAGCACGATCGACTCGCGGGTGGCCTTGGCGACGCCGCCGAGCGTGCCGGAGGTCGGCGACGGCCGGATGAACGCCGCGCGGTCGACCGCGAGCCGCGCCATCCGGGTCTTGTCGCCCAGGATCGAGCCGCCGGTGCGGGTGGACGACGGGTCGACCGCGAGCACCGCCACCCGGTGGCCCCGGGCGGTCAGCATCGAGCCGAACGCGTCGATGAACGTCGACTTGCCCACGCCGGGCACGCCGGTGATGCCCACGCGGTGCGCGCCGCCGGAGTGCGGCAGCAGCTCGACCAGCAGCTCCTGCGCCCACGCCCGGTGGTCCGCGCGGGTCGACTCGACCAGCGTGATGGCCCGCGCCAACGTGCCGCGGTCGCCGGCCAGGACGCCCTTGGCGTACTCGCCGACGTCGACGGGCCTAGCCATCTCGTCCCGGCAGCGCGCTCCCGACCTCACCGACCCGCTCGGCCCCACCGACCGACGCCCCACCGACCGACGCCCCACCGACCTGCTCGGCCCGACCGGCCGACGCGCCGCCGACCGGCCCACCGGCCACGTCACCGTGCCCCAACTGCTCCGCCAGCTTGCGCAGCAGGTCACCGGCCGCGTCCGCGATCACCGTGCCGGGCGGGAAGATCGCCGACGCCCCGGCCGCGCGCAACGCGTCGAAGTCCTGCGGCGGGATCACCCCGCCGACCACGATCATGATGTCGTCCCGCCCCAGCTCCGCCAGCGCCGCCCGCAGCGCCGGCACCAGCGTGAGGTGCCCGGCCGCCAGCGACGACACCCCGACGATGTGCACGTCGGCCTCGACGGCCTGCCGGGCGACCTCGTCCGGGGTCTGGAACAGCGGGCCGACGTCCACGTCGAAGCCCAGGTCGGCGAACGCGGTCGCGATCACCTTCTGGCCGCGGTCGTGCCCGTCCTGGCCCATCTTGGCCACCAGGATGCGCGGCCGCCGCCCCTCGGCCTCGGCGAACGCCTCGACCACCTGCCGCGTCGCCTCCACGTTCGACACCGACCCCGCCTCCTGCCGGTAGACGCCGGTGATGGTCCGGATCTGGGCGGAGTGCCTGCCCCACACCTTGCCCAGCGCCTCGGAGATCTCGCCGACGGTGGCCTTGGCGCGGGCCGCCGAGATGGCCAGCTCCAGCAGGTTGCCGTCCGAGCCCGCGGCCCGCGTCAGCGCGTCCAGCGCCGAGTCCACGGCGGCCTGGTCGCGTTCCGCCCGCAGCCGGGCCAGCTTGGCGAGCTGCTGCGCCCGCACGCCGGCGTTGTCCACCTTGAGCACGTCGATCTGCTCGTCCACCTCGACCTGGTACTTGTTCACGCCGATCACCGGCTGCCGGCCGGAGTCGATGCGCGCCTGGGTGCGCGCCGCGGCCTCCTCGATGCGCAGCTTCGGGATGCCCGCGTCGATGGCCCGCGCCATCCCGCCCGCGGCCTCGACCTCGGTGATGTGCGACCACGCGCGGTGCGCCAGGTCGTGCGTGAGGCGTTCGACGAACGCGCTGCCGCCCCACGGGTCGATCACCCGCGTGGTGCCGGACTCCTGCTGGAGCAGCAGCTGGGTGTTGCGGGCGATGCGCGCGGAGAAGTCGGTGGGCAGCGCCAGCGCCTCGTCCAACGCGTTGGTGTGCAACGACTGCGTGTGCCCCTGCGTGGCGGCCATGGCCTCGACGCACGTGCGCGCCACGTTGTTGAACACGTCCTGCGCCGTGAGCGACCAGCCGGACGTCTGGCAGTGCGTGCGCAGCGACAGCGACTTCGGGTTCCGCGCGCCGAAGTCCTTCACCAGCTTCGCCCACAGCAGCCGGGCGGCGCGCATCTTGGCGACTTCCATGAAGAAGTTCATGCCGATCGCCCAGAAGAACGACAGCCGCGGCGCGAACGCGTCCACGTCCAGCCCCGCGTCCCGGCCCGCGCGCAGGTACTCCACGCCGTCCGCGAGCGTGTAGGCCAGCTCCAGGTCGGCCGTCGCGCCCGCCTCCTGCATGTGGTAGCCGGAGATGGAGATCGAGTTGAACTTCGGCATCCGCTGCGAGGTGAACGCGAAGATGTCGGAGATGATCCGCATCGACGGCTGCGGCGGGTAGATGTAGGTGTTGCGGACCATGAACTCCTTGAGGATGTCGTTCTGGATGGTCCCGGCGAGCTGCTCGGGCGCCACCCCCTGCTCCTCGGCCGCCACCACGTACAGCGCCAGGATCGGCAGCACCGCGCCGTTCATGGTCATCGACACGCTCATCCGGTCCAGCGGGATGCCGTCGAACAACTGGCGCATGTCGTAGATCGAGTCGATGGCCACGCCCGCCATGCCGACGTCGCCCGCCACCCGCGGGTGGTCGGAGTCGTAGCCCCGGTGGGTGGCCAGGTCGAACGCCACCGACAGGCCCTTCTGGCCGGCCGCGAGGTTGCGGCGGTAGAAGGCGTTGGACTCCTCGGCGGTGGAGAACCCGGCGTACTGCCGGATGGTCCACGGCTGGTTGACGTACATCGTCGGGTACGGGCCGCGCAGGAACGGCGCGATGCCCGGGTAGGTGGCCAGGAAGTCGAGGCCCTCGGTGTCGGCGGCGGTGTAGACCGGTTTCACGCCGATGCCCTCGGGCGTCTCCCACGTCAGCGCGTCCGCGCCCTTCCCGGTGGCCTCCTGCAGCGCGGCGTGCCACTGCGCGGCGTCGGCGGTGGTGGGCTCGCCCAGGTCCACGTCGGCGAAGTTCGGGATCATCGCGGCACTCCAAGGGCTTCGAACGTGTGCTCCAGGACTTCCAACGCCGGGCAGCCGGTGAACACGTACTCGTCGATCGAGGCGTCGGACTGCTTGCCCGCCAACAGGACCCGCTCCGCGCCCGCCTCGCGCAGCGCGCGCTCCACGGGCCCGGCCAGCTCGGCGTAGCCGCTCTCGCTGCCGCACAGGCACGCGATCCGCGCGCCGCTCTCGCGGAACTTCGCGACCACGTCGTCCACCCCCGCGGTCGCGCCCGCGGCGGGCGTCTCGATGCCGCCCGCCTGGAACAGGTTCGCCGCGAACGTGGCGCGCGCGGTGTGCGCGGCGACCGGGCCGAGGGTGGCCAGGAAGACCTTGGGGCGTTCGGGGGCCGCGTCGGCCGCGTCCCGCAGCGCCTCGAAGTCCTGGGCGTACCGGATGCGCGGCAGGCCGCCGCCCGGTTCCTCCGGCGCGGGCGCGCGGACCACGGGCTGCTCGCCGAGGTTCGGGAACTCGCTGACGCCGGTGATCGCGTCGGTCCGGTCGGCCAGGTTGGCCCGGCGGCGTTCCCAGGTGGCCGCGATCCGGTCGGCGACCAGGTCGAACGCCCGCGGCAGCCCGCCCGCGGCCTCGATCTCCCGGAACCACGCCCAGGCGGCGCGCGCCAGGTCGTCGGTGAGCTTCTCCACGTACCAGGAGCCGCCCGCCGGGTCGATCACGCCGGCCAGCTTCGACTCCTCCAGCAGCAGCGACTGGGTGTTGCGGGCGATGCGCCGGGAGAAGTCGTCGGACAGGCCGATCGCGTGGTCGAACGGCAGCACGGTCACCGCGTCCGCGCCGCCCAGGCCCGCGCCGAAGCACGCCACCGTGGTGCGGAGCATGTTCACCCACGGGTCGCGCCGGGTCATCATCGCGGGCGACGTGACCGCGTGCTGCGCCTGCGGGGCGGGCGCGCCCGCGACCTCGGTGACCCGCGCCCACAGCCGCCGCGCGGCCCGGAACTTGGCGATGGTGAGGAACTGGTCGGCCGTGGCCGCGTACCGGAACTCCAGCAGCCGCGCGGCTTCCGCCACGCCCAGCCCGGCCTCGGTGAGGTGCCGCAGGTACGCCACGCCGGCCGCGAGGGACGCGCCCAGCTCCTGCGCGTCCGAGCCGCCCGCCTCGTGGAACGGCAGGCCGTCCACCACGACCAGGCGCAGGTCGGGGAACTCGCGGGTCTTGCCCAGCAGGTCGGTCAGCGCCGCGAGGTCGGCGGGCCGGCCGGTGCGGGCGCGCACGCCCAGCGGGTCCGCGCCGACGTTGCCGCGCACCTCGCTCGCGAGCACGGGGCGCTGATCCCACACGCGCAGCATGGCGCGCCCGGCTTCGAGGAAGTCCTCGCCCGCGTCGACCACGACGGGCGCGAGGTCCAGGTAGACGTCGGCCAGCACGTCGTCGTAGGACGCCGGGTCGAGTCCCTTGAGCCACAGCGACGTGACGCCGTTCTCCAGGTCGGCCGTCACCGCCTCGCGGTCGGCGACCCGGTGCTGCTGGCGCACGTCCCAGCCCTCGACGGAGCCCTGCGGCCGGCCGCCCCGGGTGAACGGGGCCAGGCCGGGGAACCCGGCGTCGGGCGCGCCGTCGTCCGCCGTGTAGAGCGGCTGCACGTCCAGGCCGTCGTAGGTGGTGGTGATCAGCGACCCGTACTCCGCGCCCGACTTGCGCAGCACGCCCTGGACCAGGTCCAGCCACTGCTCGCGGTCGGCCGCGGGGAACTCGGCGGCCAGCGCCAACTCGCCTGACGGCTCCATCATGCTCCGCAGTGTTACTCACGGGTAAAACGACGGCTATGTGAGGTTCACCGCCGTGAACGATGCAGACGCCAGTCTTCCACGCTGGGGAATGATGGCGCAGTGGAGGAAGAACCCGCGGTTACCGGTCATGACCGGCTGATTGCCGGCCGTTACCGCCTGCGGCACGTCCTGGGTCGCGGCTCGATGGGCACCGTTTGGGCCGCTCACGACGAGGTGTTGCGGCGGGACGTCGCGGTGAAGGAGATCCTTCGGCCGGAAGGCGCGCCGGACGACGAGGCGGAGCTGCTTCGGGAACGCACGCTGCGGGAGGCCCGTTCGGCGGCGGCCCTCGCCCACCCGAACCTCGTGACGCTGTACGACGTGGCGCAGGTCGACGGCGACCCGTACGTGGTGATGGAGCTGGTGCCGTCGTCGTCGCTGGCCGAGGTGGTGCGGCAGCGCGGCCCGCTGACCGACGTGCAGGGCGCGGTCGTGGCCGACGCGGTGGCGGCGGCGCTGGAGGCCGCGCACCGGGCCGGGATCACGCACCGGGACGTGAAGCCGGGCAACGTGCTCGTCGCCGACGACGGCCGGGTCAAGCTGACCGACTTCGGCATCGCCCGCAACGTCGCCGAGGCCACTCTGACCAGCCGCGGGATCACGCTGGGCACGCCCGCGTTCATCGCGCCGGAGGTGGCGGCGGGCGGCGCGGTGTCGTTCGCGGCGGACCAGTGGTCGTTGGGGGCGACGCTGTTCGCGGCGATGACGGGGCAACAGCCCTACGAGGGCGCGAACGTGCTCCAGACGATCAACCAGGTGGTGCACGGCGACGTGCCGTCGGCGTCGGTGTGCGGCGCGCTGGAGCCCGTGGTGGCCGGGTTGATGGTGAAGGAGCCGGCCGAGCGGATGGCGTTGGCCGAGGTGCGGCGGCTGGTCCGGCCGCTGCTGCCCGAGCCGGGCGCCGACGTGTTCCCCACGGCGGCGGCCACCCGCCCGGTGGTGGAGGTGGTGCGGCCACCGCTGGTCAAGCCGCCGATCCCGCCGGACACCCCGCTGGCCGACGACCCCGGCCCGCTGCCGTTCCCGGCGGCCGACCCGCCGACCCGGGAGCTGACCCGGCGGCCGGGGGTGGCGGTGCTGGTGGCCCTGGCGGCGGCGGTGCTGTTCGCGATCGGCAGCGTCTCCGGGTTCGCCCTGACCAGGACCGTGGCCGGCGCGCCGCTGCTGCCCCCGCCGAGCAAGGACACGCCGTCCCCGCCCGCGATCACCGGGACGCCGTCGCTGCGCCCGACCACCGCCTCCGCCGCCACCGCCAACGGCGAGCAGGGCGCGGAGTTCACCATCGACGTCGGGCCGGACTGGATCAGCTTCCTGGAGCAGCGGGCCAACAACGGGCTCGGGTTGAGCACGGTCGTCCACCTGGTCTCGCCGAACGGGTGGTACGAGGTGGCGGTCCAGCGGTTCCCGGACTACTACGCGCGGAACCGGATCGAGGACTACCTGGAGCTGGTGCGGTCGCGGTGGGCGGAGGACCAGTACTTCGGCGAGGCCCTGGAGCCGACCGACGTCCTGCCGCCGGGCGGGCCGGAGGCGGGCGTGCAGTACAGCTACCGGACCGTGGAACGGGCCACCTCCCTGGACCGCGGCGCCGTCGCGCCCGGTCCGGACCTGCGGCGCAGCCGGTACTCCCGGGTGCTGCCGCGCGGCAACGACCTGTGGGTCGTGGAGGTCGTCGTGCCGACGGAGCAGGAGGAGACGGGCCGCAGCCGGCTGTTCGACACCATCGCGCCCACGTTCCGGGTCAACGACTAGCCGCCGACTTCCCGGTGTTCCCCCGCTTCACCGGCATGCGCAAGCGCTTGCGGCACCCGCCGGCCCCTGGCGCGCCGGCCGGACCGCAGCAGTGCGGGCACCCGCCAGGGGCGGCTATTAGGCTCGCGCCGTGACCGCCATCAGTGAGAACACCACCCCCGAGGCCCTGGCGACCGACGCGGCCGAGGCGTTGGCCGAGCGGACCGGGGTGGCCAGGCACGACATCGCCGTGGTCCTCGGTTCGGGTTGGCGCCCGGCCGCCGACCTGATCGGCGCGCCGACCGCCGAGGTGCCCATGGGCGAGCTGCCCGGGTTCGAGGCGCCCACCGCCGTCGGCCACGGCGGGACCGTGCGGTCGGTGGCCGTCGGCGACAAGAACGTGCTGGTCATGCTCGGTCGCACGCACGGCTACGAGGGCAAGGGCGTGGCGAAGGTCGTGCACGGCGTGCGCACGGCGGCCGCGGCGGGCGTCGGCACGGTCGTGCTGACCAACGCGGCCGGCGGCCTGCGCCAGGGCATGTCGGTCGGCCAGCCGGTGCTGATCAGCGACCACCTGAACCTCACCGCGTCGTCCCCGCTGGTCGGGGCCCGGTTCGTGGACCTCACCGACCTGTACTCGCCGCGCCTGCGAGACCTCGCCCGGGAGATCGACCCGTCGCTGGAGGAGGGCGTCTACGCGGGGCTGCCCGGCCCGCACTTCGAGACGCCCGCCGAGATCCGGATGCTGCGCACGATGGGCGCGGACCTGGTCGGCATGTCGACCGTGCTGGAGGCCATCGCGGCCCGCGCGGAGGGCGTGGAGGTGTTCGGCCTGTCCCTGGTGACGAACCTGGCCGCGGGCATCACCGGCGAGCCGCTCAACCACGAAGAGGTGCTGGAGGCGGGCCAGGCGGCGGCGAGCCGGATGGGCGCGCTGCTGCGCGAGCTGGTGACGCGCGCATGACCCTCGGCCCGGCCCTGCGCGACGCCGCGTTCCGCTGGATCGCCGACGACCCCGACCCGGCGACGCGCCTGGAGTTGCAGACCGTCGTGGCGCGCGCGATGGGCGGCGACCCCGCCGCGGCCGAGGAGGTCGCCGACCGGATGGCGGGCCCGCTGACCTTCGGCACGGCGGGCCTGCGCGGTCCCGTGCGGGCCGGGCCGAACGGCATGAACCGGGCCGTCGTGATCCGCACCACGGCCGGGCTGGCCGCGTGGCTCCGGGCGAAGGGGCGCGTCGGCACGGTGTTCGTCGGCCGGGACGCGCGGCACGGGTCGGAGGACTTCGCCGCGGCGGCGGCCGGCGTGCTGGCGGGCGCGGGCTTCACCGTGCGGGCGCTGCCGCGGCCGCTGCCGACGCCGATCCTCGCGTTCCTGGTCAAGCGGCACGGCGCGGTGGCGGGCGTGCAGATCACCGCGTCGCACAACCCGCCCGCGGACAACGGCTACAAGCTCTACCTGGCGGGCGGCGGGCAGATCGTGCCGCCCGAGGACCGCGAGATCGAGGCGGCGATCCGGGGCGTGCCCGCGGCCGTGTCGGTGCCGCTGTCCGACGACCACCTGCCGGTGTCGGACGCCGAGGTGGACGAGTACCTGGAGCGGGTCGCGTCACTGCCCCGCGGCACGGCGCGCGACCTGCGCGTGGTGCTCACGCCGATGCACGGCGTCGGCGGCGCGACGGCGGTCGAGGCGTTGCGGCGGGCGGGGTTCACCGACGTGCGGGTGGTGCGGGAGCAGGCCGTGCCCGACCCGGCGTTCCCGACCGTGGCGTTCCCGAACCCCGAGGAGCCGGGCGCGGCGGACCGGTTGCTGGCGCTGGCCGCGGCCGAGGACGCCGACCTCGCCATCGCGCTGGACCCGGACGCGGACCGCTGCGCGCTGGGCGTCCGCGAGCGGGACGGGTCGTGGCGGATGCTGCGCGGCGACGAGACCGGCGTGCTGCTCGGGTCGCTCGTGCTGTCCACAACGGACAACCCGGACCCGTTGGTGGCCACCACGATCGTGTCGTCCTCGTTGCTGAAGTCGATCGCGGCGGCGCACGGCGCGCGGTACGCGGAGACGTTGACCGGCTTCAAGTGGCTCGTGCGCGCGGGCGACGGGCTCGTGTTCGCCTACGAGGAGGCGCTGGGCAACTGCGTCGACCCGGCGCACGTCAACGACAAGGACGGCATCTCGGCGGCCGTGGTGGCGTGCGACCTGGCCGCCGGGCTGAAGGCGTCCGGCCGCACCCTCCTGGACGCGCTGGACCAGCTCGCCGTCGACCACGGCCTGCACCTGACCGACCAGGTGTCGCTGCGGTTCACCGACCTGAGCCGGATCGGGGCGCTGATGGCCCGGTTGCGCGACCGGCCGCCCGCCGGGTTCGCGTTCGAGGACCTGCTGCCCGACGCCGACGTGGTGCGGCTCACGCGCGAGGGCGTGCGGGTGGTCGTGCGGCCGTCCGGGACGGAACCGAAGCTCAAGGCGTACCTGGAGGTCGTGGAACCGGTGGCCGGCGACCTGCCGTCCGCCCGCGACCGCGCCGGGCGGCGGCTGGCCGAGCTGCGGGCTCAGGTGTCGGACCTGCTCACGACGCCATAGCGAGCAGCAGGCACAGCACGGCGACGACGAGCGCCCCGCCCGCCACGTAGTACGCGCGCCTGGTGGGCGGGCTCACCGGTCGCGGCCGGTTCTGCGTGACCGCCGCCACCGAGATGCGGCCCGAGATGTAGCTCGTGGTGCACAGCGCGACGCCGGTCGCCAGGATCATCGTGTTGACGTCCCACGGGCTGTGGTCCACCCCCGGCCACAGGGCGATGAAGACGAGCGGCAGGCCGATCAGCCCGACCCCGATCGCGACCCCCGCGCCCCAGGTGATCCGCCGGTTCCGCTTCATCGTGGCGATGCTGCGAGTTTCCATGACTCCCTCCCGGTAACTACTACCGAAGACGTGCGACGGCCCCCTCGGTTCCCGTCCGCAACCGGGCGTGACCGATGCTACCGAGCGGTTGCCGCCGGCCGCGGGTCGCGGCACCCTGTCCCGCGTGCCCCGCCTGTTGATCGTGCACCACACCGCGTCGCCCGCCCTGCACGAGCTGTTCGAGGCGGTGCTGGAGGGCGCGAACGACCCGGAGCTGGCCGACGTCGAGGTGGTCCGCCGCCCGGCGCTGGGCGCGACCGCCTCCGACGTGCTGGAAGCCGACGGCTACCTGCTCGGCACGCCCGCCAACATCGGGTACATCAGCGGCGCGTTGAAGCACTTCTTCGACACCGTCTACTACCCGTGCCTGGACGCCACGCGCGGCCGGCCGTTCGGCGCGTACGTGCACGGCAACCTGGGCACCGAGGGCGCGGTGAAGGCGTTGCGCGACATCACGACCGGCATGGGGTGGCGGCCCGTCGCGGAGACGCTGGCGTTGACCGGGGCGCCGGACGCCGCCGCCCGGGAGCGGTGCCGCGAGCTGGGCGCCACGGTCGCGGCCACGTTGCTCTGATCCGTAACGCGGTGCCGCGCCGTGACGACACACTGCCACGACGACATGTGGAGGCAGTCGATGACCCAACCGGTCGGTCCCCCGCCGATGTGCGGTTCCTGCGGTGCTTACCTGCAGCCGCCGAGCACGACGTGCGCGGTCTGCGGGTCGACGCAGTGGCCGCAGCAGCCGGTGGCGCAGGCCCCGGCGTACCCGCCCCCGGGCGTGCAGCCGATGCCCTACGGGATGCCGGTGCGCGGTGTGGTGACGGCGAAGACGCCCGGCATCGCGGTGCTGCTGTCGTTGCTGTGGCTGGGCGCGGGCAACCTCTACGCGGGTCAGACGGCGCTCGGCGTGGTGCTGCTGCTGGTGAACTTCCCGCTGGTGTTCCTGGCCATGTCGGTGCTCGGGCTGATCATCGCGTTCCCGGTGTGGGCCGTGCTGGTGATCGTCTCGATCGCGACGGGCGTGCAGGGCGTGAAGAACTTCAACCACCGCAACGGCATCATCGTCCGGTAGCGGCGCTCACCGGTTCGACAGCTCCAGGAACTCCGGCGGGTACCGGTCGCCCGCGACGGCCGGCGCGGCGGCCTCGATCGCGCGGAGTTCCTCCGGGTCGAGCCGCAGGTCGGCGGCCGCGACGTTCTCCTCCAGGTACTTCACCCGCTTGGTGCCCGGGATGGGGACGACGTGCCCGTCGCGGTGGTGCACCCACGCCAGCGCCAACTGCCCGGCCGTGACGCCGCGTTCGGCGGCGAGCGCGCGCAACGCGTCCACGATGGCCGTGTTGCGGGCGAAGTTCTCCTCGGCGAACCGGGGCAAGCCGCGCCGCATGTCGTCCTCGGCCAGGTCGGCGACGGACGTGACGCGGCCGGTGAGGAACCCGCGACCCAGCGGCGAGAACGGCACGACGCCGATGCCCAGCTCGCGGCACGTGGGCGCGATCTCGGCCTCGACGTCGCGCGTCCACAGCGACCACTCGCTCTGCAACGCGCTGATCGGGTGCACGGCGTGCGCCCGGCGGATCGTCGCGGCCCCCGCCTCGGACAGCCCCAGGTGGCGGACCTTGCCCTCGGCGACGAGTTCGGCCATCGCGCCGACGGTCTCCTCGATCGGCACCAGCGGGTCGACCCGGTGCTGGTAGTACAGGTCGATGTGGTCCACGCCCAGGCGGCGCAGCGACGCCTCGGCGGCCCGCCTGACGTAGGCGGCGTCACCGCGCGGGCGGCGGTCCGGGTCGCCGAGGCCGAACTTCGTGGCGATCACCGCCTCGTCCCGGCGACCGCGCACGGCCCGGCCCACCAGCTCCTCGTTCGCGCCCGCGCCGTAGACGTCGGCGGTGTCGAGGAGCCGGACGCCGAGGTCGAGCGCCCGGTGGATGGTGGCGATCGACTCGGCCTCGTCCCCGACGCCGTAGGACTGGCTCATGCCCATGCAGCCGAGGCCCTGCCTGCCGGCCTCCAGCCCGCCCAGCGACGTCACGCGGTGATCCCCTCGACGAAGGTGTGCTCGATCTGCTCGTAGTGCGTGATCTTGTACTCGAGGACCTCCAGGCACGACTGGAGCTCGGCGATGCGCTCGCGGACCGAGGCCCGGTGTTCGAACAGGATCTGCTTGCGCCGCCCGGCGGTGGCCGCGCCGCGGTGCCTGAGCTGCGCGTACTCGCGCATCATGCGGATGGGCATGCCGGTGGTGCGCAGCCGGGTCAGGAACGCCAGCCAGCCGAGGTCGTCGTCGCTGTAGCTGCGCCGCCCGCCGGAGTCCCGGGCGGGCGGGTCGACCAGGCCGATCCGTTCGTAGTAGCGCAGCGTGTCGATCGACAACCCGCTGCGCTCGGCCGCTTGAGCGATCGAGTAAGTCACGTGACGACGGTAGGAGCTGGAGTGCACTCCAGGTCAAGCCGGTGGGCCCCACTCGGTCAGGTGCCGCGCCGGGCGGACCTCACTCGTCCTTCGGCGTGCCCCACGCCTCGAGGTGGGCGGCCATGCCGGCGACGTCGATCTGCTCCCGCCCCAGCGCGCGCACCAGGTCGAGCGCCTCGTCCTCCTCGGCGTCGATCCACCAGCCGTTGATGTCGCACAACGTCACCGCGGCGACCCAGCCCAGCCGCCAGTTCCCCTCGGCCAGCGGGCGGGTGCGGACGATGGAGTCGAGCAACGCGGAAGCTTTGAGCCAGAGCGTGTCGTACGCCTCGACCCCCAGCACTGTGGCCCTGGGGCGGTGGGCTGCGGAGTCGAGGAGACCTAAGTCGCGCACGACCAGGTCCCCGCCGGTGACGGCGGTCGCCAGCACGAGCAAGTCGCCGGCGTCGAGGTAGTTGACCACTGCTTGACGCGCTCCCTGTCCTGAAGGGCGGGGACTCCGGCACGGCCACGCCGCATCCGGGACGTCTCCTGCGCCACCTCCCACCCCCTCAGGTCCGTATCGCCTCCCCGCCCGACCGGCGGCGAGGATGTTGTCGGCCGCGTTGTGCGCCGAAGCGCAACCCGGACGCAGCCCGATCTTCAACGGCGCACGATACCGGTGCCCCTCCGAGCACCGTGGACGTTCACAGAGGTACAGCGGTGAACGGCGGGACACGCGGCGGTTGAGCTGCATGGATTGATCGTATCGAACATGTGTTCGAACGGCGAGGGCGAAGCGGGTCGGTCACCCGAAGGTGAGGGCGCGTCGTCGACGGGTGAGGTGGGTGCGGGGTCCCGCAACCGCGGCGGGACGTCAGGCGGAGCCCATCCGGTCGAGCAGGCCCCGGTACTTGGGGAGCACGCGCCCGAGGACCTCGGACAGCTGCTCCTCCTTCTGCAGCCTGGCCCACCGCTCGGCCAGCGCCAGGCGCACGACCTCCTGCTTGGAACGGCCTTCGGCGGCGGCGAGTTCGTCCAGCCGCCGGTTCTCCTCGTCACTCAGACGCAGAGTCATTGCCATGGAGAATGACGGTACCAACTTGATACCACGATGACCAGGGCGTGTTTTATAACACTGTTGCGATACGATGCCCCGGTGCCACGACCGAAGACTCACGACGACGCGCTGCGCGGGCGGTTGCTCGAGCGCGCGGGCGAACTGCTGTCCACCGAAGGACCCGGCGCTTTGAGCTTGCGCAGGCTCGCGGCGAATGTCAACACCTCGACCACGGCCGTGTACTCGCTCTTCGGCGGGAAGGCGGCGCTGCTGAACGCCGTCTACGAGGAGGCGTTCCGCCGATTCGGTGAACGCATCGCGAGCGTGCCGCAGACCGACGACCCGGTGGAGGACGTGGTCCAGATCGGTCTGGCGTACCGGCGGAGCGCGTTGGCCGACCCGCAGTTCTACCTCGTGATGTTCAGCAAGGTGGTGCCGAACTTCGAGCCGTCCGAGGAGACGAAGGAGGCGGCGGTCCGGACGTTCCTGCCGGTGGTGCGCGACGTCGGCCGGGCCGTGGAGGCGGGGCTGTTCCGGCCCGAACCGGCCGAGCGGATCGCGTTGGCGATGTGGGGCATGGTGCACGGGCTGGTGAGCCTGGAGCTGAACGGGAACCTGCCGCCGGGCGTCGAGATCGCCCCCGTCTACGAGAGCGCCCTGCGCGCCCACACCGACGGTTGGCGCGTTCGCCGGGAGGCGTAGGTGGGGTCCGGGGAGGCGGCCGCCGCGAAACCTCCCCGGACCCCGTGAACTGCCCCGAATCAGGACAGTCCGCTGGTGAGCGCCTTGATCAGCTCGCCGTCGGCGGTGTCGCCGTCGAGCGACCAGATCATGGCGCCGCCGAGGCGGCGTTCCGCCACGTAACGCCCCTTGCGCTTCATCTCGACCGGGTCGTCCCAGGTCCAGAACGTGGTGCCGTCGAACAGCCACGCGTGCCCGGCCTTGGGGTCCCGGTGGACGGTGAACTTCGCCAGCTGCGCCTTGAGGACGCGGTAGTCCTCGTACCCGGCCTCGTAGGTGGCGGGCGCGGGGCCGGCGGCGGGCTGGAACAGGCCGTTGCCCTCGTTGCGCACGCCCGTCCAGCCGCGGCTGTAGAACGGCACGCCCAGCACGACCTTCTGCTTCGGCGCGCCGTTGCGCAGGTAGTGGTCGATCGCGACCTGGGAGCTGAACGGCGGGCTCGTCGGGTCGGCCGCGGGGGTGCGGATCGCCGACTGCTGGTTGGTCAGCGGCTCCCACGCGCCGTGGTAGTCGTAGCCCTGGACCGTGCCGAAGGTCAGCAGCTCGAAGACCTTCTTCACCTCGAAGCCGCGGTCGACCTGGGCCGGGTTGGCGGGCAGGAACGCGGTCAGGTCGTAGCGCTTGCCGGTGCGCGAGGTCAGCTTGCCCAGCTGCTTGCGGTACTCGACGAGCAGGGCGGTGAAGTTCTGCTTGTCCTCGGGGCGCACCACGTTGCCGGGCGCGGCCTCGGAGGACGGCCACTCCCAGTCGAGGTCGATGCCGTCGAACACGCCGGCCGCCGCACCGGGCGCGGCGTCGGGGAAGTTGCCCTTGAGCCACATGTCGATGCAGGAGGCGACGTGCGCGGCGCGGGACTCGGGCGTGAGGGCCGCGTTGGAGAAGTACTTCGAGCCGGTCCAGCCGCCGAGCGAGATGTTGACGCGCAGCTGGGGGTGGCGGGCCTTGAGCTGCTTGAGCTGGTTGAGGTTGCCCGACAGCGGCTGGCCCGCGATGTCGGCCTTGCCGTTGACGCTCTGCTCGGCGGCGAACGGCCGCTGGTAGTCGGCCCACGGGTCGGCGCTGACGCACTTGCCGCTCTCGTCGAGGAAGCCGAACGCGTAGTTCAGGTGGGTGAGCCGCGGGGCGGTGCCGTTGGCGACCAGGTCGCGCACGAGGAAGTTGCGGTCGTAGCCGCTCCACTGGGTGTAGTACCCGACCACGCGCTCGTTGCGGCCGTGCCGGTCGTCCCGGTCGCCCTTGCCGTGCGCGACGGCCTGCGGCGCGAGCGACGCGGTCATCGCGGTGGCCAGGAGGGCGGGGAGCACCCATCTCCTGCTCGACATGCTTCTCCTCGCGGAACTCGACTGTGGTCCAGACCACGGTAGTGATGAGGTCTAGACCACCTCTACCCCCGAACGGCCGAATCCGCTAAGACGAATCCCCTTCACATCCATCCAGCTGACGCGCGTGTCCTACGTTCGCGTCGCGCGTGTCCTACGTTCGGAACACCCGAGTTGAACGCTCAGAACACGACCCGCCCGTCCTGAACGTTCAACTCGGGGTACGCGAACGTAGGACACGCGCGTTCCGAACGTAGGACACGCGGGTTCAGTGGACGGCGCCGTATTGGCGGTCGCCGGCGTCGCCGAGGCCGGGGACGATGAAGCCCGAGTCGTTCAGGCGCTCGTCCACGCTGGCCGTGACCAGGCGGACGGGGAGGGACGAGTCCTCCAGGTGCTTGATGCCCTCGGGGGCGGCCAGGGCGCAGATCGCGGTCACGTCGGTCGCGCCGCGGTCGGTCAGCAGCCGGATCGTGTACGCCATGGAGCCGCCCGTGGCGAGCATCGGGTCCAGCACGAAGACGGGCCGGCCGGCCAGCGTCTCGGGCAGCGACTCCATGTACGGGGTGGGCTGGAGCGTCTCCTCGTCCCGCGCCAGGCCGACGAACCCCATCTGCGCGTCCGGGATCAGCTTGTGCGCCTGGTCGGCCATCCCCAACCCGGCCCGCAGCACGGGCACCAGCAGCGGCGGGTTCGCGAGCCGGTAGCCGGTGGTCCGGGCCACGGGCGTGTGCAACCGCTCCTCGGCCACGGGCAGGTCGCGCGTGGCCTCGTACACGAGCATCACGGTCAGCTCGTGCAGCGCGGCGCGGAACGCCGCGTTGTCGGTGCGGGCGTCACGCATGGTGGTCAGCCGCGCCCTGGCCAGTGGGTGATCGACAACGAGGACGTCCATGGTCGAACAGTATGTGTCAACCGCCGACCGGCGTCCGACCGGAGCCGAAGCGCCCGGGGTTGACGAGGTGCTGCCGCGGGTAACGTCCTGACCATGGCCGACCACGTGCGGATCGGGGTGTTGGGGGCGGCGCGGATCGTGGCGGCGGTCGAGGTGTCGGCGGTGGCGGCGCGGGAGGTCGGGCGGGCGCGGGAGTTCGCGGATCGGCACGGCATCGCGAAGGTGCACACGACGTACGAAGAGCTGTTGGCCGACGAGAACCTGGACGCCGTCTACATCCCGCTGCCCAACGGGCTGCACGGGAGGTGGACGCTCGCGGCGCTGGCCGCCGGCAAGCACGTGCTGTGCGAGAAGCCCTTCGCGGCGAACGCGGACGAGGCCGCGGCGGTGGCGGAGGCCGCGAAGCGCAGCGGACTGGTGGTGATGGAGGCGTTCCACTACCGCTACCACCCGTTGGCGGCACGGCTGGCGGAGGTGGTCGCGGAGCTGGGCACGCTGCGGCACGTGGAGGCGCGGATGTGCATCCCGCTGCCCCGGTCGGCCGACATCCGCTACTCGTGGGAGCTGGCCGGCGGCGCGCTGATGGACGTCGGGTCGTACGCGGTGAACCTGGTGCGGCTGCTGGGCGGTGAGCCCGAGGTCAAGTCGGCGCGGGCCCTGCTGAAGCGCCCGGACGTCGACCGGGCCGTGCGGGCTGAGCTGAAGTTCCCGGGCGGGCACACCGGGACCGTGGTGGCGTCGCTGTGGTCGCGGTCGCTCGCGCGGCTCTCGGCCAGGGTGCTCGGCGACCACGGCGAGGTGCGCGTGTTCAACCCCTTCGCGCCCCAGTACGGCCACCGGCTCGCGGTGAGGCTGGACGGGCACCGGCGGGTCGAGCGGTTCGCCCGGCGGCCGACCTACGAGTACCAGCTGGAGGCGTTCGCGGACGCCGTGGTGCACGGCCGGCCGTTCCCGACGACGGCCGACGACGCGGTGGCCACCCTGCGCGTCGTGGACGACATCTACCGCGCCGCCGGCCTCCCGGTCCGCCGGCCGACCTGAAAACCGCGACCGGAACGCGACCACTCCACCGCCCGCCCTCCTAGACTCACCCGTGTGAGCGACGAGCTGGTCCCGGACCCCCGTCAGATGCGCGCCTCGGACGCCGACCGCGAGAAGGTCGCCCAGGTGCTCCAACAGGCCCACGGCGAGGGTCGGCTCGACCTGCACGAGCTGGACGAGCGCCTGGCCGCCGTGTACGCGTCGAAGACCTACGGCGACCTGGTGCCGCTGACCGCCGACCTCGGCGTGCCGCCGCCCACCGTGCTGCCCGCGCCGATCCAGCACCACGCCCCCGCCTCCCGCATCGGCGGCACGCCCGGCTCCACCGTGTCGTTCGCGTTCTGGTCGGGCGTGGAGCGGCGGGGCGAGTGGGTCGTGCCGCCGATGCACACGGCGGTGGCGTTCATGGGCGGCGTGGAGCTGGACCTGACCCGCGCCCGCTTCGCCCAGGGCGAGACGACGATCAACGCCTACGCGCTCATGGGCGCGGTGGAGATCATCGTGCCGGAGGACGTCACCGTCCGGGTGGACGGCATCGGCTTCATGGGCGCGTTCGAGGACGCCACCCACAAGGGTGCGCCGACCATCCCCGGCGGGCCGGTCGTGCGCATCACGGGCTTCGCGATGATGGGCGCGGTCGAGGTGAAGCGGCCCAAGAAGAAGAAGGTCAAGGGCCACAAGTACGACGAGCTGGAGGGCTAGCGCAGGGCGGCTGACCTGCCCGAAGTCGCTCACTTAGGACGGCCGTCCCATTCCGCCTAGACTCGGCGGCATGGCTGCTCCGACAACCCCACCGCGAACGCAGCTGCCCCCGGCGCTCGCGGACGCCGTGCGCGACGACGCGTCGCTGCGCCGGTTCCTGCACGGGCTGCCCGGTGTGGACCAGGTCGGCGTCGAACAGCGCGCGGCCGGTCTGGGCACCCGCAGCATCAAGAAGGCTGGCAAGCTCTGGGCCATCGACACCGCCATCGGCATGGTCGACCTGACCACGCTGGAGGGCGCGGACACGCCCGGCAAGGTGCGGTCGCTGGCCGCGAAGGCCCGCCGGCCCGACCCGGACCACCCGGAGGTGCCGCGCGTCGCCGCCGTCTGCGTGTACCCGGACATGGTCGCGACGGCGGTCGAGGAGCTGCGCGGCACCGGGATCGGGGTCGCGAGCGTCGCCACCGCGTTCCCGTCCGGCCGGTCGAGCCTGAAGGTGAAGCTTGAGGACACCGCCTTCGCCGTGGACGCGGGCGCGACCGAGATCGACATGGTGATCGACCGGGGCGCGTTCCTGTCCGGCCGCTACGGGCAGGTGTTCGACGAGATCGCGCAGGTCAAGCACGCCTGTGGGGACGCGCACCTCAAGGTCATCCTGGAGACCGGCGAACTGGCCACCTACGACAACGTGCGCCGCGCGTCGTGGCTCGCCCTGCTCGCGGGCGGCGACTTCGTCAAGACCTCCACCGGCAAGGTGACGCCCGCCGCGACGCTGCCGGTCACGCACGTCATGTTGCAGGCCGTCCGCGACTGGCACGCCCAGACGGGCGAGGTCCGCGGCGTGAAGCCCGCCGGCGGCATCCGCACGACCAAGGACGCGATCAAGTACCTGGTGGCGGTGCACGAGGTCGCGGGACCGGAGTGGCTGACCCCCGAGAAGTTCCGCTTCGGCGCCTCCACGCTGCTCAACGACCTGCTGATGCAGCGGCGCACCCAGTTGGCGGGCCACTACAGCGGCCCCGATTACGTGACGGTGGACTGACATGTGGGAATACGCGCCCGCGCCCGAGTCGCGGGACATCGCGAACCTCAAGCCGAACTACCGGATGTTCGTCGACGGCCAGTTCGTCGAGGGCGCCGGTGAGCCGCTGAAGACCGTCAACCCCGGCACGGAGGAGGTGCTGGCCGAGGTCTCCACGGCCGCGCCGGCGGACGTGGACAAGGCCGTGAAGGCCGCCCGCCGCGCCTACGACCGCGTCTGGGGCCGCATGCCCGGCTCCGAGCGGGCCAAGTACGTCTTCCGCATCGCCCGCCTGATCCAGGAGCGGGCGCGGGAGCTGGCGGTGCTGGAGTCGCTGGACAACGGCAAGCCGATCAAGGAGTCGCGCGACGTGGACGTGCCCACGGCCGCCGCGCACTTCTTCTACCACGCGGGTTGGGCGGACAAGCTCGGCTACGCGGGCTACGGCCCCGACCCCCGCCCGCTCGGCGTGGTCGGCCAGGTCATCCCGTGGAACTTCCCGCTGCTCATGGCCGCGTGGAAGATCGCGCCCGCGCTGGCCACCGGCAACACGGTCGTGCTCAAGCCGGCCGAGACGACGCCGCTGACCGCGCTGGTGCTGGCGGAGATCATCCAGCAGGCCGACCTGCCGCCCGGCGTGGTGAACATCCTGCCCGGCGCGGGCGACGTGGGCGCGGCCGTCGTGTCCCACCCGGACGTGGACAAGGTCGCGTTCACCGGCTCGACCGAGGTCGGCAAGATCATCCAGCGGCAGCTCGCCGGCACGGGTCGCAGGCTGACCCTGGAGCTGGGCGGCAAGGCGGCGAACATCGTGTTCGACGACGCCCCGCTGGACCAGGCGGTCGAGGGCATCGTCAACGGCATCTTCTTCAACCAGGGCCACGTGTGCTGCGCCGGCTCGCGGCTGCTGGTGCAGGAGTCGGTGGCCGAGGAGGTGCTGGAGAAGCTGCACGCCCGCATCACCACGCTGCGCGTCGGCGACCCGCTGGACAAGAACACCGACATCGGCGCGATCAACTCGCGCGAGCAGCTGACCAAGATCCAGGAGCTGGTCGAGTCCGGCGACGCCGAGGGCGCGCAGCGGTGGACGTCCTCGTGCCCGTTGCCGGACAAGGGTTTCTACTTCGCGCCGACGGTGTTCTCCAACGTGTCGCAGGCGATGCGGATCGCCCGCGAGGAGATCTTCGGGCCGGTGCTGTCCGTGCTGACGTTCCGCACCCCGGACGAGGCCGTGGCCAAGGCGAACAACACGCCGTACGGGCTGTCGGCCGGCATCTGGACCGAGAAGGGCTCCCGCATCCTGTGGGCGGCGCAGAAGATGCGCGCCGGCGTGGTGTGGGCGAACACGTTCAACCGCTTCGACCCGACCGCCCCGTTCGGCGGCTACCAGGAGTCGGGCTTCGGCCGCGAGGGCGGCCGCACCGGGCTGGAGGCGTACCTCGATGTCTGAGAACCGGATCGCGGTCGCGAAGACCTACAAGCTCTACATCGGCGGCGCCTTCCCGCGCTCGGAGTCGGGCCGGTCCTACCCGGTGGTCGACGCCAAGGGCGCGTTCCTGGCCAACGCCGCCCAGGGTTCCCGCAAGGACGCCCGGGACGCGGTGGCGGCGGCCCGCAAGGCGTTCCCCGGCTGGTCGGGGGCCACGGCCTACAACCGGGGGCAGGTGCTGTTCCGGGTCGCCGAGGTCCTGGAGGGCCGGCGGGAGCAGTTCATCGCCGAGGTGGCCGCGGCCGAGGGCGTCGCCGCCAAGAAGGCCCAGTCCCTGGTCGACGCCGCGATCGACCGGTGGGTCTGGTACGCGGGCTGGACGGACAAGGTCGCCACCGTGCTCGGCGCGTCCAACCCGGTGGCCGGCCCCTACTTCTCGTTCTCGGTGCCCGAGCCGACGGGCGTGGTCGCCGTCCTCGCCCCCCAGCAGTCGTCGCTGCTGGGCCTGATCAGCGCGGTCGCCCCGGTCATCACGACCGGCAACACGGCCGTGGTCGTGGCCTCCCAGGACCGCCCGCTGCCCGCGGTCACGCTCTCCGAGGTGCTGGCCACCTCCGACCTGCCCGGCGGCGTGGTCAACGTGCTGACCGGCCGCACCGCCGAAATCGCACCGTGGCTGGCCTCCCACGCGGACGTCAACGCGTTGGACCTGACCGGCGCACCCGAGTCGACCAGGGCGGACCTGGAACGCGCGGCCGCCGGCACCGTCAAGCGGGTCCTGCGCGCCCGCCCGGCCGAGGACTTCACCCGCGAACCCGACCTGGCCCGCCTGCGCGCCTTCCTGGAGACCAAGACCGTCTGGCACCCGATCGGCGTCTAACGCCGACAACCGAGCCAGCTGTGCACGAGCAGGCCGGTGCACCCGAGCACGACCGCGGCCACCGTCGCCGAGGTCGTGCCCTCGGGCTGCACCGGCCACGTCGCCAACCGGCTGAGCCAGTGCTCGTCCGCGGCCGGCACGACCAACGTGACACCGGCCCACCCCACGGGCAACGCCCAAGCCGCCCGCGCCCCGAACACCACCGCCCCCAACGCCGCGAGCCCACCAAGACCAACCACATCCCGGACCAGGAACGCCTCCGCCGCGATCGGCTCCGCCACCCACCCGACCGCCACCAGCGGCACCACGACGACCGCGCCACCCACCACCAGGTGCCCCGCCCGCCGCGGCGGCCACCCGAACGCCGCCGTGCGCTCCAACGCCAAGTCGTGCCCACCGAGCCCGGTGGCCACCACCGCCACCCCCACCGCCGCGCCGAACGCCCCCAACTGCGGACTGCCACCGGGCCAGGCGAGGTACCCGAGCACCCCCACCGCGACCACCACCGCCACCACCGCCGCGGGCAACTGCCGCGCCCGCGCGTACAGCACGAACCACCGCATCACCACGTCAACCACATGTCCTTCCCCCGGAGAAGGGTTCCGCGTCATCCCGCCGACCTGCCCGTCCGGCGAGGACGCTCTTGATCTCTCGATCACCTTCAACCCCTCCCCACCAACACCTCCAACGCATCACCGGCACAAGCCGCCTGCACCTCCCGCGCCGCCTGCACCCTGACCGCCTGCTCCCCCTCCGGCAACGCCCGCAACCTCCCCAGCGCATCCGTCGCCAACGCGTCGATCTCCGCCCCCAACCACTCGCGGAACGACGGCAGCGTCTCCACCCGACCGGTCAACCACGACGTCATCACCGCCCGCGCCGCCACCTCACGCGTCACCTCCCGCGGGATGACGTCGCCGTAGCACGTCCGCGTCCCCGCCCCCGCGACCAGGTACGCCGTCAACCGCTCGGCCGTCAGCGGCTCCCGCCGGAAGTACGCGATCTCGTCCAGGTCCACCCACACCGCGTCCATCGACTCCGGACCGCGCGCCGGCTCGCCCCGCACCGGCCCGGCCACCTCCCGCACCGACGTGGGAGGCGACGGCAGCCTCCCCAACAGCCGCAACGCCTCCCGCGCCGGCCCCGCCAACGCGGACCGCTCGTGCTCGTGCGCCCGCGTCAGGCACAACCCGTCCTCGCACACCAACTCCGCCGCCACCGCGTCACGCGCCACCGCCTCCCCCGGCGTCGCCGGCAGCAACGGCGCCACCACCACACCCGCCACCAGCACCGGCAGCACGCCCAACCACCGCCGCCGCGCCGCCACCAGCACGAACCCCGTCAACACCACCCCCGCGAACCACACCAACTGCACCGCGCTGACCGACCCCGGCACCGTCGCGTACACCGTGACCGGCATCGGCAGCGACGGCAGCAGCAGCACCCAGCCGAACGCCTCCCCCGCCACCGGCGCCGTCCCCAGCGACATCAGGGCCAGCCCGCCGATCGCCAGCAGCGGCGGCGTCAACGGCGACGGCACGAGCCTGGCCAGCCCCATGCCCAGCGCCGCCGCCCCGACCAGCGCCACCACGCCGACCAGCGCGATCGGCAGCCAGCCGAGGTGGAAGTAGTCCGTCGCCGACACCACCTGCGCCGCGCCGATCGCGAGCACCACCGCGTACGCCGCGGCCAGGGCCACGGCCAGCGCGCCGAGCGTCACCGCGACCCGCTGCGCCCTCGGCCTCGGCGTGGAGCCGAACAGCTCCCCCACCCCGGACCGCCGGTCCCGCAGGCCCTGCAACGCGCCGCCGCCCAGCGTCAACGGCCACGCCAGCACCAGCATGAACCGGACCCACTCGGCCATCGTCGTCCACTGCCGCGTCCACGCGGTGCTGTTCTTCGCCGACGGCCCCCAGCCGAGCATCCCCACCAGGGCCACCACCGCCAGCGCGCCGAGGACCAGCGCCGTGGTCCTCCTCAGCTCGATCCCGAGGATCCTCACCAGTCACCCGCCCCACCGAGGAGGGCCGAGTAGCCGCGTTCCAGCGGGCTGTCGCCGACGTCGTCCGGACCGCCCGCGGCGGCCAGGTCGTCGGGCGTGCCCTGGAACACGAGCCGGCCCTTGTTGAACAGCACCACGTCCGTGCACGCCGCCGCGACGTCCTCGACCAGGTGCGTCGACACGACCACGCACGAGTCCGCGCCCAGCTCCCCGAGCAGCTCCCGGAACCGGACCCGCTGACCGGGGTCGAGGCCCGCGGTCGGCTCGTCCAGCAGCAGCACCTCGGGGTCGTTGACGATGGCCTGGGCGATGCCCGCGCGCCGCACCATGCCGCCGGACAGCGACTTCATCCGCGAATCGGCGCGGTCGGCCAGCCCCACCCGCTCCACGGCCCGCTGCACCGCGCCGGGCACGTCCCGCTTGGGCATCTCCTTGAGCCACGCCACGTACTCGACGAACTCGCGCACCGTGAACCGCTTGTAGTAGCCGAAGTCCTGCGGCAGGTAGCCCAGCGACCGGCGCACCCGGCGCAGGTCGAGCCGCCCGGTCACGGACGAGCCGAGCACCGCCAACCGCCCGGACGCGGGCCGCAGCACGGTCGCCAGCGACCGGATCAGCGTCGTCTTGCCCGCCCCGTTCGGCCCGAGCAGGCCGTGCACGCCCCGGCCCAGCCGCAGGTCGAGCCCGTCCACCGCCATCGTGCGACCCGCGCGCACGCGCAGGCCCTCCGCCTCGACCTGCCAGGCGTACCCCGTCGGCGCGACCTCCGCCGCGCTCACCGCTCGTGCCACCAGCCCTCTTCCCTCCGTCACAGCCGCGCGTAGGCCGCGGCCCTGAAGAACACGGCGGCGGCGCCCCCGACCAGCACCGCCGCCCAGACCGGCGCCGCGCCCGGCGCGAGCACGCCCGGCACACCGCCGACGACCACCGCCGGACCGATCACCAGCGCCGCCCACGCGGCGACCGCGGCGACCGCGGCCCGGCGCACCCCGATCACGCCGCCGAGCGCCAACGTCACCGAGGTGACGGACAAGCACGGCAGCAGCCAGTACGCCGGCGACGCGCCGGTCAGCCAGCCGCCGAGCAGCAGGCCCGGCAGCACCACGACCAGCACCGCCACCGTGCGGCGCAACACCAGTTCCAACCCGGCCCGCGCGGTGGACACCACCAGCTCGTAGGCCGGGTCCATGCCCCGCGACCACGCCGCCGCCACGCCCAGGACCGGCACCACGGGGGCGACCAGCAGCACCGGGAACGACGTCGAGCGCTCGCCCACCAGCCCGTCCACCACCAGCGCCGCCAGCACCACGAACGCGGTCATGGCGAGCCACGGCAGCAGCGACGGCGTGGCCCAGCGCGCGACCCTCCGCCGGCGGCGCACCGGCGCGCCGGTCGGCTCCAGCCCCGCCCACACGGCCGTCGTCAATGCCGTGACCTGCGGCGGAGCCACGTCGGCCAGCCTGAGCCGGCAGGTCTCGCACGTCTCCAGGTGCGCCTCCACCGCCCACAGCACGTCGGCGGGCAGGTCGTCGCCCGCCGCGTAACGGGCGATCGACGCGGCCGTCGGGTGCTCGCTCATGACAGTGCCTCCCGCATCGCGATCCGGGCCCGCCGGGCGCGGGTCTTGACGGTGCCCTCGGGCACCCCGAGCAGCACCGCGGTCTCGCGCACGGTCAGCCCGTCCAGCACCATCGCCTGCAACACCTGGCGCAGCTCCGGCGCGAGGTCGCGCAGCGCGCCGCCGACGTCGTCGCTCAACGCGCCCGCCAGCGCCTCGTCCTCGGCGGCCGGCGCGACCTCCGCCACCGGCAGCGGCCCGGCCTGCCGGGCCCGCCTGCGGAACGCGTCGACCAGCCGCCGGGCCGCGATCGTCCACAGCCAGCCGACCGCCGTGCCGTCGACCGCCGCGCCCGCGAACGACCCCGCCGCCCGCCACACCGCCAGGTACGTCTCCTGCATGACCTCGGCCACGACCTGCTCGTCTGCGCACCGGCGGCGCAGGCGCACGGCCAGCCACGGCGACGTGCGGCGGTAGAGCTGCTCGAAGGCCGCGCGGTCGCCCCGGGCCACCGCGCGGACCAACTGCTCCTCGTTCACACCCGGCAAGACGGCCTCCGGCCGGAAAGGGTTCTCGCTATAGTGTGACCCTCGTCACATGGAACATCACGCCGGGTCCAGGACAGCGTCGAGCAATCCGACCAACGCCTCACCGCCGGCCGTCATCAGGAACCGGTCGCGGCCCAGGTCGCGCAGGTACCGCTCGCGCTTGGGGTCGTCGAACACGTCGGCCGCGCACGGCTCGATCTGCTGCCAGGCGGCGAACAGCGGGGACCGCGCGATGTTCACCCGGCGCAGCTCGCCCGCCCAGGGTAGAAGTCGCCGAAGATGCGGCGGTGGAAGGCGCAGGTGGGCGAGGTCGTAGAGGCCGGGCAGGGGCGCGAGCGCGAGCTGCTCCAGGCGCATGGCGCTCAGCCGCGCCTCGGCGAAGGCCCACTCGTCCGGGTCGGTCAGGCCGAGGGTGTTGCGCAGCACCCCGGATGCGGGGTCCAGGTGAGGATCTCCGGAGCCCACTAGCGGCGCAGTGCCCTGAGCTGCGACGACTCAGTCCACCGGAGATCGCGGGTCGGCAGGGCGGCCACGGCGGTCCCGCCGCCGGGTGAGGGCCAGCGCGGCCACACCGGACAGGACGAGCAGCCCGCCGGCGACCAGCGTGCCGCGCACCCCTGCGCCGGTGTCCGCGAGCCCGTCCTCCGGCCGGACCACCGGCGCGGTCGTCCCGGTCGTGCCCGTCGTCCCGCTCGTCGTCTCCGCCGCAGTGGTCGTCGTGGTGGCTGTCGTGGCGGTCGTCGTCCCTGCGGTGGTGGACGTGGTCGTGGTGGCGGACGTGGTCGTGGTCGTGGTGGCGGACGTGGTCGTGGTCGTGGTGGCGGACGTGGTCGTGGTCGTGGTGGTCGTCGTGGACGTGGGTTCGGCACAGGTCGTGAGGTCGTCCACGAACGGCGCGTAGTGGATCTCGCCGCCGTTGCTCCCGCCCCCGACCACCGGGCCGCCCTGCACGAGGGACTTCACCACGACCGCGCCCTCGATGTTGTTCGAGCTGTGGTCGACCAGCGTCGCGTTGGGGGCGTAGACGGTCCCCCAGACGGTGTTGGACTGCTCCGGCAACGTGATGGTCCCCGAGGTGGTGAAGTTCCACAGCACGTGCGTGGACGGCGCGTTGCCCTGCCAGGAGACGTTCGGCGGCGCGAACGTGTAGTCGCCGCTCACCTGGACGTTGACGATCAGCCACGCCTCGTCACCCGGCTGGAGGCCGCCCGCGAGCGGGTTGACGTACTCCAGCGCGTCGAGCTGCGCGCCGGTGAGGGTGAGGACGTTCTGGCCCGGCCGCAGGCCGAGGGTCGCGCCGGGATCGGTGCCGTTCCACGGGTTCTGCCCGTTCCCGTCCCGCAACTGGACCGTCGGGGCGCAGGCGTGCACGTCCGCGTTGATCCCCCGGTACAGCGCGAACAGGGCGGGGAAGTCGAACCCGCTCGGGCCGCCGACCGACGCGGCGGGCTGCGAGGTCTGGACCTGCACGGCGGGCAGCGTGCCCTCGTTGCCGCCCGCGGGCACGACGTGGGTCACGCCGCCGGACGGCAGCACGCTCGCGCCGCTCAGGTCGCCGATCTTGGCGTAGGAGTTGTCGAGCACCCTGAGCGTGCCCGTGCCGCTCTCCTCGAACAGCGGCCGGCCGCCGATCACCAGGCTGGTCGGCCGGGTGTCGCCGGGCAGGACGTAGGCGCCGGGGTGGTTGGGACCGGCGTTGTAGACGCGGAACCGGACGTCGCCGCCGATCGCCACCGGGCCCTCGGTCTCGTTCTCGTACAACGAGGCGTCGCCCTCGACCAGCACCAGGAACCCGTGGCTCGGGTCGGCCACCACGTCGTCCGGCGCGACGGGCCGCAGCGGGTTGACCACCGCGGCGAGCGCCGACCGGTCGTCGGACGCCCACCCGATCGCGGCGGCGGCGAGCGCGACGGCCGCCGCCACGCCGACGGCTCCGATGCGGCTGATCTGCATGTCCGGCTCCCGTGGAGGTGGACCACCTCCCCGCAGCCAACGTCACCGCGCCGACTTCAGCGCGCCAACCACCCTTCTTCCACCCACACGTGTGATCACCCGCGTGTCCTACCTCCAGAACGCGTGAGTCCTACGCTCAGAACGCGTGAGTCCTACGTTCACGAGCCCCGAGTTCAACGCCCAGGACGTCCGGCCGCTAGTTCGTGCACCACCCCAACCGGCCGTCGGTCGTCACCAACGGCTCGCAGTGGCCGAGCCTGCTGCGGTGCTCCAACGCCGTCGCGACCTGGTCCAGCATCTCGTCCAGGCTGGTCCACTCGGGCTTGAGCATCTCGCCCGCCTCCCGGTCCCACTCGACCACGCACCCCGACAGCACGCCGGGCCGCAGGTCCACCGCCAACGCGTCACCGCACCCGTCGAACGCGATCGGCAACCACTTCGGGTGGAACCCCACCGTGGGCGTGCCCGCCTCGGTGTCGAGGTCGGCCGGCCAGAACCGGGTTTTCAGCCGCCACGACTTCAACGCGTTGGTCGGCCCGAGAGGGGTGTAGAACGGCGGCAGCACCTCGGCGAACGCCAGGTCGGCCGTCCCGCCGCACACCGCCCACCACGCGCGCAGCTCGGCGGGCGGCTCCAGTCCGCTGGCAGCCGCCAACGCCTCGACCGCGGCGCTGTCCTCGGGGGGCACGAACGCCGATCCGGTCAAGGGGGCGTGGTCGTCCAGCCACGCCACGATCCGTTCCCAATGGCGTAAAACACCCACCTGCCCATGATCAGGTCTCGATACCACCGGTGGTACCGCTCATCGGGGCAGGATCTCGCCGAACACCGCACGGCCCACTGGCGGATCGGGCAGGATCACGGGCGCACGGCACCAAAGGGGGACGAGCGTGGCACGGGGTTTCGGCGTCGACACCGCGGCGCTGTCGGCGTACGGCAGCACGGCGACGGGTCTGGCGGACGAGGTCGGCGCGGTCGGCACGGCGACGTTGGCGGGCACGACGTCGTTGGCCGCGGGCAGTTTCGGCGCGATCGGCGACGAGGTCGGCCTGGGGGCCGCGTTCCAGCGCGCGGCGCAGGCCCAAGTGGACGGTGCGGCGGCCGCCTCCGCCGCCTTGTCGGCGTTCGCGGGCGAGGTGGGCAGGACCGCGCAGGCGTACGTCGAGCAGGAGGCGGCCAACAGCGCCGCCCTGGACCGGGCGTCGAGGGCCTGACGTGGACGTCGGCGGCCTCCTCGCGGCTCTGGTCCAGCCGATGAAGGACCACCTGGCCAAGCTCGACGGCGACACCGGCGGCGCGACGGGCGCGGCGGAGAAGTTCGGGCGCGCGGCCACGGCGTTGACCGGGATCGACGGCAGGCACACCGGCGCGGCCAACGCCGCGCTGACCGACTGGTACGGCGAGAAGGCGACCGCGTTCCAGTCCCGCGTCGCCGCGTTCTCCGGCGGCGTGGGCACGTTGGCGCGCAACGCCACGACCGTGCAGGAGGCCGCGACCGCGGCCGTGGAGGCGGTGGACCGCGGCCGGACCGCGATCCAGGGCCTGATCGACGAGTTCACCGGCTGGGCGTGGCCCCGGTTGGCGGCGGCGGCCGCGGCGGGCGTGTTCGGCGGGATCGGCGCGGTGCTCGCGGTGGCCGCGGAGGTGACCGCGAAGGCCCGCGAGTACGAGGGTAGGACCGGTCAGGAGCTGGACCGGGTCCGCACCGCGCTGACGGACGTCGTGGCGCGGCTCCAAGGGCTGACCCAGCCGAACTTCGCCGGCATCGGTGATCCGCTGGGCGCGGAGAACGGCGGCACCACCTCGACCTCGTCGGCGGGCGACACGGGCGGGTCGTCCTCGTCCGGCGGTAGCGGCAACGGCAGCGGCAACGGCGGTGGCGGGAGTGGCGGCGGCGGAGGGGGCGGTGGAGGCGGCGGTGCCGTCGGTCCGCGCCTGCCGGTCGCCATCCCACCCCAACCGGGCACCGGCGTCGGCGTGAACCTGCCCGACGGCAGCTCCGCCGAAGCGCCCAACGAGACCGCCGCCCGCGCCGTGCGCAACGCGTTGTCCGCGCTCGGCACCCCGTACGTGTGGGGCGGCGCGAACCCGCCCCAGGGCACGGACTGCAGCGGCCTGACCCAGTGGGCGTACGCCGGCGCGGGCTTCGACATCCCCCGGCCCGCGTCGTCGCAGGCGATGGGCGCGTCCGTGCCGCCCGGCCAGGTGCTGCCGGGCGACCTGGTGGTGTGGGACGGGCACGTGGCCATGGTGATCGGCAACGGCCAGATGGTGGAGGCGGGCGACCCGGTACAGGTCAACCCGATCCGCACCACCAACAGCGGCATGGGTTTCCTGGGCTTCTACCGACCGACGGGCTGAGGACGTGGACGAGACGCAGCGGGCGGCCGACCGGGTCGCCGACACCGGGCGACGGGTGTCCGAGCACGTCGCGCGCACCGGACCCGTGCTCGGCCGGGCGTCGTCTCCGGACGGCGCGGTCACGGTCGTCACCCCGCCCGGCGGCCCGCCGCGCGACGTGCGGGTCTCGCCGGCGGCGCTGGCGATGGGCCCGCGGGCGCTGGCGGACGAGATCCTGCGCGTGTCCGCGCGGGCGTCGAAGGACGCCGCCGCACGGGCGCACCGGGCGTTGGAACGCGTGGTCGACCCGGCGACGGCGCGCGCGTTGGCCGAGATCGGCTTCGAGCCCGGCCCGGACGACGAGGACTTCGGTGGTTCGTACCTGAGGGGGTCGCGGTGACGGAAGAACGGCTCGCGGCGGCCGAGGGCCTGACCGGGGTGCTGGCCCGCACCACCGGCGCCGCCGAGCACCCGACCCGGCTGGCCCGCGCCACCGCGACCGCGACGGGTGAGCTGAAGGCGCTCGACCTGCACCCCAACGCGTTGGCGCAGGGGCCCGACTTCGTCGGCCGGCTGGTCGTGGAGACGGCGCGGCTCGCCACCGACGCGGCCGTGCAGACCGGCTACAACGAGCTGGCCAAGGCCCTGGGCGACGGCATGGCCATGGCGGTGGAGGCGTTCGCCGGCCCACCGCCGTTCAAGACCGCCGCCCGGCCGCCCGCCAGCGCTCCGCCGCCCACGAACGCCGCGCCCGTCGCACCGCCCGCGCCGTCGCGTCCGGCCTGGTCGGCGGAACCGCCGCGGCCCGCCGGCCCGCCACCGCCGCCGTGGGCCGGACAGCAGCGCGGCCGCCCCGCGCCCCGCCCGACGCCCGAGGAAGCGGACGACGACGACTACTTCGCGGACCCTTTCCGTGGTCAACGGCAGTAGTGCGTGATCGACCCCGTAGTCTTGCCAGCGCATCGCAAAGGGGCATGGCGTGACCGGGAGGTCGGATGGCACAGGACATCGTCCCGATCGAGCTGGGGCTCACCCAGGGTGATGTGGTCACCCTGTGGGCCCCGCGCTGGCGGGAAGAGGGCGAGGAGTGGGAAGCCTTCCTCGGCCACGAGGAGGACCTGTACGCGTTCCCCGATGCCGCGCACCTGGCGGCGTTCGTGCGCAAGGCCGAGGAGCACGACCTGACCGACCACCCGGCGTGGCACGTCGTGCCGGGGCTGTCGGTCGGCGAGCTGTCGCCGGACGACAACCACCAGTTCGACCTGGTCGGCGTGCCGGAGCTGGTCGCCGAGGAGCCCGACACCTGGGTCATCGGCGAGCTGGCCGACGTGATCTCGATCGTGCGCTCCCTGGCCGACGTGTGCGACCTGGAGAAGGTGCACGAGGTCCTGGACTCGGCCGAGGGCTTCGCCCTGCTGCCGCAGGGCACGCTGCCGTTCACCGGCCGCGAGGGCCAGGCGCTGTGGACCGAGATCTCCCAGGTCGTCGCCGAGAAGTGGGACGAGGTGCTGGACGCGATCGACGAGGTCGTGACCACGCCGGAGGTCGACGAGACCGCGCTGAAGGCCGCGCAGGACGAGCTGGCCGAGTTCGAGGAGGCCAACGCCGCGGCGGCGGCCACCCGGGACGAGGACGACGAGGACGACGACGAGGAGCCCGTCTCGTTCTGGAACGAGATCGGCATCGACCCGATCAAGATCATCAGCGGTGCGGGCGAGTACTACACGCTGCGCTGCTACCTGGACGACCAGCCGGTGTTCCTCGGCCGCAAGGGCAAGATCGACGTCTTCACCTCGCCGCGCGCGCTGGCCCGGTTCATCGTCGAGGCCGACGACAACGACCTGGCCGAGGTGTCGACCTGGGGCGAGCTGGTCACCAAGGCGACCGGCGGCGACCTGGAGGTCGAGGTCGACCCGGACAACGTCTACGTGCTCACCGGCCTGGACGAGGACATCGTGGACGGCCCGGACGCGATCGACCCCACGCAGCTCGACCTGGTGGTCGAACTGCTGGAGGACGCGGGCGAGTGGGCCAACGACGACTCCGTGAAGGTCGCCCTGAACCAGTCCGAGCGGCTGGGGTGGCTGGTGTCGTACGTGCTCAAGCCGGACCCCACGCGGCTCGCGCCCAGCGCCCCGTTCGACGAGGAGCAGGTGGCGTGGCGGTCGCTGGTGGCCGCCTTCGAGGACCGGCTGAGGGTGCACTAGCGGCACTGGCAGGCCGAACGAGCGGCGGTCGCGGGCGATCATCGGAGCCCGCGACCGCCGCTGTCGTTGTTCGGGCGGACGCGGTCCGTTGTCACTCGGTCGGGGCGGGTTTCCCGCGTGGCGGGTCGCTGGATGGTGGGGCGCGGTTGCCCGACCGGGAACCGGGCGCTGCACTGGAGCCGCCGGACGAACCCGAGGAGATGGTCCACATGTCCGCTGCCTTCGACGCCGAAGTGACCCGGGTGCGCGCGGAGGGGTTGACCGCCGAGGTGGACGCGTTGCTGGACGCGCCGGAGCCCGAGGCGGACTTCCGCGACGCCCGCCAGCCCGCGATGCTCAAGCTGCTGCTGCTCAGCCCGCCCGACACGGTGATCGACCCGCGTGCCTGACGACCGCGTGGGCGTGGGCGCCCACCTGGTCGACGTGGTCCGCGAACGCGCGGCGGCCCTGGTGTCGGCGCTGCGGGACGGCCACCCGGTCCGCACGACCGGTGGTGACGCGGACGCCTCGCTGGTGGCGGCGACCCGGGTGCTGGGCGCGGACGTGCTCGCCCCGTGCACGCTGCTCGGCCACGAGCCCGCCGCGGGCGACGTGGCGCTGGTCCGGGCCGCGGTGGTCGCGTTCCCGGTGGAGGCCGGCTCGTCGGTGACCTCGGCGTGGACGCACTGGGGCCTGCGGGCCGCGCTGCGCTCGCTGGAGCGGGGCGCGTCGGAGGTCGAACCGCCCACCGCCGCGTGGGTGCGCGACGAGCCGTGGCCGGTGCTGGCGCACCGGCTGGCCGGGGTCGCGGCGCTGGCCGTGCCGGGGTGGCGCAGCGCGCCCGCGGCGGAGGCGGCCGAGCGGGTGCCGGACGTGGCCCGCGGTTTCGTCCGCGCGGTCCGGCGGCGGGACTGGTTGCAGGCCGCCGGGACGGGCCGGTGGCTCGCGGTGCTCGGCGGCGTGCCGGACTCGCTGGGGTTGGACGCCGGGTTGCGGTTCGTCGCCCACCTGGCCGCCGGCGACGCCCGGGTCGAGCTGCAGGTGGCGGCCGCGCGGGTGATCCGGGAGGCGGGCGCCTGATGCCGGACCCGGTGGACGCCCTGGGCGTGCGGGCGCTGGGGTGGGCGTGGTCGCGGCGGGAGTGGTTCCGGCTGCCGGGTGACGTCCTCGACCCGTCGGTGCCGGTGGACGGGGCGCTGAAACCGCTGGCCGAACTGGCGCAGACCGCCGTCGTGGTCCGGCGGTCGGACCCGCCCGGCGGCCGGCGGCGCCGGCTCGCCGGGGACTGCGCCCGGTTCGCCTGGGACGAGCTGGGCCGCGGGGACGTGCTGTTCGACCTGCTCCGCGCCGAGCCCACCGCGACCTACCCGCTGGAGATCTACGCGTTCTTCCCCGAGCTGGGGCTGCGGCACCGGCCGCTGGAGGAGCTGGCGGCGTTCCTGGCGGGCACCCGCGCGTGGCACGCCACCGAGCAGGTGCCCACGCGCGTCCTGGGCGTGCAGCGGGTGCTGGCCAGACTCGGGATCGGGCCCGCGCGGGACCCCGCCGAGGTCGTCGGCCGGACGTGGCTGGGCGGGCTGCCGGAACCGTGGGCGATGGACGTCCACGCCGGCTACGCGCTGACTCACGACGTGTTCCACCTGACCGACTGGGGCGCGCGGCCCGAGGGGCTGCCCGCGCACCTGGCCGACTACCTGGCCGCGTGGCTGCCGGCGTGGGTGGAGACGTGGCTGGAGGAGCGGCACTGGGACCTCGCCGGTGAGCTGCTGGCCGTGGACGCCCTGCTGCCCCGGCCCACCGCGGGCCCCGACACCTGGCGGCGCTACGCCGCCGCGCAGCGCGAGGACGGTTCGGTGCCGGCCGTCGAGAGCTGGGTCAGGCCGGACCTGACGCCGGTGGAGGCGTTCGGCGTGTGCTACCACGCCACGCTGGTCGCCGCGTTCGCCGCGTCGCTGGCCCGCGTCCCCGAAGTCGTCTGAGCCGGGGCCGGGGGTGCGCGAGCCGATGGTGGACCTGCGACTGCTGCACGGGGTCGCGACCCGGGCGCTGGACTGGGCGCACGACCGCCGCGAGGGCTTCCGGCCCCGGCCGGAGCACGCGGGGGCGCGGGTCAAGGCGGTGGGCGACCTGGCGCTGACCGCGGGGGCGATCCTGCGCGAGGGCGTGGCGGGCACCCGGCAGTCCGCGGTGGCCCGGCGGCTGCTCGACTTCGCGTGGCACGACCTGCTCGACGGCGGCGCGTGCCTGCACCGGCTCCAGCTGGAGGAGCCGTCCTCGCCCGTCCCGCTCGAGCTGTACGCCCCGTTCTTCGACCGCGGCTACCGGAACCTGCCGGTCGAGGACGCGGTGCGGGCCACCCGGCCGCTGGTGGACGGCGCGGCCGTGAGCCTGCCGCCCGCCCGGCGGTTGAGCGTGGTCGCCGCCCTCCGACGGCTCGGCCTGGCCTCCGACGCCGACCTGCGCGCCGCCGCCCGCGACACGTGGCTGGGGCACGCGCCCGCGCCGTGGACGGTCGACCGCGCCACCGCCTACGACGCCTCCCACACCGTCCTGCACCTCACCTCGTGGGGCGAGTGCCCCGACGCCCTGCCCGCCGGGACGGTGGACTACCTGCGGTGGTGGTTGCCCGCGTGGTTGGAGGAGTGCGCGCAGGAGCACGACTGGGACCTGCTCGCCGGGCTGCTCGCGGCGGACGCCTGCCTCCCGACGCCCGCGCTGCCCGCGGACGGGTGGGCGCGGTTGGCCGGCGCGCAGGGCGCGGACGGCGCGGTGCCCGCCGGCGACGTGCCGCCGACCGGTGATCGGCGGGAGGTGTTCGACCGGGTGCACCACCCCACCCTGGTGACGGCTTTCGCGGCGACGGTCGCCACGTCGCGGGCGTTGACGGCGTTGCTGCCCGGTGCGCCGTGACGGCCGGTCCCGGGATCCGCGGCGAAGAGCTGCACCGGGCGGCGTGCGGGGTGCGTGCGCCCGGTGTCGTGTTCGCGCTGTCGTGCGGCGGGGAGCGCACGATCGCCACGGCGGGGGTGGTGGCGGTGGGAGCAGGCTCGGCGGTGAGGGCGGGGCCGGCGGTGGGAGCGGGGCCGGCGGTGAGGGCGGAGGACCTGCACTACGAGTTGGGCTCGGTGTCGAAGACGTTCGCGGGGTTGCTGGTGGCGCAGCTCGTCGTCGCCGGATCGGTGGAGCGCGACACGCCGGTTCGGTCCTGCCTGCCCGCGCCGGGGTCGGGCGGTCCGGAGGGGATCACGTTGCTGCACCTGGCCACGCACACGTCCGGGTTGCCGGCCCTGCCGCACGACCCGTTCTTCTACCGGCAGGGCCTGCCCCGGTGGCGGACGAACGCCTACGCGGGCTACCCGGTGGAACGGGTGCTGCGCGCGTTCGGCCGGCACCGGGCGCGGACGCCGCCCGGCAGCCGGTGGCGGTACTCGAACCTCGGGATGGCCGTGCTCGGGCACGCGTTGGCGCACCGCACCGGCACGCCGTACCCGGAGCTGCTCGCCCGGCACGTCCTGCGGCCGCTCGGGCTGGACGGCGTCCGGTTGGGACCGGGTCCGCCCGGCGTGGACGCCGTGGGGCACGGGACGCGTGGCCGGGTCGTGCCGCCGGTGGACCTGGGCGGGTTCACGGCGGCGGGGGCCGTGCGGGCGACGCCGCACGACCTGCTCACGTACCTGGAGGCGCACCTGGATCCGGAGCGCACGCCGCTGGGGGCGGCGCTGCGGGCGGTCCAGGTCGACCACACCGCGCCCCGGCCGCGACGCGCGCCCGCGCGGGCGTTGGCGTGGTTCCGCGCGGACACCGCTCGCGGGCCCGTGTTCTTCCACGGCGGGGCGACGTTCGGGCAGCACGCCTACCTCGGGTACCGGCCCGCAACGCGCACCGCGCTGGTCGCGGTGGCGACGCGTCGGTACACGCGCCGCCACAACCTGATCGCGGTCGCGCACCGGGTGCTGGTGGAGGCGGTCGGTTAGGCGTGCTGCCCGCGGGTCGCTGCGGGAGGTGCGCAGAAGGCCCGATAGGTCACGCCTGGAGCGCGGCGTAGGCGGGCTCGATCACGTCCTGGATCAGGGCGCGGCGCTCGTCGTGGCTGAGGAAGGCGGCCTTCGCGGCGTTGACGGTGAACCGGCGCAGGTCGTCCCAGCCGAAGCCGAAGTGCTCGACCACGGTGGCGAACTCGCCGGTCAACGACACCATGCTCATCAGCCGGTTGTCGGTGTTCACGGTCACCCGGAAGCCCAGCTCGGCCATCCGCTTGATCGGGTGGTCGGCCAGCGACGCCACCGCGCCGGTGTGCACGTTCGACGTCGGGCACATCTCCAGCGCGATGCGCCGGTCGCGCACGTACGCGGCGAGGTAGCCGACCTCGTCGCCCTTGATGTCCTCGGCCAGCCGCACGCCGTGGCCCAGGCGCTCCGCGCCCGCGAGCTGCACGGCCTCCCACGCCGACTCCGCGCCCGCCGCCTCGGCCGCGTGGATGGTGAAGTGCGCGTTCTGCTGCCGCAGGTACTCGAACGCGGACAGCTCCCGGCTGGGCGGGAACCCGGCCTCGGGGCCCGCGATGTCGAACCCGACCACGCCCGCCTCCCGGTAGCGGACCACCAGGTCGGCGATGCGCTGCCAGCCGTCGTTCTGGCGCATCGCGCACAGCAGCGTGCCGACCCGGATGCGGCCGCCGGCCGCGGCCTCGCCCTGGCGGAAGCCCTCCTGCACGGCCTCGACGGCCTGCTCCAGGCTCAGGCCCCGCTCGGTGAACAGCTCGGGGGCGTAGCGGATCTCGGCGTACACGACCCCGTCGTCGGCGAGGTCCTGCACCGCCTCGGAGGCGACGCGGACCAGCGCGGCCTCGTCCTGCATGACGCCGCACGTGTGCGCGAAGCCCTCCAGGTAGCGGACGAGCGAGCCGGAGTTGGCGTTGTCGCGGAACCACTCGCCCAGCGCGACCGGGTCGGTGGTGGGCAGGCCCTGGTGGCCGCAGGCGTCGGCGAGTTCGATCACCGTCTGGGGGCGCAGGCCGCCGTCGAGGTGGTCGTGCAGCAGCACCTTGGGAGCGCCGCGGAGCGCCTCCCGGGTAAGCGGGGTCGACATGCGGGTCACCGTATACCGGCGACACGCCGGAGCGGTCCACCGTGCGATGATCTTCAGGGACTATGATCACCCACGGCGTCACCGAGTGTGTCCGGAACCACTCGCTCGGCCGCCGCTTTCGTCGTTGTGCACTCGTGATGCAGAACTTTCCGCTACCGCTACCACGGCTTTAGTCACTCACACGGCGGATGTTCGCCCACTGTGCTCGCGGGCCCGCTGTCGGTAACCTAGGGGTAGGGTCGACCTTCATCACTCCAACGGAGTACGCGCAAGGTCGGTCCAGGCGGTGCCCGTCGGGGGGCGCTACTGCCCACCGCCCCAACCTGGCTAGGCTCCCGGAGGTCTCCCCTCCCCTGGACGAAGGCACCCGAGCCGTGAACGAGAACAACAACTCCACGATGTCCTTCGATCGGATGCGCAACATGCTGACGCGCGCCGCGGAGATCCGTGAGAGCGAACAGCAGCAGATCTTCGACGCACTGGACGAGATCCACGCGCGGATGTCCCCGCTCGAATCGCTGGGTTCGGTTCGCAAGCGCCTGTCCGAGCTGCCCGACCGCACCGAGGTCAGCGTGCTGGCCGAGCGGCTGGACGAGGCGCTCGCCAGGCTGGAGGCGCAGGACAACGCGGTGCAGAGCATCGGGCGGGCCGTGGACGGCCTGGTCGACAAGCTCGCCAAGCCGTTCGCGCAGCTCGACGGTCGGCTCGACGGGGTGGCGGGCCGGTTCGAGGGCGTCGCCGGGCGGATGGACGGCCTGGAGGACAAGCTCGCCCACATCCACAAGCGCCTCGACGACCTCGACGGCCACCTGGACAAGCAGGACGGCAAGGTCGACCAGGTGCCGGGCGCGGTGACCGGGCCGCTGCGCGAGCGGATCGAGGCGTTGGAGGCCGCGCTGCGCGGTCGCCTGGACGAGGTGGACGAGGGCGTGCACGAGCACCTCGACGGCACCCGCGAGGCGTTGCAGCGTTCGGTGGCGGACTCGGCCACGGCCCTGCACGGGCGGCTGGACGAGACCCGCGACAACCTCAACGGCACGCGGGACGGGCTGCACTCGGCGCTCGCCGAGACGCGCGAGTCGCTGGCGTCGTCGCTGGCCGACACCCGCAGCACGGTGACGGGCAAGCTGGACGAGGCGCGCGAGGCGCTGCACGCGGCGTTGGACGAGACGCGCGACCAGGTCGACGCGACCGACCGGCTGGAGGCGCTGGCGGCGCGGCTGGAGCAGGTCACGTCCCGGCTCGACACCATGGCGACCCGGCTCGACGCGGTGGAGGACGACTTCGCGTCCCGGCTCGGCGAGCTGTCCGGCGTGGTGGAGCAGGGCATCGCCAAGGTCGAGGGCACGTTGTCGACGCGGCCGGACGCGGAGTCGCTGGCCGGGTTGGTGCGCAAGAGCAACCAGGAGTCGGAGCTGCGGATCGGCGGGCAGCTGGACGAGGCGATGGCCACGTTCGCCGAGCTGATCCTGGGCGGCGGCTCCCCGACCCCGCCCCCGCCGCCGACCGCCCTGCCGCGGCCCCAGCGGCGGACGCGGAAGAACGGGCCCAAGGCCGGGGACGGGCGGAACGTGGACGACGACGACTTGGCGGCTGAGGGAGCCTGATCGGGCTGGTGGCGCGGTGAGCGCCGACGTGCTGAGAGGTGCGGTAGCGACGGTGGCGCGGTGAGCGCTGAGGCGCGGTGAGCGCTGGTGAAGCAGGAAGGCCCGGTCCGCGGTGTGCGGGCCGGGCCTTTGTGCGTGTGAAGAGAGTGAAAAGCGTCCTCGCCGGACGGGCAGATCAGCAGGATGACGGGGTTCGGTGGTTCGGTGCGGTTGCGTCGTTGGTCGGGTTTCGTGTCATCCCGCCGACCTCCACAAGGGCTACCGCACGCGTCAAGGGGGCGGTTCCAGCGTCAGGTGCGGGTAGGGGTGGGAGTGCCCCCTTGACACGCGCGGTAGGGCTGCGCCAGGTCGGCGGGATGACACGGAACCCTTCTGTTGGGGAAGGGCAGGCAGGTGGTTGACCTCGGCGTTGTGGGTTGGGTTAGCCGCGGATCGTGTCGATGACCAGTGGGCGGGGTTGGGGTGGGGTGTCGGCGATCTCGTAGCTGCCCGAGAGGGAGGCGAGGGCGGCCGGGATGGTGTCCGGGGTGTCGGTGCGCAGTTCCAGCAGTGGTTGGTCCCTGGTGACGCGGTCGCCCGGTTTGGCCAGGCACAGGATGCCGGCGGCGGGTTGGACCGGGTCTTCCTTGCGGGCGCGGCCGGCGCCCAGGCGCCAGGCGGCGACGCCCACGGCGTAGGCGTCCAGGGTGGTCAGGTAGCCGTCGGCCGGGGCGGTGATCAGGTGTTTGTGGGTGGCTTCCGGGAGGGGGGCGTCCGGGTCGCCGCCTTGGGCGCGGATCATCCTGGCCCAGGTTTCGTAGGCTTCGCCGGAGGCCAGGACGTCGCGGGGTGAGGCGGAGACGCCGGCGCGGGAGAGCATCTCCTCGGCCAGGGCGATGGTCAGCTCCACGATGTCGGTGGGGCCGCCGCCGCGCAGGACGTCGACGGACTCGGCCACCTCGACCGCGTTGCCCACCGCGTGGCCGAGGGGCGCGGACATGTCGGTCAGCAGGGCGCTGATCTTCAGGCCGTGGTCCACGCCGATCGAGACCAGGGCGTTGGCCAGGGCGCGGGCCTGGTCGAGGGACTTCATGAACGCGCCCGAGCCGACCTTGACGTCCAGGACCAGGGCTTCCGCGCCCTCGGCGATCTTCTTCGACATGATCGAGGAGGCGATCAGCGGGATGGACTCGACCGTGCCCGTCACGTCGCGCAGCGCGTAGAGCTTCTTGTCGGCCGGGGCCAGGCCGGTGGTGGCGGCGCAGACCACGGCGCCCACCGAGCGCAGTTGGGAGACCACCTCGTCCAGCGAGAGCTGGGCCCGCCAGCCGGGGATGGACTCCAGCTTGTCCAGGGTGCCGCCGGTGTGGCCGAGGCCGCGGCCGGAGAGTTGGGGCACGGCGGCGCCGCAGGCGGCGACCAGGGGGGCGAGGGGCAGGGTGATCTTGTCGCCGACGCCGCCCGTGGAGTGCTTGTCCACGGTGGGGCGGCCGACGTCCAGGGTCAGCTTCTCGCCGGAGTCCACCATGGCCCTGGTCCAGCGGGCGGTTTCCGCGGCGTCCATGCCGTTGAGGTAGATGGCCATGGCCAGGGCGGACATCTGCTCGTCGGCCACGTCGCCGCGGGTGTAGGCGTCGACCACCCAGTCGATCTGGTCGTCGGTCAGGCGGGCCCCGTCGCGCTTGGCCCGGATCACGTCCACGGCGGTGTGGGTCATGGCAGGTCCTCCGGGCCGAACGCGTCGGGCAGGACCCTGCTCATCGGCAGGACGCCGGACGGGGTGTCGATCAGGCAGGGCGCGCCGCCCAGCTCGTAGATCACCTGGCGGCACCGGCCGCACGGCATCAGCAGCTCGCCCGCGCCGCTGCGGCAGGCCAGGGCGACCAGCCGGCCGCCGCCGGTCAGGAAGAACTGGCCGGCGAGGGTGCACTCGGCGCACAGGCCGACGCCGTAGGCGGCGTTCTCCACGTTGCAGCCGACCACGATGCGGCCGTCGTCGCAGACGGCCGCCGCGCCCACCTGCAGCCCGGAGTACGGGCAGTAGGCGGACTGCGCGGCCTCGACGGCACGCGCCCGCAGCAGCTCCCAGTCGATGTCAACCACGGCGGTACACCACGCCGTCGGCCGCGGGCATGCGCAGGCGTTGGGACGCGACCGCCAGCACGACCAGGGTGACCAGGTGCGGCGCGTAGGTGGTCAGCTCGCTGGGCACCTCGTCCACCGAGTAGTACACCGCGTACAGGACGCCGGCGGCCAGGATGCCGAACGCGGCGGCGAACCAGCGGCGGCGGACGAGCTGCCAGATCACGATCACGACGAGCAGCAGCACCGCGCCGTAGACCAGGGCCAGGAACGTCTTGCCGCCCGAGCGCAGCTGGAGGCCGTCGGCGTAGCCGAACAGGGCCGCGCCGCCGAGCAGGCCGCCGGGCCGCCAGTTGCCGAAGATCATCGCGGCGAGGCCGATGAACCCGCGGCCGTTGGTCTGGCCCTCCAGGTAGCCCGGCTGGCCGGGGTTCAGCACGAGCGCCGCGCCGCCGATGCCGGCCAGCGCGCCGGACGAGATCACCGCGATGTACTTGTAGAGGTAGACGTTGACGCCCAGCGACTCGGCGGCGACCGGGTTCTCGCCGCACGAGCGCAGCCGCAGCCCGAACCGGGTCCGCCACAGCACCAGGTAGCTGCCGATCACGAGCAGGATCGCGAGCATGGTCAGCGGCGACACCCCGGTGATCAGGCCGCGCAGGATGCCGGCGACGTCGGACAGGCCGACGCGCTGCTGCGCCTCCAGCTCGCCCAACCAGTCGGACAGGCCGGACGCCGAGTAGGTGTCGAACTTCGGCACCGCGGGCGACTCGCGCGGGTTGTGCGAGAGCGGGAAGAAGATCAGCGTGGACAGGTACTTGGTCACGCCCGCGCCGAGCAGGTTGATCGCCACACCGGACACGATGTGGTTCACGCCGAACGTCACGGTGGCGATGGCGTGCAGGAGGCCGCCGAGCGCGCCGAACACGGCCGCCGACACCAGCGCCGCCCACGGGCCCCACTGGTAGCCGGCCCACGCCGCGCCCCACGTGCCCATGATCATCATGCCTTCGAGGCCGATGTTCACCACGCCCGCGCGTTCCGCCCAGAGGCCGCCGAGGGCGGCGAGCAGGATCGGCAGCGCGAGCCGCACGGCGGTCTGGATGGTGCCGGTGGACGTCAGCTGCGGCACACCGGTCAGGTACGACGTGGTCGAGAGCAGCACGACCGCGCCCGCCACGCCCAGCGCCCCGACGGCCCAGCCGGGGATCCGACGCGCCTTGCGGGGCGGCGGAACGGTGGCGGGCGCCTCGGACGGGTTCATCAACGAAGTACTCATGCCGCATCCACCGTTCCGAGCTGCCGGCCGACCTGGCGCTGCTGCGCGGCCAGTTCGAACCGGCGGACCACCTCGTACGCGACGACGACCGACAGCACGATCGCCCCCTGCATGATCGTCACGATCTCGCGCGACACGCCCACGTTGTCCAGCGCGAGGCCGGACTTGTCCAGGAACGCCCACAGCAGCGCGCCGAACGCGATGCCGCCGGGGTGGTTGCGGCCGAGCAGCGCGATCGCGATGCCGGAGAAGCCGATGCCGGCGGGGAAGTTCAGGTTGTACGTGTGGTCGCGGCCCAGGATCTCCGGCATGGAGACCAGGCCCGCGATCGCGCCGGACAGCAGCATGGCGATCAGCACCATCTTCTTGGCGTTGACGCCACCCGCGGCGGCGGCCGTGGACGACTCGCCCGACGCCCGCAGCTCGAAGCCGAACCGGGTGCGGTTCATCATCACCCAGTAGCCGATGCCCAGCAGCGCGGCCAGGAACACCAGGCCGAAGACCGTGCCGGACGAGCCGAACGAGATGCCGGGCACCCAGCCGCTCTCCGGGATCTCCGGGGTGCGGATGTTGTTGCCGCGCAGCTCGCCGAACACGTCCGCGCCGATCAGGTAGGCGGCCAGGCCGAGCGCCAGGCCGTTCATCATGATCGTGGAGATGACCTCGTTGACGCCGCGCGTCACCTTGAGCACCGCCGGGATCGCGGCCCACAGCGCGCCCGCCGCGGCGGCGGTCAGGATGATCACCAGGGCGTGCAGGCCGGGCGGCAGGGCGATGGAGCCGCCGACGATGGCCGCGACGACCGCCGCGACCCGGTACTGGCCCTCGACGCCGATGTTGAACAGGTTCATCTGGAACCCGATCGCCACCGCCAGCGCCGCGATGTAGTAGGTGCCGGTGCTGTTGACGATGTCGACGGCGGTGGTGCCCTCGCCCACCTGCGACAGCATCACCCCGAACGCCCGCAGCGGGTTCGCGCCGGACACGACCAGCGCGATGCCGCACAGCAGGGCGGAGAACAGGATCGCCAGCACGGGCGGCAGCAGTTTGCCGCGCAAGATTCCCATCACTCGCCTTCCGCTTCCGACACGTGCTCGGACACGGCGGCGCTCGTGGCGCCCGCGCCGGTCATCGCACTGCCGAGGTCTTCCGGGGTGACCGTGGCCGGGTCGGCGTCCGCGACCAGCCGGCCGCGCAGCATCACCCGGATCGTGTCGGACAGGCCGATCAGCTCGTCCAGGTCCGCCGAGATCAGCAGCACGGCCAGGCCGCGGGCGCGGGCGTCGCGGATCTCGTCCCAGATCAACGCCTGCGCGCCGACGTCCACGCCGCGCGTCGGGTGCGACGCGATGAGCAGCACCGGGTCGCCGGACAGCTCGCGGCCGACCACGAGCTTCTGCTGGTTGCCGCCGGACAGCGCGACGGCGGCCACGTCGATGCCCGGCGTGCGCACGTCGAAGTCCTCGACGATGCGCCGGGTGTCCTGCTTCGCGCCCGCGAGGTCGAGCCACTGGCCCTTCGAGACGGGGCGGCGGGTCTGGTGGCCGAGGATGCGGTTGGCCCACAGCGGCTGGGTGAGCAGCAGGCCCTGGCGGTGCCGGTCCTCGGGGACGTAGCCGATGCCGGCCTCGCGCCGGGCCAGCGTGCCGAGCCTGGTCAGGTCGCGGTCGCCGAGCAGCACGCGCCCGTGGTGCGCGCGGCGCATGCCCATGATCGTCTCGACCAGCTCCGTCTGCCCGTTGCCCTCGACGCCCGCGATGCCGACGATCTCGCCCGCGCGGACGACCAGGTCGATGCCGTCGAGCACGGGCCGGGTGCCCTCGGCCGCGACCAGGCCGAGGTTCTCCACCCGCAGCACGACGCGGTCGGTGACGGTGGACTCGCGGGTCTGCGGGCTGGGCAGCTCGCTGCCGACCATCATCTCGGCCAGCTGGCGGGAGCTGACGGTCTTCGGGTCGGCGGTGCCGACCGTGGTGCCGCGGCGGATGATCGTGACGGAGTCGGCGATCGAGCGCACCTCGTCCAGCTTGTGCGAGATGAACAGGAAGGTGAACCCCTGCTCCTTCATGCCGCGCAGGGTGGCGAACAGCTCGTCCACCTCCTGCGGCACGAGCACCGCGGTCGGCTCGTCCAGGATGATCACCTTGGCGCCGCGGTAGAGCACCTTGAGGATCTCGACCCGCTGCCGGTCGGCCACGCCGAGGCGTTCGACGAGCACACCGGGGTCGACGGTCAGGCCGGTGGCCTCGGCCAGCTCCTTGATCCGCTTGCGCGCCCGGCCGCCGATGCCGTGCAGCGACTCCGCGCCGAGCACGACGTTCTCCTGCACGGTCAGGTTGTCGGCGAGCATGAAGTGCTGGTGCACCATGCCGATGCCGGCCTTGATCGCGTCGGCGGGGGTGCGGAACCGGACCGGGCGGCCCGCCACCTCGATGGTGCCCTCGTCGGGCTGCTGCATCCCGTACAGGATCTTCATCAGGGTGGACTTGCCCGCGCCGTTCTCACCGCACAGCGCGTGCACCTCGCCGACCTGGACGCTGAGGTGGACGTCGCTGTTGGCGACGACACCGGGGAAGCGCTTGGTGATGCCCGACAGGACGACGGCAGGGGTGGTAGTGCTCATGGAAGCTCCGTCTGATCTCCGGCTGCGCCGGGGCTAACCACGCACTAGGCCCCGCGAGGGTGCTCGCAGGGCCCAGTGCGCCGGAGGCCGGATGGGGTTACGGCGTGGACTTGACGTCGATCTTGCCCTCGATGATCTGGGCCTTGTAGCCCTCGAGGACCCCCTTCAGCTCGTCGTCGATCTTGCCGCCCGAGGTGGAGTAGCCGACGCCGTCCACGGACAGGTCGAACACCTTGGGCAGGCTCGCCAGGTCGTTCTTGGCGACGGCCTTGACGAAGTCGTACACCGCGACGTCGACCCGCTTGAGCATGGACGAGACGATGACGTCCTTCGACTCCTCGACCGTCTTCTGGTTGTACTGGTCGGAGTCGACCCCGATGGCCAGCGCGCCGCCCGACTTGGCGGCCGAGAACACGCCCTTGCCGGAGGCGCCCGCGGCGTGGTACAGCACGTCGGCGCCGGCCTCGATCTGGCCGGTCGCGGCCTCCTGGCCCTTGGTCGGGTCCTGGAAACCGGTGAAGTCGCCCGCCGGGGTCAGGTACTTCTGCTCGATCTTGATGTCCGGGGCGGCGGTCTTCGCGCCCTGGACGTAGCCCGCCTCGAACTTCTGGATCAGCGGGATCTGCACGCCGCCGACGAAGCCGACGTGGCACGACTTGGACTTGTAGGCGGCGATGACGCCGGCCAGGAACGAGCCCTGCTCCTCGGCGAACAGCAGCGGCGTGACGTTCGCCGCACCCTCGACCGCGCCGTCGACGATGGCGAACTTGACGTTCGGGAACTCCGGCGCGACGACCTTCAGCGACTCGGCGTAGGCGAAGCCGACGCCGATGATCGGGTTGAAGCCCTCGCTCGCGAGCTGGCGGAGGCGGGTCTGCTTGGCGTCCTCGGGCTCGTTCGGAGCGGCGGTCAGCTCCTTGACCTCGGCGATGCCCATGTCGGCCTTGGCCTTGTCCAGGCCCGCGGCGGCGGAGTCGTTGAACGACGCGTCGCCCCGCCCGCCGATGTCGTAGGCGAGGCCCACCTTCAGGGCGCTGCCGTCGACCTTCTCGCCCGACGAAGCGGAGTTGGAGGTCGAGGTGGCGGCCGGCGGCTTGTCGGCCAGCTTGCAGCCCTCGGCGGTGTTGGTGGACCCGGACCCGGTGTTGTTGCCACCGGTGTCCTTGGCGCAGGCAGCCATCGTGAGAACGCTGGTCAGCGCGATCGCGGCCACCGCGTAGCCACGCATTCGACGACGCACGGCTCGTCTCCCTCCCTGCTCGTCTAGGAGCAGACAATCCCGACAGCGGTCGTCGGGGCTTCCGAGTGGCGAACCGTACCCCGTAGTAATGAGACCCGCGCACGTACCGGTCCGCACGTGACCTAATCGTTGGTGCCATCGGGCGACTCCGCCACTCGTAGTGATCTGTCGACTTCTTGGCGTCGTACCCGGTTACCGAGTGTCAATACGCGGTCCGGGTGACGTGGCCGGTCGCGCTCGTGGGGGCGGATCGGGTTCGGAGGCCCGCAAGGTTGACCCGTTGGTGCGGCGTTGGGGCGGCGTTGGCGCGTTCGGGTGCACTCCAAGCTGCACCGATATCCCCCCTAGGAGGTTGACCTTGGACCCCCAGCAGTGGCTCGACAACTTCGAGGCAAAGCTGGCCGATCTCCAGCGGAAGTCGGCCGACCTCCAGGAGAACTTCGAGAACTCGCAGGCCACGGTGTCCAGCCCGGACGGCGCGGTGACGGTCACCGTCGGTCCGAACGGGGGCCTGGTGAACCTCCAGCTCGGGCACCGCGCGACCGAGCTGGGCTCCGCCCGCCTCACCGCGCTGATCATGCAGACGGCCCGGGCCGCGCAGAAGCAGGCCGCGCAGAAGGTGATGGCCGCGTTCGAGCCGCTCGGCGAGGGCACCGAGGCCCTGCGCATGGTCAGCGACGCCATCCCGGACGACGAGGCCGGCGACGACGACCGCGACTACGACGAGCCGGAGTACGCGGCCCCGGAGGCCGAGCGCGAGCCCGTCCACGCCGCCGCGCCGCCCCCGCCGCCGGCCGCGCCGGCCTGGCAGGCGCAGCAGCAGGCGCCGTCTCGACCCGCGCGACCCACGCGCCCGGTCGACGACGAGGACGACGACAACCAGCCCTGGTGACGAGGAGAGCCTGACCGATGACCGAGACCCCGATCGACGCGCCGCCGGGCATGGAGATCACCGAGGAGAACAAGTTCAAGGGCTCGCTGTTCATCTCGGCCTGGGACGAGATGATCACCACGATCGGCAAGGACGCCGAGACCGAGACCGAGAAGGCGCTGGACATCACGTTCGCCGCGATCGGCACCGCGTCGTCCATGGCGATGCTGGCGGTCGACCCGTTCGGCACGATCCTCGGCGCGGGCATCGGCTGGCTGATCGAGCACGTGTCGTTCCTCAAGGAACCGCTCGACCAGCTCATGGGCGACCCGGACGAGATCAACGCCAACGTCGAGGCGACCAAGAAGCAGGCCGCCGAGCTGCGCGTGCTCGCCGAGGACCACCGGCGCGAGCTGGCCACGGCCGAGGGGTGGACCGGCGCGTCGGCCGACGCGTTCCGCAAGAACATGGAGGCGATGGGCCAGGAGCTGGACACGCTGGCCAACGCCGTCGAGCAGAAGGCCAAGATCGTCGCGATCTGCGGCGTGCTGGTGTCCGTGCTGCGCGACATCGTGCGCGACCTGATCGCCCAGCTGCTCGGGTCGCTGCTGGCGGGCGCGCTGATCGCCGCCGCCACCGCGGTGATCACGTTCGGCGCGTCCATCGCGGCCTACATCGGCTTCGCGGTCGGCAAGGCGGTGGCGCTGGCCACCAACATCGCCGCCCGGATCGCCCGCCTGACCGCCGCGCTGGGCAGGCAGATGAGCCGGATCAAGAACCTCGACGAGATCACCGAGAACGTCGGCAAGGGCTGGAACCGGTTCGAGAACATCGCCGACGTGGCCGAGGTCGGCTACGAGTCGTGGAAGGCGCAGAAGGGCGTCGACCGCGAGATCGACAAGGCGTTGGCGCAGGACGCGCAGGACGACAAGGTCACCGAGGCCAACAACAAGGCCGAAGAGGCCAACAAGAAGTACGAGCAGGCCAAGGAGGCGGAGGCCAAGGCCGCCGAGGAGGCCAAGAAGGCCAACGAGGCGCTCAACGCCGCCTCGGAAAAGGCCGCCGCCGCGAACGACAAGGTCAGCTCGGCCATCGACGAGGCCAACGCCGCCGCCGCACGGGGCGACCAGGCCGGGTACGACCGCGCCATGGCGAAGTACGAGGCGGCCAAGGGCGAGGCGGACGCGTTGCGCGCGGAGGCCGCGAAGGCCGCCGAGACCGCGGCCAAGGAGAGCCGGGACGTCGCCGACGCGGCCAAGGCCAGCAACGACGCGCTGAACGCGGCCAAGCCCGCCGACGACGCCGCCAAGGCCGCGTACGAGGAGTACAAGAAGAACAACCCGGGCCAGGACGACCCGGCGCGCACGTCCGCCGAGAACGACATGTCGGCGAAGAACGACGCGGCGAAGGCGGCGAACGCCAAGTACGAGCAGGCCAACGTCGACTACGCGGCGGCCAACGCGGCGGCGGCCGAGGCCAACGCCAAGGCGTTCGCGTCCGGCAGCGACGCCGACATCAGGGCCGCCGAGGAGGCGTCGCGCAAGGCCGAGCAGGCTGGCGCGGAGGTCGAGCGGGCGGCCGACGAGGCGAAGTCGGCGGGCGAGGCGGCGAAGTCGAGCTACGACGCCTACCAGTCGCAGTACTCGGGGTCCTCCTCGGGCAGCGGCACGCCGAGCACTTCCGTCCAGGTCTGAGCAGAAACAACCACGGAGACAAGCCATGGCACGCGGTGGCGGCGGCGTCGACTCGAACCCCGGTTCCAACCCCGGGGGCAGCCAGTCCTCGCCACCGCCGCCGCCACCGCCGGTGGGCGGGCCGACCGGCGGGTCCGGCTTCGGCATGAGCGAGTCGTCCATGGACGGCCTGCAACGCAAGGCGGGCGACTTCCAGGCCCGGCTGGCCGCGATCTCCAGCGGCCTGCAGGGGTTGAAGCTCGCGCCGAACGCGCTCGGTCCGATCGGGATCGTCGCCGTGCCCGCGTTGAACAGCTCGAACGACGCCTCGGTGCAGCAGGCGAACAACGCGTCGACCGCCATGGGCAACGTGCAGTCGGGCCTGAAGGCGACCGTCCAGACGCACGTGCAGAACGACACCTTCAGCCGCGACCAGTTCACCAAGATCGACCCGAACTCGAACGCCCAGCGGCCGCCGGGGTCGCCCGGCAGCGGGCCGATCGGCTCGAAGGGGCCCGGCGGGCCGTCCGTCACGCCGCTGACGAACGTGCCGGGGGCGAGCGGTCCGAACGGGACCGGTGGCGGGAAGACGGCCGGCGGGCCGTCCGTGGGGCCGCTCAAGAACGTGCCGGGGGCCGGTGGGCCGAACGTGCCCGGTGGCGGCAAGACCGGCGGCGGGCCGTCCGTCGGGCCGGTCAAGAACCTGCCCGGGGCGGGCGGGCCGAACATCCCCGGTGGCGGGAAGACCGGTGGCGGACCTTCGGTCGGGCCGATCGGCAACGTGCCGGGGGCCGGTGGGCCGAACCTGCCGGGTGGCGGGAAGACCGGCGGCGGACCGTCCGTGGGCCCCATCACCAACCTGCCCGGAGCCGCGGGGGCCACGGGGCCCGGCGGGGGCAAGACCGGCGGCGGAGCCTCGGTCGGGCCGATCACGAACCTGCCCGGCGCGCCCGGCGCGAACCCCGGCGGGACGCGCGGGACCACCGGAGGGCCGGGCGTCGGGCCGATCAAGAACGTGCCGGGGGCCGGTGGGCCGAACGTGCCGGGTGGCGGCAAGACCGGCGGCGGGCCGTCTGTGGGCCCGATCACCAACGTGCCCGGAGCCGGGGCGTCCACGGGATCCGGCGGGGGCAAGACCGGCGGCGGAGCCTCGGTCGGGCCGATCACGAACCTGCCCGGCGCGTCCGGCGCGAACCCCGGCGGGACGCGCGGGACCACCGGCGTGCCCGGTGCCTCGACGGGTGCGGTGCCGGGCGGCGGCCCGACCGTCAAGGGCAGCCCGACGCCGGGCACGGCCCCGGTGACCGGGGTGTCCACGCAGCCCGGCGCGGGTGCCGCGGCGTCGAAGCTCACCACCGGCCTCGGCGGCACGCCCGCGTCCACCCCGCCCCCGATGGCGGGCGGGCCGATGGGCGGAGCGGCACCGGGTGCGGCGGGTGGTTCGGACCGGTCGAGCAAGTTCACCGGAGGTCCGGGCAAGGGCACCTTCGACGCCCCGAAAGCCCCTGCCGCCGACGGGACCATCACCAAGGCCCCGCCCAGCTCCTCGTCCACCCCGCCGCCCGCGCCCAAGCCGACGATCAGCGCACCGGCGGCCCCGAGCGTCAGCGCGCCGGGCGCACCCACGACCTCCACCCCGCCCCCGACGACGACCTCCACCCCGCCGCCGAGCACGGCCACGGCCCCGCCGACGACGCCCAAGCCGGCCGCCGGGGTCCCGTCGACCGGCACCCCGCCGGTGGGCGCGCCCCCGGTGGCGGGCGCACCGGCCGCGGCCCCGCCGGCTGCGGGGAGCACCGGGACGGACCGGTCGAGCAAGTTCACCGGCGGCCCCGGCAAGGGCACCTTCGACGCCCCCAAGGCCCCCGCCGCCGACGGGACCATCACCAAGGCCCCGCCGACCTCCCCGTCCACCCCGCAACCGGCACCCAAGCCGACGGTCGGCACCCCCGGCCTCACGCCGCCTCCGGTCTCGACACCGCCGGTGTCAACGCCGTCGGGGTCAACGCCACAGGTGTCGACGCCGCCGGTTTCGACGCCACAGGTGTCAACTCCGCCGGTCTCGACTCCTCCGGCCGCCGTTCCCCCGGCAACCGCCCCGCCGACCGCGAGCGGAACGAGCGGGACCGCCAAGCCGAGCGGTCCGGGCGGTGTGTTCGACGCGCCCAAGCCTCCGGCGGGCGACGGCACGGTCAAGTCCGCCCCGGCGGCATCCCAGGTGCCACCGACCACTCAGCCGAAGCCGGCCACCCCACCGATCAGCACGCCGCCGGTCAGCACCCCGCCGGTCAACTCCCCACAGGTCACCCCGCCTGTCACCCCTCCGCCTGCCACCCCTCCGACTGCGAGCGCGCCGACCACCAACCAGCCGACGACCGCCCAACCGACCACCGCCCCACCAGGCGCGAAGGCACCCCAGGTCTCCACCCCGCCCGCTTCGCCACCGCCTGCCACGCCGCCCGCTTCGGCACCGCCGGCGTCGAAGCAGCCGATCTCCGCCCCGCCGGAGGCAACGCGGCCTGCCCCGACCCCACCTGCGCCGACCCCGCCTGCCGCAACGCCTCCCCCGAGCGCGCCCCCGGCCAACCCGCCGGCCACCACTGCGCAGCCCGCCACTGCGCCACCCACCCCCGGCACGCCGCCGCACGCCGCCGCCCCGGCCTCCCCGCCCGCCCCCGGCACATCGCCCTCCCCCAAGCCGTCCACCGACCCGGCGCCGGCCGACACCAAGACCCGACCCGCGCCGGACGGCCAGGCGCAGCCCCCGGTGGTCGGCGTGGTCGCGCCGCCCGTCGCCCCGCCCCTCCCGCCACCCCCGTCGAACGCCAAACCGAAGGTCCGCAGCGGCGGCGCGCCGCCCAAGTTGGACCCTCCCGCCGCACACCCCGGCAAGGACGTCCTCGCCGACGAGTCGTGGCGGCACGACCCCGCCAAGACCGCCGACTGGTTCGCGCCCGACAACCCCACGTCCCCCGACGCGTGGAAGGACCGCCGTCCCGACGCGCACGTCAAGACCGTGAACACGGTGGTCGCCGACGTCACCACCGACAGCACGCCCGGCAGGATCAAGTCCTACCAGGGCCTGATCAACTACGACCTGCGCCGCATCGAGGTCGCGCCCGGCAAGTTCGTGCAGGACTACACGGTCAAGGTCCACCTCAAGCCGGGCGCCGACCCGGACGTCGACGCGCAGACCATCGCGGACGTGCAGGCCAAGGCCAAGGCGGGCGTGGACAGCCTGCTCAACCAGGGCTTCCGCCTCCCCAGCGGCGACCAGTTCCACCTCAACCTGGAGTTCACCACCGACCCCAAGGACGCCCACACCGTCATCGAGGTCGGCAACACCGGCACCGACCAGACCCACTGGAACCCGAACGCGAGCGCCAACCTCCTCGCCCACGAGACCCTGCACTACCTGGGCGTCCCGGACGAGTACACCGACTCCACCCGCGTCTTCCAGCAGCACACCACCGCCTCCGGCGTGCACCTGGACGACGGCGGCATGATGGGCCGCGACATCCTCGGGCCCGACCCCGGCCTGCGCCCCCGCCACCTGTGGCTGGTCGAGCGCGCGGCCAACAGCCAGGTCGCGGTCCCGGACACGCGGCTCGACGACCAGGGCCCCACGATCACGCCCCCGGCGACGACCACGACGCCGGTCACCACGGCGCCGGCCCCGAACCCCTCGACCCCCGGCCCGAACGCGCCCAACCCGAACGCGACACCGCCGGACGTCCCCGGCAGCCGGCCCGCGCCGAGCGGCGGCAAGCGCAAGCGCGACGGCGAAGCCGACGCCGACCTCGACTTCGACGGCGAGATGGACGTCGACACCGACGTCCAGGACACGTCCAAGCGCCCCCGCACGGACGACGTGCCGGGCTCGTCCGGCCAGGTCCCGCCCGCGCAGCAGCCGTCCACCCAGGGCATGGACCTCGACGTCGACCCGACGGCCGGGGTGACGTGGGACAGCGACGTCAACGCCCCGCTCGACGCGGCGGCCGACGTGGACATGCCCGACGCCGACACCGTCACCGACGTGACCGGCCCGGTCGTGGACCTCCGCAGCGACGCCACGACCAAGTTCAACGACGCCTTCGCGAACCTCGCCAACGGCAAGCCGGTCCACCAGCCCACGCCGGGCGGCTACCTGGCCGACCTGGAGGCGAACGTCAACAACAACAGGCCGGTCGCCTTCGTCGTCAACGCCATCGTGCCGATCAGCGACATCGACGCGAACTCCCTCAGGGACGTGGTCGGCCAGATCACGGCGGGCGCGCAGGGCCTCGACGGCAAGGTCGCGTTCGTCATCGGGGTGAACACCCGCGGCGACGACAACCCGGACGCGCAGGCGCAGGTCGAGGCGAAGCTGGCCGAGCTGGAACCGGTGCTCGCGGGCATCGACGTCCCGGTGGCGCTGACCGGCTTCACCTGGGACATGCCGTCCAGCGACAACCTGCCGTACGGCACCATGCGCAACACGACCCTGGACAGCACCCCGAACAAGTTCGCGATCTCGGCGATGGCGAACAACGGCAACCACCCCTACATCGCGGTGCAGGACTTCGACCAGGGCTCGCGCAACGTGCCGTCGGGGCAGCACATCTTCAACCACGTCATCGACAGCATGGCGAACCCCGACGGCCTGCCGCCGGCCCGCCCGCTGATGTTCAGCGGCGGCTACCGGACGCCGCCGGACCTCGACGCGCTGGTCCGGGACGTGGAGGCCAAGCGCGTCGCCACGATCGCCAAGCTCCAGGCCCAGCCGAACCCCGACCTGGCCGAGATCGCCAGGCTGGAGAAGGCCGCGGCCAAGCTCGCGGACGCGGAGAAGTTCAAGAGCGACTTCGCCCGGCAGATCACGCAGGACATGGACGCCCGCGTCGAGCAGGCCAAGACCAGCCCGATGCTGCCGTACACGCCCGAACCGAACCTGTTCTTCGACGGCATCGCGCCGATGGTCGACCCGAACGTGCGGTTCGGCGACGGCGGCGCGGAGTTCTCCATGCTCGGCCGGTCGCTGAACAACTTCTTCGCCCACGAGATCGGCTCCATCTACGACCAGCAGATCGCCGACATCGAGGCGAACGCCAACACCGACGTCGACATGGACGCCGACGTCACCGCGGACACCGACGCCGACATCGCCGACCGGAAGGACGCCCGGCTGTCGCAGCTGGCGGTCGACGCCCAGACCTACAGCCACCCGATCCGCACCCAGGCGTTCATCTCCGACTTCAAGGGCGGCGCGGTCGAGACGGACCTGACGCGCATCGCGCTCGGCTACGCCAAGAAGGGCACGCTCCCCCAGTCGCACGCCCCGCTGGGCGGCGTCGCGGACCGCTTCTTCGACACGAAGAACGACAAGAGCGGCACCAGCCTGGGCGGCTTCCGGGACAAGTTCCCGAACCTCGCGGGCATCAACCGCGACCCCACCAACCTCGGTGCCGACCCGAACCCGCAGCTCAACCCGAACCCCGCGATCACGTCGCCGCCCAAGGACGACCCGGGCGCGCCGCCGCCCCAGCCGACTACCGGGCCGCAGTTCAAGGAGGTCGCCAAGGTCGCCAAGGACCTGGGCGTCGGTCGCGGGCACGACATCGACCAGTCGATGTCGACGCGCGTGCCGGGCCACCCGGACGTGATGGCGGGCCTGGACCAGAGCAGCCGGATCGTCAAGACCGTCGCGGGCGTCAACACCGCGATGTCCGGCCCGGAAGCGTCGATGCAGCGCAGGTTCGGGGCGATGAACAACATCGCGAACCTGCCGTCCACGCGACCGCCCGCCCCGAACGGCCTGTACGACGCCGTGGGCAAGGTGCGGGGCGTCGACCCGGCGCAGCTGCGCAACGACGTGACGGGTTACGTGTCGTCGCTGAGCGCGGACACGGGCAAGCTCAAGGGCCCGGCCAAGAAGGCGGCCGAGGCCGAGATCGAGGTGCGCGAGCAGCTCTCGGACTTCGTCACGGACCACCCGACCACCAACGGCGACCTCGTCAACTCGGTCCTGCAACCGGGTCCGAACCCGGGCTTCGACCCGTCCACCATGACGGAGATCCCCGACGCGGTGTCGCGCGACGTGATGGCGGGCCCCGACACCCACCCGGACGGTGGGCCGGCGGAGAAGGGCCCGCTGCCCGACGTGCCGGACCCGGACCAGGTGCGCGCCGACGCCGAGAGCGCGGCGAACGCCGACCACATCGCCGCCCAGGCGCTCGCGACGCAGCTCCGCACGCCGATCGTGGTGCACCACCCGGGCGGCCGGACCACGACCTACACGCCGTTCGGCAAGGACCTGCCCGCCGTGGACCCGATCCACGTCGACGCGGTCCAGGGCCCGAACGGCCGCAGCACCTACACGCCGCACACCGGTCCCGCCGCCGGGCCGGTCGGCGGTCCCGTCGTCGAGGGCACCCGAGGGGCTCCGACGCCCGAGGTCCTTGGCACCAGGCCCGCCCCGACGCCCGAGGCCCCGGCAACCCGGCCCGCGCCGACGCCCGACGTGCCCGGCACGCGACCCGCGCCCACCCCGGACGTGCCGGGCACCAGGCCCGCCCCCACGCCCGAGGCCCCGGCAACCCGGTCCGCCCCGACGCCCGACGTCCCCACCACCGCGGCCCCGAGCGCGCCCGGGACCGACAGCCGCTCCAGGGACCTCGACACCGACGCGGACGTGCAGCCGCCCAACGCGCCGCGCCCGCGGTGGCGGCCCACGCCGAACCCGGTCATCCCCATGGCCACCATCACCCCGCCCACCCCCGGGCCGGTCCTCACCTCGAAGAACCTCCCCGACTTCTTCCAGGACAACCAGGCACTGGGCACGATCGCCCCGGTCGAGGTGCGGGGCGCGGCGAAGGTCGCGGAAGCCGTCGCCGGGCTGCGCGCCGACGACAAGGCGGCCATCGAGACCGCCCTGACCTCGGACTTCGAGTCGTTCCTCGGCCACGGCCGCGACTTCCAGGTCAAGATCGGCAACAACTGGTTCGAGGCCAACGTCCAGGCCACGATGATGCCGCCGGCCGACCCGGCCGCGGCGGTCACGACGCCGACCACGACCACCAAGGTCGACATGACCGCCCAGAGCGGCACGGCGACCTCCACCACGACCACCCTGGCCACGGCGAACGACGTCGGCGCGGCGGCCACGGCGGGCGTCGCGACCGGCCCCTACGGCTCGCTCGGCGGCAAGGCCCAGCTCGCCACCCCGGCGACGAGCACCACCGCCTCGACCTCCACCGCCGACCAGCGCATCATCCGCTCCGGCGAGGGTTCGACCACGGCGCAGGTGCCGGTCGGCTACCGGATCACCCTCACCGACGCGCACGGCAACGTCCAGCCGACGATCACGGTCGACTCCGACCCGACCGGCCCGGTCGACGTGACCCTCCAGATCCCGGACGACCTGTCGACCATCGCGGACTCGAACCCGACGCTCGCGGCGAACCCGGACACCCCGAGCGCGGACTGGGGCGCGCGCCTCGAGCACGCCGTGCCCGAGGCCGTCACGAACGTCGACTCGACCAAGGCGTTCTCGGACGTCGCGGCGAAGCTGCACCCGTCGATCACCAAGATCGGCTCGCCGGGCCGCACGGCGCTCCAGACCTTCCTGAGCCCCACCACGCTGCGCGACAACATGGGTGCGATGCTCACCGGCTGGGTGACCTCGCCGGACCTCGTCAGCCCGCACGCGAGCAAGGGCGCGGCGGTCCAGGCGCACGCGACCCTGAAGGACGCCGAGCTGGTCGGCGTGCACGACTCGGCCCAGCTGCGCCTGCACGACTCGACCTCGTTCGGCACGGGCGTCACCGCGACCACGAAGACCGGGTTCGACGCCACCGCCGGGTTCGGCGGCAACATCGGCCAGGCCGGCGTGCTCGGCGGCCAGGTCGGCGCGACGGCCACGTACTCGGCGCGCACGGCGGACAGCTCGAACGCCGGCACGAACACCGCGCACAAGTCCGGCATCCAGCTCAAGGGCCAGACCGGCCTCTACAAGGTGACCGCCGACGTCGAGGTGCGCACGCCCAGCGGCGCGAACGTCACCGTGCCCGTCACCACCTACGTGCGGCTGGGGCTGCCGGAGGCGGCGGCGCTGAACCTGCCGGTGCCCGAGGGCACGCAGAAGGGCACCACGAAGCCGACCGACACGCCCCGCCACGCGCCGCCGTACCTGGACTCCGCGTTCGCCGCGGGCAACGCGCGGGTCGGCGACTTCGAGCCGGCGAGCCGGGTGCAGGCGCAGGTCGAGGCCGCGCTGAGGAACGTCGACGGCTTCCGGGACTTCCTGCCGAACTGGAACGACCCGAACGCGAACCCGCGCAGCGGCAAGGGTCAGCGCTTCGCGGACGTGGCCCGGCAGCTCGCCAACCAGCGGGCGCTGAACCAGCTGTCGCCGACCGCGCTGAAGTCGAACATGGACAGCCTGCTCGGTCCGGGCGTCACCGTCCGGCTGAAGAACTCCGACGCCACGACCAACACCTACGTCAACATCACGGTCAAGGCGAAGCTGTCCGACACCCGGCACCTCGGCCAGGCCGACGCCCGCAACGTGCGCGACGCGTCGTCGAGCGGCCCGAGGCTCGACAGCGCCACCGCCACCACGAAGGGCTGGAGCGGCGGCGTCGAGGGCAAGGTGGTGATCCCGGCCAAGACCGCGGACGCGACGCTCACGCCGACCCCGCAGTTCGGCGCGAAGTACAACCACTCGTGGACGGTGAAGAACTCCGGCGGCCCCGCGGTCAACTCCACGTCGTTGAACGTCGGCAGCCCCAACGCCCAGGTGTTCCAGGGCGACGTGGAGTTCGAGGTCGAGATCACCACGTTCACCCGGCCGCGCTCCTGGGTGCAGCGGGTGACGCCCGGCCTGCCGGGTCAGCACGCGCCGCAGCCGCGCGTGGTGGCGCGCACCGTGGGCGCGTCGCTCGACCCGAACGCGCCGAACAACCCCGAGATCCTGCCCGCGATCAGCGGCAAGGTGAACCTCTGGGTGTCGGACAGCTCCACCCTGAAGGTGGACCCCCAGGGCTTCAAGCCGGGCGACCCGCAGGTCACGAGGCTGACCGACGCGCCGTCGGTGAAGGACCTGCTGACCGACCGCACCCGGCCGAAGCCGCCGGAGTTCCTGCACGTCGAGGCCGTCGCGAACACCACCGCGCTGCGCGACCAGGCGATCGACGCGCTCAACCGCGCGGCGAACGGCGACTCGGCGCTCACCGTGCCGGGCACCGAGTCGCGCAACCAGATCGACCGGATGTTCAGCCCGGAGAACATCAAGGCGAACCTGCGCAAGCTCGTCGAGACGGGCATGCAGGAGCAGGGCCTCCGGTACGACCGGCGCGTCACCGACCGCACCGGCTCGGTCGGCATGGCGATGACCCTGGGCAACCCGAAGCTCGTGTCGATCGCCGACGACACCGGCACGGAGAACGCCCTCACCGGCGGCTACAAGGCGGGCGACGCGTCGTCCACGAGCCGGTCGGTCGACCTGACCGCCGGCGTCAACGTGCCGATCAGGCCGAACGCCACCCCGCCGCCCGCTGGCGAGCCGACGCCCACGAGCGGCGCCGGCGGCGTGGCCGCGGTCGGCAAGTACACGCCGTGGGCGGACTCGAAGTCCGACGCGCGCGAGGTCGGCGGCAGCGTGGACCGCAACGTCGTGACCCCGGCGGACGCGCGGACCGTGCTGATCCAGCTCGACGCGGACGTGACGATCGTCGGCGAGAGCCGGGCGGGCAACGTCGTGCACGGCGGCACGCCGCGCGCCGAGGGCGCGACGGTGAAGCTGCCGAAGTCGGTGTTCGTGCGGGTCAGCGAGGACGTGGCGCGTGAGCTGGGCGTGCTGCCGAACGTCGCGCCGACGGTGAAGTCGCCGGACTTCGGCGCGATGGCCCCGCCGAAGACGCTCGCCAAGGACGAGCCGGGCTCGCTCGGCCTGTCCGCCGTCGACCGGGTGCCGGACCTGTCCGCCGCGGTGGACGACCTGGTCTCGCAGGTGAACGCGAAGACGTCGAAGCGGTTCGGCGGCCCGCTGGTGCCCGACTCGGTCCTCAAGGACTCGATGAACAACCTCCAGCGCCTGGTCGACTTCTCCTCGCCCGCCTCGGTGCAGGCGATGATCGACAGCGCGCTGGACGGCGGCGTGCCGCTGCTGGTGCACCAGCCCGGCACGTTCGGCAAGGACTCCTACCAGGTCACGCTGCGCGCGAAGGCGGGCGAGCCGAAGTTCGACCGGGTCGTCAACGACGGCGTCGACGTGGAGCACACGATCGCCGGCTCCGAGAAGGTCACCGCCGGGCAGGGCCGCGGCTCGGGCTGGGGCGTCGGCGTCAAGGCCCCGGGCCTGGCCTCGCCGGGCAGCGCGAACCCGAACGTCTCCGGCACGGCGGGCGTCGTCGCGTCGGCGAACTACGGGCACGCCAAGTCGAGCACCGTCACCGACGCCACCACGCGGCAGTTCGGCCACCTGCGCGCGGCCGGCGGGCCGGCCGCGAAGTACACCGTGCCGGTCGAGTTCGAGCTGGTGGTGGAGCGCGGCGACCGGGAGATCGCCAAGGCCACCACCGGCGCCCAGGAGATGGGCATCCGGCTGCACGCCGACAACCAGCGCGTCGCCGACCCGGCCGCCGGGCCGACCCCGCCGTACATGGCGGCGGCGATCAAGCGCGGCGCCGAGTTCGGCACGCCCGCCGCGGCGCAGGCGTGGCAGCGGGCGGGGTCGCCCTCGTCGCTGCCGCCGAGCGCGTCGGTGGAGAACCTGCGCGGCGTGAAGGACCTGCGGGACGCGGCGGTGCGGGCGCTGACCGAGGCGGGCGCGAAGCCCGGCCTCACCGGCAAGGGCACCGGGCCGCTGAACACCCTGCTGTCCACGCTCAGCTCGGAGAACCTCCAGCCGAGCCTGCCCGGCATGCTGGACGGGCCGCTGGACGTGCCGGGCCTGCACGAGGCCGCGCTCACGTTCGGCCAGGACGCCGACGTCAAGGTGTACGCCAAGCTGGTCAACCCCCGGCTCGGCGCGCTCAGCGACGGCGTGAAGCTGGAGAACCCGAAGTCGGTGGTCAGCACCACCGCCGGCGAGGCCAAGGTCACCGAGAGCGCCGACGTCTCGGCGGGCTTCGGGACCGGCGGCGCGGCCGTGAAGCAGGGGGGCGACCCCAGGGACACGGTCGGCTTCAACACCGGCGGCGTCGAGGTCAGGCACGCCGCCGAGGACTCGCACGCGGTGTCCGGCGGCGCGACCGACAACAAGGTCAACAACCTCAAGGCGCAGGGCCGCACCGGCCTGGTCGAGTTCGACGTCGAGTACCGGGTCGTCGCCACGATCGGCGGCAAGACCGGTGTGGTCGACCTGGCCGTGCCGGGCTCGGCCGCGGTCCGGATGCCCGCGCCCGAGGCGCAGGCGGTGCTGGGCAAGGACTTCGACGCGGAGCTGGCCAAGGCGCAGGACGACGTCGCCGCGGCCGCGAAGAGCTGGCGCGACGCGGAGATCGAGGTCGACCGGGCCCGGCACGCGGCGCAGGACGCGATCAACGCGGCCGCCGCCGAGCTGGCCAAGACCGACGTCGAGATGAACGCGCTGAGCAACGACCTGAACGGCGTGATCGACGCCGTGGCCGCCGAGTCGGGCAAGGTCGACGGCCTGGAGCGGGCCGTGGCCGACGCGCGCGGCTCCGTGGCCGACCTCCAGCAGCGGGTCAAGGACCTGCACACCCGGGTCGGCGAGCTGGACGTGGCCGCGCAGAACGCCGACGAGGCGTTGCGGGACGCGACCGCGGACGTGGAGTCGTCCGCCGACACCGTCGCCGACCTGGAGTTCCGGCTCGGCGAGGCGCGGGCGCGGCTGGACGCGGCGCAGCGGGAGCTGGCCGCGGCCGAGCAGGCGCTCGCCGACCACCGGGCCGCCCCGCCGCCCGCCGAGGGCGCGCCGCCGGTCGACCCGGCCGTGGAGCAGGGCCTGGCGGGCGCGGTGGACACCGCGACGACCGCCCGGGACGGCGCGCGGGCCGACGTGGACCGGCTGGCCGCCGAGCTGGACGACGCCAGGGTGCGGCACGCGACCGACCTGGACGCGCGACGCGACGCGAAGGAGGCCGCCGACCGGGCCACCGCCGACCTGGTGGGGGCCGAGCGCGACCTGGCCACCGCCCGCGACGACCTGGCGACCGCGCGCGACACGCTCGACCAGGCCAAGACCGACCTGCGCGACCAGCAGCGGACGGTCCGCGACACGACGGCGGACCGCGACGCGAAGCGCGCCCGCTACGACGCGCTGCTCGCCGCGCGGGACGCGCAGCAGGCCAAGATCACCGCGGCCGAGGTGGTGCTGAACGACCGCCGGCAGACGGCGGACGCGCGCCAGCAGGCGTGGTGGGACGCCAAGCGCGTGGTCGACCAGCGCGTCGACGCCTACAACGCGACCCCGGCGCCCGCACCGGCCACCACGCCGACGGACAACGGCACCCCGCCGCCTCCGCCCGGCGCCACGCCGAACAGCACGCCCCCGGCCGACACCACGGCGAACAACGCGCTCCCGAGCAGCGCTCCGCCGGCCGACACCACCGCGAACGGCACACAGCCGAACACCGGCACCCCGTCCGTCACGTCGCCGACCGCACCGCCGCTGAACCGCGACGCGCCGGTCACCCAGCCGGGCGTGCCGCAGGTCGCCCCGCCGGCCGCGGCCACCGCGCCGCGCGAGGTCCGCGGCCCGAAGCCGGAGCGGTCGTTCGACCTGCCACCCGGCACGACGGACCTGCCCCCGGCCGACCGGGCGACCCTCGACGGCCTGGCGAAGGACCTGGTCGAGCAGAACGACGTGCGCGACCGCAACGGCTACCAGCGCCCGACCGTCGCCGTCACCGGCCCGAACGCCCAACTGGTCGCCGACGCCCTCGCCGCCCACGGCATCGACGCCACCGCGGACGTCACCACCACCGCGACCACCGACGTCCACGTCGACTGGGACCTCAAACGCCCCGAAGGGTGGACACCACCCGCCGCACCGGTCGGCACCAAGGTCACCGACACCGTCATCACCTCCACCGAGCCGGCCGGACCCCACCCCGTCCTCGACGACCCGTCCTGGCGACACAGCACCGCACCCACCGCAGACTGGTTCACCAACCCCGCACCCGCCACCACCACCGACATCACCAACGCCCGCACCACCGCACCGATCACCAGCCGCGTCCGCGGCGAGGACGGCGGTGTCCTGAACACCACCACCGTCGGTCCCGACGGCGTGAAGATGAAGGCGTGGCGCGGCCCGATCGCGTACGACACCCGCGTGCTCGACGTGAACGGCACCCCGGTCCGCGACTTCACCGTCAAGGTGCACCTCGACCCGGCGGGCCACGCCGACCCCGCGCAGCTCGCCGAGATCCAGCGGCGCACCCGCGAGGGCGTGCAGGAGCTGTTCAACCAGGGCCACCGGCTGCCGGGCGGCGAGCAGTTCCACGTCACCGTCGAATTCCCCACCGACCCCACCGACGCCCACGCCACGGTCAAGGTCGCCGCGCCGGACGGCCGCGCCAACCAGCTGAGCTGGCCCGTGGACACCGACCCCCGCCGCCTCGCCCACGAGGTCGGCCACTTCCTCGGCCTGCACGACGAGTACTTCGAGACCGGGCAGGCGAAGCCGATCTTCCAGCACCAGGAGGGCAAGGGGCGCGTCGTGCACGACAACGCCCCGATGACCGACGGCATCGACGAGGCCGACGTGAGCCTCAAGCCGCGCAACCTGTGGCTGGTCGAGAACCGGATGCACGCGCTGGAGTCCGTCAACGACCCGGCGGTCGGGTCGGCGGACGCGGACGTGGCGCCGCCGAACGCGCCGGGCTTCCACCGCGCCCCGGCCCCGATGCCGTTGCAGATGATCGCGCATCCGCGCACGCCCGCGGCCGTGCTGCCCGGCGTCGCGCCCCGGTTCCTCCAGGACAACCAGGCGCTCGGCAGCGTCACCGCCCGCGACCCGCGCGGCGTGGACCAGGTCGTCACCGCCGTGGAGAACCTGCTCCCGCAGGTGCCGGGCGTCACCCCGCAGGGGACGGCCCGGATCGGCCGGGAGATCACCACCAACCTGGAGTCGTTCCTCGGCCACGGCCGCCGGATGCAGGTCCAGGTCGGCAACCGGTTCTTCGACGCGCACGTCACCGCGCGCCTCCGGCCGCCCGCCACCGCGCCCGTGCCGACCTCGTCGCCCAAGGTCGACATGCAGGTCAACAGCGGTGCGACCAGCTCCGCGACGACCGCGCTGACCACGGCCAACGACGTCGGCGGCTCGGTCACGGCGTCCCAGGGCCTCGGCGCGTACGGCCAGCTCGGCCTCAAGGCCCCGCTGTCCACCCCGGCCGTGACCGGCACCACCACCAGCTCCACCGTCGACAACCGGATCATCCGCTCCGGCGGCGGCTCGGCGGACGTCGACGTGGACCTGGAGTTCACCGTCAACCTCTACGACGACGCGGGCCGCGTGGTGGGCTCGGACACGGTCCGGTCGACGCCGGCCGCGCCGGTCTCGGTCACCCTCCAGGTGCCGAACGACCTGACCACCGACCTGGACACCACGCACGCGTCACCCGTCGTGCCCCTGCCCGCGGGCGCCGGCGCCAAGCTGGAGTTCCCGGTGCCCGAGGCCGTGATCGACCAGGACCCGCAGGCCCTGTTCAACGACGTCAAAGCGACCCTGCACCCCTCGCTCACCAAGCCCGGAGCGCCCGGTCGGGACGCGCTGCGCGAGTTCCTCGGCGCCACCTCGATCCGGGACAACCTCGGCGCGCTGCTCGGCGGCTGGGTCACCTCGCCCGCGCTGACCAGCAAGAGCGACAGCTACGCGGGCTCGGTGAAGATGACCGCGTCGCTCACCGACATCCAGCTGGTCGGCACGCCGGGCGCGTCGCAGCTGCGCCTGCACGACTCCGCCGTGTCGAGCACCGGCGTCAGCGCCGGGACCAGCAGCGGGTTCGACTTCTCGGCCGCCGTCGGCGGCGGGATCGGCGCGCCCTCGGTCGGCGTCGGCTCGGGCGGTGTCGCGGGCGGCTACTCGGCGAAGAAGACCGAGTCGGTGTCGGCGGGCGCGACCACCACGAACCGCACCGGTGTGATGATCAAGGGCAACACCGGCCTGTACAAGGTCACCGCCGACGTCACCGTGGTCGGCCCGACGGGGCAGCCGGTGGTCAAGCCGGTCACCGCCTACCTGCGCCTCGGCCTGGACGAGGTGGCCGCGCTCAACGACGTCCTGGCCGCCGCCGACCCGAACGCGCCGCGGGTGCCGGTCGCGCCGCTCACGAACGGCAACCAGCCCGGCCTGACCGTGCCGCCCGGCCCGCTCACCCGCCACCAGCCGCCGTACCTGGAGGCCGGCCTGGCCGCGGGCAACGTGAAGGTGGGCCGGTTCGAGCGGGCCGCCGACGTGCAGGCGCAGGTCGAGCAGACCCTGCTGGCGCGGCCCGAGTTCGCCGCGTTCCTGCCGGGCAACGACCCGGGCGCCCGGCCGAACCGGTCCGGCAAGAACTTCGCCGAGCACCTGGAGCAGCTCAACAACCAGCAGGTGCTCACCGCGAAGCTGTCGCCCACCGCGCTGCGCGCCCAGATGGACAGCCTGCTCGGGCCGGGCGTGCCGGTGGTGCTCAAGCGCCGGGGCAAGGCGCACAACCACTACGTGACCGTGCTGGTGAAGGCCAAGGTCGCCAACCCGGCGTACAAGGGCGAGGCGGGCCTGCACTTCGTGCGCGGCTCGTCGTCCGCCGCGCCGAAGCTCGACGCCACCACCACGACCACGAAGACGTGGACCGCGGGCGTCGAGGGCAAGGGCGGCGCGAACGCCAAGCCGGGCAGCGCGAGCCTCGCGCCGCAGGCCGGCGTGGGCGTGAAGTTCACCAACAGCGACGCGGTGAAGACGACGTCCGGCCCGACCGTGAGCAGCACGTCGCTCAACGTCGGCAACGAGTTCTCGCACGTGTTCGAGAACGACGTCGAGTTCGAGATCGAGGTCCAGACCTACAGCAGGCCGCGCGCCTGGGTCCAGCGGTCCTGGTTCGGCACGCCCGGCGCGCAGGCGCCGCAGCCCACGACCATCGCCCGGACCGGCACCGCGCCCGGCGACCTCCCGCCGATCTCCGGGAAGGTCAACCTGTGGTTCACCGAGGGCTCCACGATGGTCGGCGACCCGTCCCGGTTCGCGCCCGGCACGCCCAGCACCACCCCGGTGCCCGGCTCGACCAAGACGATCAAGGAGCTGGTGAGCCCCGCCGGCCGCACCCCGAACGAGCACGACTGGCTGCACGTCGAGGCGGTGACGGGCGCGGGCCGGCTGCGTGACGACGCCATGGCCCTGCTGGACGACGCCGCGCACGGCGACCGGTCGCTGACCGCCCTCGGCACGGTGTCGCGCGCGCAGATCGACGCCCTGTTCAGCCCGGAGAACCTCAAGGCCAACCTGCGCCGGATGACCGAGACCGGCATCCAGGACGCGGACCTGCGCTACGACCGGCGCGTCGCCGACCGCACCGGCGGCCTCGGCGCGACCGTGCGGCTGGGCAAGCCGAAGCTGGTCAGCATCTCCGACGTGACCGGCACGGAGAACTCCGCGCAGGGCGGCGTGAAGGCGGGCGGCGGCAAGTCGAACACCCAGGCCGTCGACGTCACCGCGCAGGCCGGGCTCGGCGGGCGGCCGAACGCGAAGGACCCCCGGGGCGCGAGCGGCTTCCAGGTCCTGGGCAAGTGGACGCCGTGGTCGCGCGCCAAGGGCGTCACGACGGAGCTGGCCGCCTCGGTGGACCGCAACGTGGTGACCGCGAACGCCACCCGCACCGTGCTGGTGCAGATGGACGCGAGCTTCACGCTGGTCGCGGAGAGCCGCAACGCCAACGCCGTGGTCAACGGGCAGCTCCGCACCCGCGAGGCCGTGGTGGACCTGCCCGGCGGCGTGTTCGTGCGGGTCAGCGAGCAGGTGGCGCGGGACATGGGCCTGCTGCCCGACGTGAACCCGCCCGCGCCCGAGGTCGCCGACGCCATGCAGGCCCCGAAGCGGGTCGCCTCCGGCGCGCCCAGCGCGCTGGGCCTGAGCGCGGTGGACAAGGCCCCGGACCTGAGCGGCCTGGTGTCGAACCTGATCACCCAGGCCAACGGCCGCACCGGCGACTGGCGCGGCGGCAAGCTCGTGCCCGACTCGGTGCTGGACGACTCGATGCACAACCTCCAACGCATGGTCGACTTCACCTCGCCGACCAGCGTGCAGGCGCTCGTGGACGGCGCCCTGGACGGCGGCGTGCCGCTGCTCGTGCACAAGCCGGGCGCGCTGTTCGGCAAGGACTCCTACCAGGTCACGCTCAAGGCCGTGGTGGACGGCACGCCCGCCTTCCAGGGCGCGGTCAACGACGGCGTGGACATCGAGCACACCGTGGCAGGCTCCGCCAAGGACGGCGCGAGCCACGGCAAGGGGCACGCCTGGTCGGTCGGCGCGAAGGTCCCGGCGAGCGGGCTGCCCACGCCCGCCGCCGGCAGCCCGCTGACCGGCAACGTCGGCGGCCAGCTCGGCGCGTCCGTGGGCCGCGCCCACTCCTCGACCGTCACCGAGGCGACGACCACCCAGTTCGGGCACCTGCGCGCGGGCAGCGGCCCGGCCGTGAAGTACGCGCTGCCGGTGAGGTTCGAGCTGGTCGTCGAGCGCGGCGGGCAGGAGATCGCGCGCCAGGTGTCGCCCACCCCGGTCGACCTGGGCGTCCGGCTGCACGCCGACAGCGTCCGCGCCACCCCGCGCCCGGACCCGGTCACCCGGCCCGACCGGCGGACCACCCACGACGCGTCCCGCGCGACCGACCAGGCGCTCGCCGACTTCGCCAACGGCGCGGACACCACCGACGCCGTGGCCGCCCTGCCGCCGACGGCGTCCGTCGAGGGCCTGCGCGGCGCGAGCGCGTTGCGCGACGCCGCGCTCGCGGCCCTGGAGAACGCCGGGGCCGGCGCGGGCATCACCGGGCACGGCACGGGCTCGCGCGCCGCGCTGCTGTCCGCGCTCAGCTCGGAGAACCTCCAGGCGAGCCTGCCCGCGATGCTCCGCGAGCCGCTGGACGTGCCGGGGCTCACCGAGTCCTCGCTGAAGTCCGGCAAGCAGGCGCAGGTCAAGGTCTACGCCCGGCTGGTGAAGCCGCGGCTGGACGCGCTCAGCGACTCGGTCAACCTGGAGAGCCCGCGCACCGCGGTGCACGCCACCACGGTGGACTCCAAGGTGAGCGACACCGCGGACGTGTCCGTGGCCGTCGCGACCGGCGGGTTCAGCCGGAAGGCCGTGGACGCGCAGGGGCAGCCCGACCCGGTGAACTCGCCGAACTTCGGCGTGTCCGGCGTCGAGTTCGCGCACAAGAGCGAGGACGGCACGACGCTGTCCGGCGGCCCGACCGGCAACAAGGTCGACAACCTCAAGCCCGCGGGCCGCACCGGGCTGGTCGAGTACGACGTGGAGTACCGGGTCGTGGCGACCTACGACGGCGTCACCTCGGTGGTCGACCTCGTGCTGCCCGGCTCGACGGACGTGCGCGTGCCCGAACGGGACCTCCAGGGCCTGCTGGGCAAGCCGGTCGACACGCCGCTGGCCACGGCGCAGACCGAGCTGAAGGCCAGGGCGGACGCGTGGCGGGCCGCCGAGGTGGCCGCCAACCAGGACCGCTACCGGGCGCAGGACCTGATCAACGGCATCGCGGGCGACGTGGCGCAGTCCGACCTCGACCTGGAGTCGCTCAAGACGCGCCTCGACACCGCGACGGGCGACCTGGCCCGCACCGAGGCCGCGATCAAGGACCGCGGGAACGCCTTCGACGCCGCCACCGGCCGGGTCGAGCAGGCCCGGCGCGACCTGGACGACCTCAACGCGCGCATCGACACCCTGACCACGCTCGCCGAGGTCGACCCGGTGGCCGCGCAGGGGCTGGCCGAGGCCCGGCAGCAGGTGCCCGCCGCGCGGCAGCGGGTCCAGGACGAGCAGACGGCGGCCGACGCCGTCGAGGCCGAGCTGGACGCGGCCGTTCGCGAAGCGGCACAAGCCCGTGCCGACCTGCTGGCCGCGAGCCGGGAGCAGGTCGGGGCCCTGGAGCAGCGGGCGGACCTCGACCAGCGGGTCTTCGACGCGGAGCGGCGGGTCGCCGCCAGTCGCACCGCCGCCTACGAGGCCGAGCTGGCGTGGTGGCAGGCGAAGCGGGTGGTCGAGGCGCAGGTCGACCGCTTCAACGGCAACCCGCCGGCGCCGGGTTCGGTGCCCGTCGTGACGGTCACGGCGCCGAGCGCGCCGCCTCGGCCGGGCACCGCACCGGAGCCCCTGGCCGTGCCCACGCCGCCGACCGGCCCGGAGACCCGCCCGGAGCGCGGTCCCCGGCCGGAGCGGTCCTACGCCGACCTGACGCCGGAGAACCGGGCCGACCTCGACGCGCTGGCCGCCGAGATCGCCGAGCAGAACGCGATCCGCGACCGCAACGGCTACCGGCACCCCGCCGTCGCCGTCACCGGCCCGAACGCCCAACTGGTCGCCGACGCCCTCGCCGCCCACGGCATCGACGCCACCGCGGACGTCACCACCACCGCGACCACCGACGTCCACGTCGACTGGGACCTCAAGCGCCCCGAAGGGTGGGTCCCACCCGCCGCACCGGTCGGCACCAAGGTCACCGACACCGTCATCACCTCCACGCAACCCGCCGGACCCCACCCCGTCCTCGACGACCCGTCCTGGCGACACAGCACCGCACCCACCGCAGACTGGTTCACCAACCCCACACCCGCCACCACCACCGACATCACCAACGCCCGCACCACCGCACCCGTCACCGGCCACGTCCGCGGCGAGGACGGCGGCGTGCTCTCCAGCTCCACGATCACCCCCACGAACGTGGACCTGCAGGCCTGGCGCGGGCCGATCGCCTACGACATCCGCCGGTTCGAGGTCGACGGCGCCCCCGTCGTGGACCTCACCGTGAAGCTGCACGTCGCCCCCGGCGACGCCACGCCGGACCAGGTCGCCGACCTCCGGCGACGGGCCCGGGAGGGCGTGCAGGAGCTGTTCAACCAGGGCCACCGGCTGCCGGGCGGCGAGCAGTTCCACGTCACCGTCGAATTCCCCACCGACCCCGCCGACGCCCACGCCACGATCGAGGTCGCCGCGCCCGGCGCCCGGGCCGACCAGCTCTCCTGGCCGGTGGACACCGACCCCCGCCGCCTCGCCCACGAGGTCGGCCACTTCCTCGGCCTGCACGACGAGTACCTGGAGACGGACGCGGTCAAGCCGATCTTCCAGCACCAGGACGGCAAGGGCCGCGTCGTCGGCGACAACGCCCCCATGACGGCGGGCATCGACGCCGCCGACGCGAGCCTCAAGCCGCGCAACCTGTGGCTGGTCGAGAACCGGATGCGCGCGCTGGAGTCGCCGCACACCCCATCCACCGCGGGCCCGCACGTCCAGGACCCGGACGTGGCCGCGCCGAACGCGCCGAAGCGCAAGCGCAAGGCCGCGGACGAGGGTCCGGCGCTCCCCGCGCCGCCGACCCGGCTGCTGGCCGGGCTCACGCTGGACGACCCGGACGCCGACTCCGACGCCGATTCCGACGCGGGCTCCGACGTGGAGATGGCCGAGGCCGCGCCGCCGGTCACGCTCGCCAACGACGGCGGCGTCCACAACGCGGCGTTCGCGGCGCTGGCCGGCGGCAAGACCCTCACCCCGGTCGACCGCGGCAACTACCTGACCCTGACCGACGACGGCATCCGGCGGGACGAGCCGCCCGCGTTCGTGGTGAACATGATCGTCCGGGCGAGCGACCTGACCGCGCAGAGCCTCCACGACGTGATGACCAGCGTCATGGCGAACACCTCGCCGGACGTGCAGGGCAGGGTCGCTTTCGTCATCGGCGTCAACGCCGCCGACCAGCCCGCGATCGACCAGGCCCTGCACCGCGCCGCGCCGGTGGTCAACGGCCGCCCGGAGCCCGTCGCCCTGGTCGCGCTGCCGCCGCACGGCGGGTCGTTCAAGTTCGGCGCGACCCGCAACCAGGTCCTGGACAGCAACGCGCACCAGTTCGCGGTGACCGCGCTGGCCCACAACGGCGCTCACCCGTACGTGGCGGTGATGGACTTCGACGTGGCCGACCGGCGCGTCCCGGACGGGCGGCACGTGTTCCAGCACGTCGCGGACGGCCTCGCGGTCGTGGACCAGGACGGCGTGAGCGCGCCGCTGCGCCCGCTGGTCGTCGGCGGCGGCTACCGGGTCGGCGACGCGGCCCGGCTGCGCGCCGACCTGCACCGGCGGATCGACGAGGACGCCGACACGTCGCCCCAGCTGAAGCAGCAGCTGCGCGACCGCGCGAACGACGACGAGTTCATCGCCGAGTTCGAGCACCAGATCGCGGCGGACATGCACACCCGGCGCAACCAGGCGGCGATCCACCCGCTGCTGCCGTACACGCCGGAGCCGAACCTGTTCTTCGACGGGCTCGTGCCGCTCGCGTACCCGCACGTGCGGTTCGGCGAGGGCAAGGCCGAGTTCGGCATGCTCGGCCGCCGGCTGAACGGCATCAACGAGGTCGAGCTGACCAGCCTGCACACCCTCGGCGACCCCGACCCGGCGCGGGTGGCGGAGGCGCTGCGGGTGGACGCGGAGAACAACCGCCACCCGCTGCGCGGGCAGTCGTTCGCGGTCGACTTCGTGGACGGCGCGACCGACACCGACCTGTCCCGGCTGGCCTACGAGCTGCTCACGACCGGCGTCCTGGGCCAGTCGCACATGGGCTGGGTGACGATCACCGAGCGGTTCGTGGACGGCAAGCCCGGCAAGAAGGGCACGAAGTTCGCCGACCAGCGCGCCGCGCTGCGCACGAACGCCTACGCCGACGCCGAGCCGCTGCGCCTGCCGCCCACCACGGGCCCCCGCCCGCCGTGGCACCCGGACCCGGCCACCCGCCGGCAGATGGCCGGGTCGAACCCGCTCAACCCGGCCATCTCCACCCCGGCCCGCGGCTTCCCCGGCGTGGACGTGGGCGTGTCGCAGCAGCACAAGCTGGTGGCCGCGCACGGGCTGCTCGCGTCCGACCACGTCAGCGAGGCCGCCAGGCACCTGCGGTTCATCGCCAACGACCTGCTGCCCACCGGCGCGCCGCCCGCGCCCGGCGGGCTGTACGCGGCGGTCGCGCAGGCGCGGGGGCTCCAGCCGGTCGCGCTGCGCCGCGACGTGGTGGCGCGGGCCGCCACCCTGCCCGAGGACGTGGCGCGGTTCACGGTGGACCACGCCATGCGCAAGGGCCACCTCTACAACGCGCTGGTGGAGAGCAACAACTGGGCGCTCAAGAACAGCGACGAGGACGTCATGGCGGCCAACGCCCGCGACCTCGCCGGCCGCCTCCTCGCCACCCAGTTGGGTGAGAACGTCGTCATCCACCGCCCGAACGACCCCCAGCCGCTGCGCCGGCTGACCCCGTTCGGGCCCCCGGTGACCGGCGAGGTGCACGTCGACGTGGTCATCGTGGACGGTGTCGCGACCTACCGGCCGCGCTGACGTCCCAGGTGGACGGTGCCGGTCACGCGATCGTGTGACCGGCGCCGCACAGCACCGCCGCGCCCGGTGTGAGGCGAATCGATCCAGCGCCCACCGGGTGTCTCGTCGCTCACAGACGGGTCGGGCCGTTGGGTCGGGTGATGTTCACGGGACTAGCATCGGCTGGTCAAGGTCCGCGTACTGGAATCGAGTACCGGAGACCAGTCCACCACCGACGCTGGAGGCCGTAGCTCATGGCCGGCACCACCGCACCCGAGCGGGCGGGCACCTCTAAGGGGGGCGGAACGCTCTACCGCGGCGACCTGGGCATGTGGTCCTGGGTAGCCCACCGCATCACCGGCGTGTTGACGTTCTTCTTCCTGTTCGCGCACGTCCTGGACACCGCGCTGGTGCGGGTGTCGCCGGACGCGTACGACAAGGTCATCGAGACCTACAAGAACCCGGTCGTCAACCTGTTCGAGGTCGGCCTGGTCGGCGCGGTCCTCTACCACGCGCTCAACGGCATCCGCGTGATGCTCGTCGACTTCTGGGAGAAGGGCGCCCGCTTCCAGAAGCAGATGCTGTGGGCGGTGCTCGTCGTCTGGGTGCTGGTGATGATCCCCGGCACCTACTACATGATGGTCCGCACGGTTACCGACCTGTTCGGTGGGGGTCACTGATCATGAGCGAGTCCCTGACCCTCGACAAGCCGCGCTCGCCGCGCCGCCCCGCCGCCCGCCGCAGCAACTTCGAGCTGTACAGCTGGCTGTTCATGCGCATCTCGGGCGTCGCGCTGGTGGTGCTGGTGCTCGGGCACCTGTTCATCATGAACATCCTCGACGGCGGCGTGCACCGCATCAACTTCGGCTTCGTCGCCGGCCGGTGGGCGTCGCCGTTCTGGCAGTTCTGGGACCTGGCGATGCTGTGGCTGGCCCAGATCCACGGCGGCAACGGCCTGCGCACCGTGATCAACGACTACGCCCGCAAGGACGCGACCCGGTTCTGGCTCAAGGTGCTGCTCTACTCGTCGATGGTGCTGATCATCGCCCTCGGCACGTACGTGATCTTCACCTTCGACCCGAACATCACCGACTGACCCGCCGCGGGGAGTGCTCAAAGCCATGCAGTTCCACAAGTACGACGTCGTGATCATCGGCGCGGGTGGCGCCGGGATGCGCGCGGCGATCGAGGCCGGCCAGCGGGCGCGCACGGCCGTGCTCACCAAGCTCTACCCCACGCGTTCCCACACGGGTGCGGCGCAGGGCGGCATGTGCGCCGCGCTCGCGAACGTGGAGGAGGACAACTGGGAGTGGCACACCTTCGACACGATCAAGGGCGGTGACTACCTGGTCGACCAGGACGCCGCCGAGATCATGGCGAAGGAGGCCATCGACGCGGTCCTCGACCTGGAGAAGATGGGCCTGCCGTTCAACCGCACGCCCGAGGGCAAGATCGACCAGCGGCGGTTCGGCGGCCACACCCGCAACCACGGCGAGGCGGCCGTGCGCCGGGCCTGCTACGCGGCCGACCGCACCGGCCACATGATCCTCCAGACGCTGTACCAGAACTGCGTCAAGCACGGGATCGAGTTCTTCAACGAGTTCTACGTGCTCGACATCTGCCTGACCGAGACCGACAACGGCCCGGTCTGCACCGGCGCGGTGGCCTACGAGCTGGCGACCGGCGAGATCCACGTGTTCCAGGCCAAGTCCGTGGTGTTCGCCACCGGCGGCTTCGGCAAGGTCTTCAAGACCACGTCCAACGCGCACACGCTGACCGGCGACGGCATGGGCATCGTGTTCCGCAAGGGCCTGCCGCTGGAGGACATGGAGTTCTACCAGTTCCACCCGACCGGCCTGGCGGGCCTGGGCATCCTGCTCACCGAGGGCGCGCGCGGCGAGGGCGCGATCCTGCGCAACGCGTCCGGCGAGCGGTTCATGGAGCGCTACGCCCCCACCATCAAGGACCTCGCGCCGCGCGACATCGTGGCCCGGTCGATGGCGCTGGAGGTGCTGGAGGGCCGCGGCGCGGGCCCCAACAAGGACTACGTGCTGCTGGACTGCACGCACCTGGGCGCGGAGGTGCTGGAGACCAAGCTGCCCGACATCACCGAGTTCGCCCGCACCTACCTCGCGGTCGACCCGGTGAAGGAGCCGGTGCCGGTCTACCCGACCGCGCACTACGCGATGGGCGGCATCCCGACCAACGTGCACGGCGAGGTGCTGCGGGACAACGACAACGTCGTGCCCGGCCTCTACGCCGCGGGCGAGTGCGCGTGCGTGTCCGTGCACGGCGCGAACCGGCTCGGCACGAACTCGTTGCTGGACATCAACGTGTTCGGCCGGCGCGCGGGCATCGCCGCCGCCGAGTACGCGCTGGCGCACGACCACGTGGACTTGCCGGAGAACCCCGCCGCGGCCGTCGAGGCCCAGGTGGCGCTCGTGCTGTCCGAGCACGGCGAGGAGCGCGTGGCGGACATCCGCACCGAGCTGCAGGCCACGATGGACGCCAACGCGTCGGTGTACCGCACCGAGGACACGCTCAAGCAGGCGCTGCACGACGTGCAGGCGTTGAAGGAGCGGTACCAGCGGATCACCGTGCAGGACAAGGGGAAGCGGTTCAACACCGACCTGCTGGAAGCGGTCGAGCTGGGCTTCCTCCTGGAGCTGGCCGAGGTTCTCGTCGTGGGCGCGCTGGCGCGCAAGGAGTCCCGCGGCGGTCACGCGCGCGAGGACTACCCGAACCGCGACGACACGAACTTCATGCGCCACAGCATGTACTACAAGCAGGGCGAAGGCTTGCTGGCCGACATCCGGCTCGACTACAAGCCCGTGACGTTCACCCGGTACCAGCCGATGGAGCGCAAGTACTGATGACCGCTACCGCTGAAGTGTCCACCGGCTCGCGCGGCAACCAGCCCCCGGTGCCGGACGGCGCGATCACCGTCACCCTGAAGATCCGCCGGTTCAACCCGGAGGTGGACGACGAGCCGCGCTGGGACTCGTTCGAGATCCCGGCCCTGCCGTCGGACCGCGTGCTGAACCTGCTGCACTACGTGAAGTGGTACCTGGACGGGACGCTCACGTTCCGCCGGTCGTGCGCCCACGGCATCTGCGGGTCGGACGCCATGCGCATCAACGGCGTGAACCGGCTGGCGTGCAAGGTGCTGCTGAAGGACCTGCTGGCGGGCGGCGGCAAGCCGACCACGATCACCATCGAGCCCATCAAGGGGCTGCCGGTCCACAAGGACCTGCTGGTCGACATGGAGCCGTTCTTCGAGGCGTTCCGGGCGGTCAAGCCGTACCTCATCACGTACGGCAACGAGCCGACGCGCGAGCGGGTGCAGTCCATCGCCGACCGGGAGCGGTTCGACGACACCACCAAGTGCATCCTGTGCGCGGCGTGCACCACGTCGTGCCCGGTGTACTGGACCGAGGGCTCCTACTTCGGCCCGGCGGCGATCGTGAACGCGCACCGGTTCATCTTCGACAGCCGGGACGAGGGCGCCGAGGAACGGCTGGACATCCTGAACGACGTGGACGGCGTGTGGCGCTGCCGGACGACGTTCAACTGCACCGACGCGTGCCCCCGCGGCATCCAGGTGACCAAGGCGATCCAGGAAGTCAAACGCGCCCTCCTCTTCAAGCGCGTCTAACCCTCGCGCGTGTCCTACGTTCGGAACGCGCGTGTCCTACGTTCAGGTACGCCGAGTTGAACGCTCAGAACGAGATCCTGTTTGTTCTGAGCGTTCAACTCGGCTGTTCTGGAGGTAGGACACGCGTGACGTGAACGTAGGACACGCGGGGTTAAGGGGTTTGTCGGGTGGCGGCGGCGCGGGCGGCGCGGGCCGCCTTGGCGCGGCGGTTGCGCAGGTACATCACGAACGCCAGGACGAGGCCCAGGCCCGCCGCGGCGGTGATCGGACCGCCCACGTTGCCGAACGCGGTCTCCATCGCGGACGGTCCGGAGGCGTCCGGGATCGAGTGGGTCTCGCCCACCCCGGCGCTGGTCGGCGTCGGACGCGGCTCGGTGGTCTTCTTCTTCGCCTGCGGCGCGCCCTCCACCAGCCGGCCGACCGGGTTGCCGGACGCGGCCGGCTCCAGCGCGAACCCGTAGTCCAGCAGCCGGGCCGCCTGGTCGGTCATCCGGGTCGGCTGCTGCTGGCCGCGCAGCAGCACGACCACGAGCCGCTTGCCGTTGCGCGCCGCCGCGCCGACGTAGGTGTGCTGCGCGTCGTCGGTGAACCCCGACTTGCCGCCCAACGCGCCCTCGTACGTGGTCAGCAGCCGGTTGTCGTTGACGACCGGCACGGTCCCCGCGCCGTTGGCCGCCGGGAAGTCGATCCGCCGCGTCGTCACCGCCTTGACGAAGTCCGGGTGCTTCATCGCCTCGCGGTAGATCAGCGCCACGTCGTACGCCGACGTGGAGGTGCCCGGCGCGTCCAACCCGGACGGTGTGACCGCCCGCGTGTCCAGCGCGCCCAGCTCGGCCGCGAGGGCGTTCATCTTCCGGATCGCCGACGGCACGCCGCCCAGCCGCCGCGCCAGCGCGTGCGCCACGTCGTTGCCCGACGCCATCACCAGCGCCTGGAGCATCTGCTCGACGGTGTACGTCGCACCGGCGCGCAGCCCCACGCACGTGCACTCCTGCGCGAGGTCGTCGGGCGTCGCCACGACCGTCGCGTCGGGGGCCAGCTCCTTGGCCACCACGGTGGCGAGCAGCACCTTGATCACCGACGCGGGCCGCTGCCGGCCGTGCGGGTTGACCGCGGCCAGCACCGCGCCGGAGTCGAGGTCGGCGAGCAACCAGCTCTCGGCGGTGATGCCGTCCGGCGGCACCGGCGCGTTCGGCGGCAGCACGAGCCCGCATTCACCGAGACGTGGTCCCCCGATCGGGCTCTCCGGTACCTCGATCGGAGGCGGTGGCTTCTCACCCGGGGCCACCTGTTCGGACGTGTCCACCGGCGGGGGCGGTGACACCTTGTTCTCGCAGGGCTGCTGGGCCGCGGCGGTCGGTGCGGCCACGAACGACACGCCGGCCATCAGCGCGCAAGCAGCCAGCACGAGGGCGAAGGGCCGTCGGAACGCGGAGGAACGCACCTGCCCAGGCTAACCACCCCGGATGAGTGACCTGCACCCGCCACGTCCGATACTGCTCCGGTGAAGCTCTCCCGCGGCACGTCCGTCTTCCTGCTTGCCTTCGGGGTGTGGTCCTGGATCATCTGGCCGACCTTCCTGCGCAACATCTGGAAGGACCCCCGCTCGTGGGACGCCGGCCCGACCGCGTTCTTCACCGTCCACTTGCTGCTCGTCGTCGCGTCCCTCACATTCGGCACGGTCATCGGCGTGTTGGGCGTGCGCGGCCTGCGCGCCGCCGGTCGCGCCGGCGGCGGTCGCACCAAGAAGGAATAACCCACCACACCTGGAGGCTCCGCCGTGGAGTTCGTGCGCCTACTGCTGGTGTTCCTGCACCTGCTCGGCATGGGCATGCTGATCGCGATGTTCTTCGTCCAGCGCCGGGCCGGGGCCGACGCCCCGCTGAACAAGGGCTGGCTGCACGGCAGCGCGTTGCAGCTGCTCACCGGCGTGGCGCTGATGGGCCTGGCCCCGCTCACCGACCAGGACTACAACGACATCAAGATCGGCGTGAAGCTGCTGGTGCTGGTCGTCATCGCGGCGCTGGTGGCGGTCAACCTCAAGAAGAAGCCCGCGGCCTGGCTCACGCCCACCCTGGCGGCCCTGGTCGTGGTGAACGTCGGCATCGCCGTCTTCTGGACGTAGCGGCTCACCGCCGCCGGAACAACGTCCCCAGCAGCAGCCCCGCGCCGACCAGACCGATGGCGGCGCGGGGGCTGGGGCCCGAGCGGACCTCGACCACGGGCCGGATCACGGCGGGCGGCGGCGGGGCGGGCGGGTCGCGCAGCAGGTTCTCCCGCGCCGTGGCCGTCCACGCGGTGATGAACAGCAGCGACTGCGCCACCAGGTTCGCGAAGAACAGCACGCCGATGATCGGCCCGAACGCCGCGCCCGCGGGCGACGACGTGACGGTGCTCAGGTAGAGCGTCCCGCCCTGCTTGAGCACCTCGAACACGATCGCCGCGGCGGCCGCGCCCTTGGCCGCGCTGCGCAGGCTGAACCGCTTGCGCGGCAGCTTGGCCAGCACCCACAGGAACACCAGCCAGTTCGCCACCAGGCCGAGCACGATCGTGCCGACCTTCAGCATCGCCTCGGCCCACCCGACGCCGTCCAGGCCGACCCACCGCAGCACCAGCTCGGCGAGCCCGCTGCCCGCCGCCGTCAGCCCGAACGACACCACCAGCGCCGCGCCGAGCGTGACGAGCGCGAGCAGGTCCTTCAGCGCCGTCTTGAGGAACGGCAGGTCCTGCTTCGGGTGGCCCCACTGCGCGGTCAGCGCGTCGCGCAGGTTGCTCATCCAGCCGAGCCCGGAGTAGGCGGCGGTGAGCAGGCCGAGCACGCCGACCGTGCCCTTGGAGTCGATGGCCTGCTCCACGACGTTGTTGATCGTGTCGCCGAGCGAGCCCGGCACGGCCTCGGCGATGCTCGCCTTCAGCTCCTCGATCAGGGCGGGTTCCGAGGCCAGCACGAAGCCGGCGACCGCGAACCCGATCATGAGCATCGGCACGAGCGACAGCACGCTGAAGTACGTCACCGCCGCCGCGTAGTGCGCCCCGTAGCTCTCCGTGTAGCGCGCGGCGGCGCGGAACAGGTGGTCGAGCCACGGCCGTTCCCGGCGCATCCGGTCGAGCTTCGACCCCGTGCCAGCGTTGTCCGCCACGCGGAAAAGCTAGCGGGTGCGGTGATCACCCGCCACTCGGCAGGAACCCGATCCGGTCGTAGGCCCTGGCCAGCGTCTTCGCCGCGACCGATCGCGCCCGCTCGGCGCCGCGCGCCAGCACCTTGTCCAGCTCGGCGGTGTCGTCGAGGTACTCCGCGACCCGCGCCCGCACGGGCGTGACGAACTCGGTGAACACCTCGCCGAGGTCCTTCTTCAGGTCGCCGTAGCCCTTGCCCTCGTAGTCCGCGACCAGCGACTCGACCGACCGCCCGGTCAACGCGGAGTAGATCACCAGCAGGTTGCTCACGCCGGCCTTGTGCTCCGGGTCGTAGGCGATCTCCCGGCCGGTGTCCGTGACCGCCGAGCGGATCTTCTTGGCCGACCGCTTCGGGTCCTCCAGCAGCTCCACCACGCCCGCGGGCACGGACTTCGACATCTTCGACGTCGGGTCCTGGAGGTCGTAGATCTTGGCGGTGTCCTTGACGATGTACGGCTCGGGCAGCCGGAACGTCTTGCCGTAGCGGGTGTTGAACCGCTGCGCGAGGTCGCGGGTCAGCTCCAGGTGCTGGCGCTGGTCCTCGCCGACCGGCACGTAGTGCGCCTGGTACAGCAGGATGTCCGCGGCCTGCAGGATCGGGTAGGTGAACAGGCCGACGCCGACGCCCGCCTCCTGCCGCGCGGACTTGTCCTTGAACTGGGTCATCCGGCTGGCCTCGCCGAACCCGGTCAGGCACTGCATCACCCAGGCGAGCTGCGCGTGCTCGGGCACGTGCGACTGCACGAACAGCGCGGCGCGGTCGGGGTCGATGCCCAGCGCGAGGAGCTGCGCGGCCGACACCCGCGTGTTGTGCCGCAGCACCTTGGGGTCCTGCTCGACGGTGATCGCGTGCAGGTCCACGACGCAGTAGAACGCGTCGTGGGTCTCCTGGAGCGCCACCCACTGGCGGAGCGCGCCCAGGTAGTTGCCGAGGTGGAAGGAGCCCGCGGTCGGCTGGATGCCGGACAGCACGCGGGGGCGGCTCACCGGAGCCGGGTTCTCGGCGGGGAGGCCCGCGGCCTCGCCGGCGGCGTTCTCAGCGGAGTTGTCGACGACCACGGGAGGATTCTCCCAGGCCGGTCAGGCCCCGGTGGTGGCGGGCCGCACCTCGGCCGTGCCGTCGCCGCCCGCGGCCACCTGCGGGGTGATGCGCTCGTTGGCCGCCGTGGGCGCCACGGCCGACCGGCGGCGGCGGACCAGACCGGCGACCAGGCCGATCACGCCGAACGCCACCGCGGCGATGCCGACCGGCGCCTCGAGGGAGACCGGGGCGACCACCGCGCCGTCGGCCGCCACCGCGACACCCGGGACGAGCAGGGATGACGCCGCGCCCAGGACCAGACCCAGCACCGCACCGCGACCGCGCACTGCCCAGCCTCCTCACCAACACCGCGCCACTCCACGGGGGAGTGAACCTTGTTGACGGCCGGTCGCGAACCTACCCAAGCTGTGGGACCGGCATGCCCGCTTCGGGTAAACACGACCGGCGGCAGACTAACCACAGCCGGTCGCGCTGTCGCCCGCAGGGGTCTACCCGACCACGTCCACTCGGCCATATGTCGTAGTGCGCTGCCGGGCCGGGCGGCCCGCCAACGCCGCCGTGGCGTGCAGCTGCTCGACCGTGCGGGCGGAGCCGTGCTCGGAGCCCGCCATGCGGCTGATGGTCTCCTCCATGAGGGTCCCGCCCAGGTCGTTGGCGCCGCCGCGGAGCACCTCGGCGGTGCCCTCGTCGCCGAGCTTGACCCACGAGCACTGGACGTTGTCGACGCGGCCGTGCAGGGCGAGCCGGGCGAAGGCGTGCACGGCCCGGTTGTCGCGCCGGGTCGGGCCGGGCCGGGCCACGCCCGCCAGGTAGATCGGCGCGTTGCGGTGCACGAACGGCAGGCCGACGAACTCGGTGAGCCCGCCCGTGCGGTCCTGCAGGGCCGCCAGGGTCCGGAAGTGGCCGAGCCAGTGGCCCGGGTGGTCGACGTGGCCGTACATCATCGTGGACGACGAGCGGATGCCCAGCTCGTGCGCGGTCGCGACGACGTCGAGCCAGGTCGCGGCGGGCAGCTTGCCCTTGGTCAGCACCCAGCGCACGTCGTCGTCCAGGATCTCGGCGGCGGTGCCGGGGATGGTGTCCAGGCCCGCGTCGCGCAGCTCGGTCAGCCACTCGCGCACGCTCACGCCCGCCTTGGCCGCCGCCGCGACGACCTCCATCGGGCTGAACGCGTGCACGTGCATGCCCGGCACCCGGGCCTTGATCGCGCGCACGACGTCGGCGTAGTACGTGACCGGCAACTTCGGGTCGATGCCGCCCTGCATGCACACCTCGGTCGCGCCCGCGTCCCACGCCTCCTGGGCGCGGTCGGCGACCTCGGCCACGGAGAGCCGGAACGCGTCCGCGTCCCGCTCCCGCTGGGCGAACGCGCAGAAGCGGCAGCCGACGTAGCAGACGTTCGAGAAGTTGATGTTGCGGTTGACCACGTAGGTGACGTCGTCGCCGACCACCTCGGCGCGCAGCTCGTCGGCCAGCCTGGTCATGGTCTCCAGGGCCGTGCCGTCCGCGGTGAGCAGCGCCATGGCCGCGTCCGTGTCGTCCAGCAGCCGGGCGGGGTCGTCGGCGGCCAGGCGCAGGGCGCGCGCGGTGTCCTCCGGCAGCCGCTCGACGGCCTTGGGGACGCTCAGCGAGGCCCAGTCGCCGTAGACGCTGTCGAAGTCGCCCCGGCGGTCGTCGGTGCGGCCCTCGGTGTCGATGGCGGTGTTGAGGTCGGCCCGCCCGTAGGTGTCGAGGCCGCCGTCCGGCTCCTGCCACTCGCGGCCGACGACGGGCGCGTCCGGCTCGGCCAGCCCGTCCTCCCGCGCCAACGCGGACACGTGGGCGGTGAGCCGGGTGTCGATCCACTGCCCGGCGGGCGCGGTCACGTACCGCGGGTAGACGGCGAGGCGTTCCCGCAGCTCGAACCCGGCGGCGCGGGTGTGCTCGGCGAGCGCGTCGACCTGCGGCCACGGCCGTTCGGGGTTGACGTGGTCGGGCGTGACCGGCGACACGCCGCCCCAGTCGTCGATGCCCGCGCGCAGCATCAGGCCGAACTCGCCGCCGACCAGGTTCGGCGGGGCCTGCACGCTCGTGGACGAGGGCATGACCAGCCGCGCGACCGCGATCGTGGCGGCCAGCTCGCGCAGGTCGGCGTCGGGCATGCCGCGCATCGCGGTGTCCGGCTTGGCCCGGAAGTTCTGGATGATCACTTCCTGGACGTGCCCGTACTGCCGGGCGATGCCGCGCATGGCCAGCAGCGACTCGGCGCGCTCGGTGACGGTCTCGCCGATGCCGATGAGGATGCCGGTGGTGAAGGGGACGTTGACCCGGCCCGCGTCGGTGAGCACCCGCAGCCGGACCGCGGGCTCCTTGTCCGGGCTGCCGTAGTGCGGGCCGCCCTTCTGCGACCACAGCCGCTCGGCCGTGGTCTCCAGCATCATCCCCATGCTGGCCGCGACCGGCCGCAGCCGCTGCAACTCCTCCCAGCTCAGCACGCCGGGGTTGAGGTGCGGCAGCAGGCCGGTCTCCTCCAGCACCGCGATCGCGCTGGCCCGCACGTAGTCGAGCGTGGACGAGTAGCCGCGCGCCTCCAGCCACTCGCGGGCCTGCGGCCACCGCTCCTCGGGCCGGTCGCCCAGCGTGAAGAGGGCTTCCTTGCAGCCCTGGGCGGCGGCCCGGCGGGCGATCTCCAGCACCTCGTCGCGCTCCAGGAACGCGGCGGGCAGCTTGTGCGGGACGGTCGCGAACGTGCAGTAGTGGCAGCGGTCGCGGCACAGCCGGGTCAGCGGGATGAACGCGTTGCGGCTGTAGGTGACGACCCCCGGCCGGCCCTCGGCCAGCAGGTGGGCGTCCCGAACCCGGCCGGCGGCGTCGAGCAGCGCCTCCAGGTCGTCACCGCGGGCGTGCAGCAGCACGGCCGCCTCCGTGACGTCCAGCGGCGCGCCGTCGGCGGCACGGCGCAACGCGCGTCGCATCGCCGAGGCGTTCGGCTGGGGCTCCGGCGGGGTGATCGAGATGTCCACGGCCACGTCAACGACATTAGGTCTGGGGAAAGTCCTGATCATGCCCAGTGTGATGTCCGACACGGACCGCCACCGGGTGGTCCGCGTCGCGTCACCGCACCGGCGCCCGCCCCGCCACGAGCAGTTCGGTGTTGCGGTCCGTCACCGCGCCGGCGGCGGCCGCGTTGGCGTGCGGGTCGTTGAACGAGAGTTCTCGGGCCAGTGACGCGAGGCCGCGCGGCGAGAAGTCGTCGTAGTCGGCCTGGTAGGGCGCGTCGGCCTCGACCAAGGTCGTGAACAGCGACAACGTGCCGTCGCCGTTGTCCGCGAGTTCGATGATCCGGGCGTGCTGCGGGTGGTCGACGTGGGCGGCGGTGTTGATCTCCCAGAACGCGCGCTCGCCCGTGCCGTGCGGGACGATCCGGTTCTCATGGGTGTGGCCGTTGACCCAGGCCACCACGTTCGGGAACCGGCCGAGCAGCGCGACGAGCGCGTCGCCGTCCAGCCGGGGGTCCAGCGGGCGGCGGCGGTCCGGCAGGACGTTGCCCATCGTCCAGCTCGTGTGGTGGCTGAAGAGGATGAACAGCTCGTCGGTGACGTCCTGCCGGTGCGCGAAGCCGAACGCGTCGTAGTAGCGGGAGCTGTTGCGCTTGAGCGTCCGCTCCAGCCAGAGGTACTGGTGCAGGCCGATCGAGCCGTCCGCGAAGCCCGCGGTGGTCGTGGTGTCGAGGCTGACGCCCGTGACGCCGGGCGCGATCCGGAACGTGTAGAAGACGTCCACGCCGTCGGCGTTGTCCGGGGTGAAGCCGTGCCCGTGCGGGCCGGGGCCGGTGTGGCGCGGGTCGAGGTGCGCCTGGACGAACTCGGCGGTGGTGAAGGGGCGGCGGCGGTCGTCCGGGGTGACCGTGCGCACCAGGCCGCCCTCGGCCAGCACGGCCGCCGCGTCGAGCACGCGGGTGGGGTCGGTCATGGCCGCGGCGAGCCGCCGCACCTGCGCGTCGGAGAAGCCGACGACCTTGCGGCTGCCGGTGTAGAGGCCGTCGACCGGCGGGATGCCGTCGGGCAGGGACCCGACCACGCTGTCGTCGTGGTTGCCGAACGTGCAGTACCAGGGGACGCGCAGGCCGGGGCTGTCGAACGGGCGGATCGCGGCGTCGAGCAAACCGGGGACCTGCGGGAAGCCCTTGGCCTTGTAGTCGTCCGGCAGGGCGGAGTGCGGGTTCCAGTAGGACTTCGCGCCGGAGTCCTGGACGCCCTCGTAGCGGGCGGGGTCGCCGGTGTTGGCGGTGATCCGGCCGCCGTTGAGGACGGTGAGGAACCAGTCCAGCTCGACCAGCTCGTGGTTGTCGGTGTTGTCGCCCGTGGTCATGGTGAAGTCGATCGGGCGGCCGGTGAACGGGCCGGCGCGGAGGGCGTTGACCCGGTTCACCAGGGCGGTGGAGGTGTGCTGCGCCAGCGTCTCGTGCGGGCGGAACGCGCCGGAGCCGAGCAGCGGGTGGGTGTACTCGAAGCGGGCGGGGCTCTGCGCGTCGAGCACGTGCATGTCGGTGAACTGGACGAAGCAGGCGAGCGGCGTGCGCCGGTCCGCCCGTCCCGGGTCGGGTGCGGCGAGGTCGGGGCGCACCACGAGCGGCCACCCCGGGCCGGCCTGGAGCCGGCGGTACCCCGTGCCGCCGACCGCCGCGGCGGCGGAGTCGAGGGTCGTGCCGGTGGTGGCGGCCCAGGCGGGCCCACCCCACAGCAACACCCCGCCCGCCGCACCCGTCGCCTGCAAGAACCGCCGCCGGCTGATCCCCATCGACCGCTCCCCGTGTCCTCGGTTGGTGAAAAGTTCTCACGAACCGGGGATGGGGTCACGAACTCGACGTGAAGTGCGGCCGAACGAGCGAAGTCGATCGTCGGGTTGATCGTTCCCGTTGGCGGGCAAGGACTCCGGCCGGCCCCGGGGCGTTCAACTCGGCGCACCTGACCGTAGGACACGCGCGTTCCGAACGTAGGACACGCGCGGGCGCGGGGTCAGGATCCAGCCTGATCGGCGTCCCTCGGCCAGTCGAAGGTCACGGTGACGGGCGCGTGGTCGGACCACCGTTCGGCGTACGTGGCGGCCCGCTCGACCACCGCCGACGTGGCCGAGGCCGCCAAGCCCCGCGTCGCGACCTGGTAGTCGATCCGCCAGCCGGAGTCGTTGTCGAACGCCTTGCCGCGGTAGGACCACCAGCTGTACGGGCCGGCCACGTCGGGGTGCAGCGAACGCACCACGTCGACGTACCGCGCCTCCCCGAACACCCGGTCCATCCACGCCCGCTCCTCGGGCAGGAACCCGGACGACTTCAGGTTCGCCTTCCACGCCTTCAGGTCCTCGGCCCGGTGCGCGATGTTCCAGTCGCCGCACACCAGCACCTCGCGCCCGTCGGCGGCGGCCTTGTCGCGCAGTTCCACCAGGTACGGCAGGAACCCCGCCATGAAGCGGTCCTTCTCGTCCTGCCTCGGCGTGCCGACGTCGCCGCTGGGCAGGTACAGCGACGCCACGACCACGTCGGCCAGCTCGACCTCGACGTACCGCCCCGAGTGCTCGAACTCGGCCACCCCGAACCCGATCCGCACGGCCTCCGGCTGTTGCCGGGTCAGCACCGCGACCCCGTTGCGGCCCTTGACCTCCGAGTACGCGTGCGCCACGTGCCAGCCCTCCGGCGACCGCACCTCGTCCGGCAGCTGCCTCGGCTCGGCGCGCACCTCCTGGAGGCACACGACGTCCGCCGACGTCGCGGCCAGCCACTCGAGGTAGCCCTTCTTCGCCGCGGCGCGCAGCCCGTTGACGTTGATCGTGGAGACGGTCAGCACGGCGGCAGCCTAACCGCGACCGGCGACCGCCCAGCCGTGCGGGTATCGCGCGCCGCAGCCCGTGCACACCGCGGTCAGGCCCAGCATCAGCACCAACGGGCTGCTGCCCTCGGGCGAGGGCACGCCGGCCACCGGCTGCCCGTCCACCTCCGCGCGCAACCCCGGCCACTCCGGCTCGCACGCGCACGTCACCACGTCACGGCGGCCCCACCGCCACTTGAAGAACACCCGCCCATCACACCACGGGCGTCACGAACAGCTGCTGTCCGAGGTCGGCGTCACGAACTCGTCCTTGACCCAGTGCCCGTCGGCCAGCAGCCGGAACCCGTTCTCGACCCGCGCCTCGGCCCGCACCACCGCGTCCCGTCGCATGGTGGCCACGATCGGCTGCGTGTCGGCAGGCCCGGAGCGCACGTTGAGGATGTCCGCGACCACCGTCACCCGGCACTCCCGGACGGCGACCTCCTCGACCCCCAGCTTCTTGCCGCCGTTGGCGAAGTACATCAACCCGGCCGCCGCGAGCACACCGACGACGACCATGCCGCGCACCGGAATCCCGAACATCACGCCTCCCGACACCTCTGCTGAGGTGCAGATATAGCGCGGCCCGGCGGATCGTGCGGCGGTCCGCGGCGCAATCCACACCACCGGGGAACCGGACGGGTGAGGTGGTCACGGAAACGGATCAGGGGACCGCCCGGAGGCAGTCCCCTGATCACGCGAACGGGAGGGCGGGCGTCAGCCGGCCATCCGCTTCTGCAGGTTCTCGTCGAGCGTGCCGAGGAACTCCTCGGTGGTCTGCCACTCCTGGTCCTTGCCCACGAGCAGGGCGAGGTCCTTGGTCATCTTGCCGCTCTCGACGGTCTCCACGACGACCTGCTCCAGCGTCTCCGCGAAGCCGGTGACCTCCGGCGTGCTGTCCAGCTTGCCGCGGTGCTTGAGGCCGCCGGTCCACGCGTAGATCGACGCGATCGGGTTGGTGGAGGTCGGCTTGCCCGCCTGGTGCTGGCGGTAGTGCCGGGTGACCGTGCCGTGCGCGGCCTCGGCCTCGACCGTGCTGCCGTCCGGCGTCATCAGGACCGAGGTCATCAGGCCGAGCGACCCGAAGCCCTGCGCGACCGTGTCGGACTGCACGTCGCCGTCGTAGTTCTTGCACGCCCAGACGTAGCCGCCCTCCCACTTCAGGGCCGCCGCGACCATGTCGTCGATCAGGCGGTGCTCGTAGGTCAGGCCCGCCGCGTCGAACTGCGCCTTGAACTCCTCCTCGAACACCTTCTGGAAGATGTCCTTGAACGCGCCATCGTACGCCTTGAGGATGGTGTTCTTGGTGGACATGTACACCGGGTAGTTGCGCTGCAACCCGTACGAGAACGAGGCGCGCGCGAAGTCCTCGATGGACTTGTTGAAGTTGTACATGCCCATGGCCACGCCGCCGTCGGGGCCGTAGTTGGCCACCACGTGCTTGATCGGCTCGGAGCCGTCCTCGGGCGTGAACGTGATGGTCAGCTCGCCCGCGCCGGGGACCTTGAAATTGGTCGCCTTGTACTGGTCGCCGTGGGCGTGGCGGCCGATGATGATCGGCTTCGTCCAGCCCGGCACCAGCCGCGGGATGTTGGAGATGATGATCGGCTCGCGGAACACCACGCCGCCGAGGATGTTGCGGATCGTGCCGTTCGGCGAGAGCCACATCTTCTTCAGGCCGAACTCCTCGACCCGCGCCTCGTCCGGCGTGATGGTGGCGCACTTGACGCCGACGCCGTGCTTCTTGATGGCGTGCGCGGAGTCGACGGTGACCTGGTCGTCGGTGGCGTCCCGGTGCTCGATGCCCAGGTCGTAGTACTCGAGGTTGACGTCCAGGTACGGGTGGATCAGCTTGTCCTTGATGAACTGCCAGATGATCCGCGTCATCTCGTCGCCGTCGAGTTCGACGACGGTCCCCTGAACCTTGATCTTGCCCATACTCAGGGCGCTCCTCTCGCGACAATGCAAGCAAGACAAGCGTACTGCTATGTCGGGTTGCTTGCGTCCACCCGGGCGGAAAAAGGGAACGGCGTCACACTGGCGCCGACGCCGCGACCGCCGGTGGCACGGGCGTGCTCCGGGCCAATACAACCAGCCGGACCGGCGGGCCGCCGCACGGGGACGGCCTGCGGCCCCCGCCGGTCGCCACTCGAACACGCGTTCGCGGATTGCCGCCGCCGGCCGCGTCCGCCCCGCTAACCTCTCCCCCGTAGGAGTGATCAAGGGGGCAGCGTTGTCGACGGGTCCGACCCACGCCATGAGCGGCCTGCTGGCCTGGGCCGCGGTGACCGCCCTGGCGGAGAACCACCCCATCGGCCAGCTGAGCCCGCAGAGCTGGGCGGTGGGCGCGGTGCTCGCCACCGGCGCGGCACTGCTGCCCGACCTCGACCACCCGTCCTCGACCATCTCGCGCACGTTCGGGCCGGTCAGCGCGGGCGCGTCGGCGCTGATCAACACGGTCAGCTCGTTCGTCTACCGCACCACGCGCACCCGCAAGGACTCCAACCGCGACGGCGGACACCGCGGGCTGACCCACACGCTGGCGTTCGCGCTGGCCGCCGCCATCGGCACGACGGCGGTCGTGCAGCAGTCGCAGAAGTGGGCGCTGCCCGCGCTGATGTTCGTGTTCGCGGGCCTGGCCGTGCGCGGCATCATGAACGACTGGTGCCCGCAGAAGGACGCGCTGCTGATCACCGGCGCCTCGGCCGCGATCACGGTCGCCTGCGTGGCGTGGACCGCGCAGACGCCGGCCAGCGCGGCCGCGTGCGGGGTGGCCGTGGGCATCGGCTGCGTGGCGCACTACCTCGGCGACGCGATCACCGAGCAGGGCTGCCCGATCCTGTGGCCGATCCCGCTCATGGGCAAGACGTGGTTCCCGGTCGCGCCGCCCAAGGTCCTGCGGATGAAGACCGGCGGCCGGGTGGAGATGGCGATCGTCGGGCCGCTGATCACGATCCTGAGCGTCTGGCTGTCCGCCGCCGCGCTCCAGCGGGCGGGCGCGCTGCCGTTCCTCGAGACCTTCGACCTGCTCCCCATCTAGTTTTCGGATAGGGGCCATTCGGCGGCTACCACGGGATCACCCGATCGGACTAGCCTCCCACGAGATCCTGACCCGCGCCGATCGCGCCGAGGAGGACTTCGTGCCGAACCCGCTGCACGACAACGTTGTCGAGGCGTCCGGATGACGACCTGGCTCGGCCTGAACGCCGGTCACGAGGACCAGGCGACCGCGGACGCCGTGGCGGTGTCGCTGTACGAGACGTTGCTGTTCCACGCCCAGCTGGTGTGCGTGCACCGGGTGGAGGAGCGGTACGCGGTGTCGTTCCGGCTCCCCGACCGGCCGTCGGAGAACACCCTGTCGACGCTGATCGAGCGCGGCTACGGCGTGGCGGTGCACGACGGGGCCCTGCAACGGCTCGCCGGGCCGGAGCCGCTGGCGCGGGGCGCGTTGCGGGCGGTGCTGGCGCACCGGGACCGGCGGGAGGGGCGGGCGCTGCGGTTCCCCGGCCAACGCGCGCTGCGCGGCCGTTACGGCGTCTCGGACATCATCGCGTTCAGCGCGATCGAGGAGGTCCTGCCGCACGGCACGAAGAGCGTGGACGCGCGCGGCGACCTGCAGCCCACGTTCCTCAACGGCCGGCTCGTGCTGCACTGCGGGTGAGCGGTCAGCCCGGGTGCGCGCCGACGGTGTCCTTGATCTCGGCGCCGAGGCTCTCCGCGCTGCGCGCGCAGTGGGCGCAGCAGAAGAACCGGCCCCGCACCTCGACGCCGTGCCCGATGATGCGGCAGTCGCAGTGCTCGCAGCGCGGGGCCAGGCGCTGGATCGCGCACTCGAAGCTGTCGAACGTGTACGTGCCGCCGCCGACCGTGCGGACCTCGAAGGCCATCCAGTAGTCGTTGCCGCAAACGTCGCATGTCGCCATGGCCGAAGGGTGCGCCGGTGGGCGCACCCCGGCAACTCGGCCTACCCCGGTCACCAGGACCCGCGGACCAGGCCGGACTCGAACCGGCGTCCTCCCTCCCGGGGGAGGGCGCGTCAACCACTGCGCTACATGGTCCCGAGCCGGGCCGGATTCGAACCGGCGTCCTCCCTCCGAGCAGGAGGGCGCGACAACCACTGCGCTACCGGGCTCCCGCACAACACTAACCAGACCGCGGCCGGGGAGACAGGGCCGCTAAGGTCTGCCGCGTGCGCGGGGTCGACTACTACGAACTCCTCGGGGTCGGTCGCTACGCGTCCGAGGCGGAGATCAAATCCGCTTACCGCTCCCTGGCCAAGGTCATGCACCCGGACGCGGGCGGGTCCTCCGGCACCTTCCGCATGCTGCAAGAGGCATATGACACCCTCCGGGATCCCGCGCGGCGGCGTGATTACGACCGGGGGTGGACGTTCACCCGTCCGGGCGCACGACCGGCGTCGCCGACCCGACCCCGGCGCACGGGCCGCACCGGCCGGCTGCGCGATTTCGGCGACGATCCCCACTTCGTACCCCCGAAGCCCGCGGTGGACCTCGGGGGCCTCGCCTGGTGGCACCTGGTCGACGCGGCGCAGCGGGTGCGGTACGTGCCGGCCGCCGGACCGGGGCACGCGCCCGCGCTCGCGGCCGTGTGCGGGTGGTTCTTCCTGCTGCTGCCCGTGGTGGCGCTCGACTTCTCGCCGCTGGCGCTGGGCGTGTGGCTGGTGCTGGTCGCCGCGGCGGCCGCGGCCGCGTTCCGGCTCGTCCGGCGGTACCTGGCCGCGATCCGGGCCGACCGCGCGTTCACGCTGGACCACGACACCGGCGTGGTCCACGGCACCACGGACGACCGGGTCTGCGAGCGGCTCACCGCCGACCTGCTCGGCGAGTACCTGACCCGGCTGCCGGGCGTGCGGATCTTCCACGGCCTGGCCTGGCCGGGCTCGGTGTTCGCGGACGTGGACCACGCCGTGCTGTGCGGGCGGAGGCTGGTGCTGATCGAGTCGAAGTCGTGGCTGCCGGGGCACTACGAGGCCGAGGACGACGGCACGGTCTGGCGCAACGGCCACCCGTTCCGGGGCGGCGGCACGCGGATGCCGCGCAGCCTCGCGGTGTACCGGAAGCTGTTGCCCTGGCTGGACATCCGGACCGCGCTGCTGGTGTACCCGAGCCGGGAGGGCGTGGTGACCGCGGCGGAGCCGGCGGACGCCGTCGTGCCGCCGATGACGCCCGCGCAGTTCGTCGCGGAGGTCGGCGAGTGGCTCGCCGAGGACCCGGCCACGGTGGACCGGGAGGCGCTGCGGCTGCTGATCGGCCAGGTCGTGCCGGTCACGGGCGCCGATCAGCACCTGGCATAGCCGGCGGTCAACCGAATGGCGCATGTCGCGCCGCCCGGCCGCGGGCTACGTTTCGGCGAGCCCACGGGAGGAGCCCGGCGTGAAGATCGACGTGTTCAACGAGATCCAGGACCCGCGCCCGTGGCAGGACGGCCACCAGCACGCCCGCATCACCGAGGCGCTGGCGCAGGCCCGGTTGGCCGACGAGCTGGGTTACGGGTGCTGGTGGCAGGTCGAGCACCACGGCGCCGACGAGTTCAGCCTGTCGTCCGCGCCGGAGCTGCTGCTGGCGGCGATCTCGCAGCAGACGTCCCGGATCAGGCTCGGCCACTCCGCGGTGCTCGCGCCGGCGCGGTTCAACCACCCGATCAGGGCAGCCGAGCGGGCCGCGACACTCGACCACCTCAGCGGCGGCCGGGTGGAGTTCGGCCTGACCCGGTCCACCGCGCCGGAGTGGCGCCTGTTCGGGGTCGACCCGGCGGACGTGCGGCGGCAGACGCAGCAGGCGTTCGAGATGATCCCGCGGATGTGGACGTCGGAGCGCTTCTCGCACTCCAGCGAGGACTTCGAGATCCACGACGTGCCGGTCGTGCCCAAGCCGCTGCAGCAGCCGCACCCGCCGCTGTGGCAGGCGGCGGCGAGCCCGGCGTCGTTCGAGGAGGCGGGCCGCCGGGGCGTGGGGGTGCTCGGGACGACCATGTGGGAGTCCGTCGAGCGGGTGCGGCGGATGGTGGAGCTGTACCGGGCGGCCGCCGCCGCGTGCACGTCGCCGGTCGGCGCGTTCGTCAACGACCAGGTCGCGTTCTTCACGTTCGTGCACTGCGCGGAGACCGACGAGCAGGCGGTCCGCAACGGCGCGGTGGCCGCGGCGGCCTGGTACACGGTCAAGGCGCTGACGTTCTTCGAGGCGGCGGACTACTTCGTCGAGACGGTGCGGCACCAGGAGGAGCTGGTGCGCGGCCCGTCGGGCGGCGGTCTGACCGGGGAGTTCCTGCGGGCGGAGGCGTCGGCGGCCGGCGGGCCGACCCGCGCCCAGGTCGTGATCGGCCGGGTCCTGCAGGGCGAGGACGTGCCGCCGGAGGAGATCTTCGAGGCGTTGAACGAGCAGGACTCGCTGATCGTCGGCAGCCCGGAGACGTGCCGGCGGAAGCTGCGCGTGTACGCGGACCTGGGCATCGACCGCCTGATGGCCTTTCACCAGGTGGGCGGGCTGAAGCACGAGGACGTCATGCGGAGCCTGCGCCTGGTCGGCGAGCTGATCCCGGAATTCGACCGGCCCGCCGAATAGTCGCCCCGCGGCCCGGCGCGACCGGGGCGCCGCCGGGCAGGGCGCGGGACTCGCGCCCGAGTTGGGCGGGTGGGGTGGTGGAGCGGGTGCGAGGATGGCCGGCATGCCGAAGAAGCTGCGCCTGACCGGTGACCCGGCCGCCGACGAGCTGCTCAGCAATGATCCCTTCGCGTTGCTCACCGGGCTGCTGCTGGACCAGCAGTTCCCCATGGAGCACGCCTTCGCGGGCCCCCGGAAGATCGCCGACCGGATGGGCGGGTTCAGCATCACCAGGATCGCCGAGGCGGACGTGGACGAGTTCGTGGAACTGTGCGTCCAGCCGCCCGCGATCCACCGGTACGGCGGCTCGATGGCACGGCGGGTGCACGCGCTCGCGCAGCACGTGATCGAGCACTACGACGGCAAGGCGGCGAACATCTGGAAGTCCGGCAAGCCCGACGGCCGGGAGGTGCTGCGCCGGGTCAAGGCGCTGCCCGGTTTCGGCGACCAGAAGGCGCGGATCTTCGTCGCGCTGCTGGGCAAGCAGCTCGGCGTCCGGCCGGACGGCTGGCGGGAGGCCGCCGGGGCCTACGGCGAGGAGGGGTCGCGGCGGTCCATCGCGGACGTGACCAGCGCCGAGACGCTGGCCGAGGTCCGGGCGTTCAAGAAGGCGGCCAAGGCGGCGGCGAAGGAAGGCTGAGGCGGGCCGCCGGCCGGGGGTCGGCGGCCCGGGCCGTCAGCGCTGGGCCAGGTCCTCCACGGGCGGCGCGACCACGGGCGCGTCCTGGGGCTTCAGCGAGAAGACCAGCATCACCAGCGCCACGACGGCGAGCAGCGAGGCGATCGGCGCGAGCGGCAGCAGGCCGGCCCAGCTGATCACCAGGCCGCCGACCACGCCGGACAGCCCGATGCCCAGGTAGATGGCGGACGCGTTGAGCGACAGCAGCAGGCCGCTGTTGGCCGGCGCCAGCTCGATCAGCCAGCTCTGGATCGGCGGGTTCGCCGACCACGTCAGCGCGCCCCAGGCGAACAGCGCGACCGCGGCCGACACCGGCGTGGTCGTGGTCAGCGGCAGCGTGGCCAGCACGACCGTGAAGCAGCTGAACAGCACGACGAGCAGCTTGCGGGTGTCGAAGCGGTCGGTCAGGCGGCCCGCGCCCCAGTTGCCGAGCACCGAGCCGAGCCCGTACGCGACGAGCAGCACGCCGATCGCGGCCCCGCCCAGGCCCGTGGTCTCGGCCAGCAGCGGCGCGATGTAGTTGAAGACGCTGAACACCGCCAGGCACGCGAGCACGGTCAGGCCCAGGACCATCAGCACGCGCCGGTCGGCGGCGGGCGCGAACCGCTGCCTCAGGCCGACGGCCGGGGGCGCGTCCACGCGCGGCAGCCAGCACCGGACGGCCACGGCGGCCAGCGCGGACACGGCCGCGATCAGCGCGAAGACGCCCTGGTAGCCGAGGGGGCCGCCGAGCAGGTTGCCCGCGGGCACGCCGAGGACCAGCGAGAACGTCAACCCGCCGAACACCAGCGCGACGGCCCGGCCGCGGTGTTCGGGCGGGCTGAGGACGGTGGCGACGAGCGTCGCGGCCGGTGTGTAGGCGGCCGCGCCGAGGGCGCTGACCACGCGTGCCACCAGCAGCAACGGGTAGTTGGTCGCGAGCGCGGCGAGCAGGTTGCCGACCGCGGCCACGCCGAGCGCCGTGACCAGGAGCGTGCGGCGCTCCCACCGGCCCGTGACGGCGGCCAGGAGCGGTGAGGAGACGGCGTAGGCGATGGCGAACGCGGTGAGCAACTGGCCTGCCGTGGCGTGCGAGACGTGCAGCTCCTCGCTCACGGCGGGCAGGACGCCGGAGACGATGTACCCGCTCGTGCCGATGGCGAAGCCGCCGGCGGCCAGGAGGTACGTGCGAGCGGTGCGGGCGGGCATGGCGCTCCCCGGATCGAGTGATGTTTCGACGGTCACCGTACTACGACGCCCATCAAAGTACGACCGATATCGTAGTATTGCCGCCATGACCACCGCGCTCGCTCACCCGGAACTGGACGAAATACGGATAACGTCGGTGCTGCACGCGCTCGCCGACCCGGTCCGGCTCCGGATCGTGCGCGCGCTGGCCGAGCACGAGGAGGGCATCTCGTGCGGCGCGCTGCCCCTGGGCGTGACGGCGTCGACGCTGACCCACCACGTGCGGACCCTGCGCGAGGCGGGGGTGGTCCGGGTCCGCCCGCAGGGCACGTCCCGGATCAGCTCCCTGCGCCGGGCCGACCTGGACGCGTTGTTCCCGGGCCTGCTCGACGGCGTGCTGGCGGCCCGGCGGTGAGCGACCCGAACGACTGGGAGTGGGTCCGGGTGCTCGCGCAGGGGCGCGTGTACGACGACGGCCGGCCCGCGGCGAACCGGCTGGCGTGGGCGGCGGTGGCGCTGGCCGCCTCACGCGGCGGCGAGCGGTGCGGCGTGCGGCGGGAACGGGCCGTGGCGGACCGGTTCGCGCTGCGGGCGCGGCTCGTGCGGTCGCTCGGGCCGTGGGCCGCCGACCCGGACGCGCTGGTCGCCGACGTGCTGGCCGAGGACGGGCTGCCCGGCCGGCACCGGAAGGTCGTGGCGCGGGCGCTGGAACCCGTGGTGCCGCACGTGGTGGACGCGGGCCTGCGGGAGCGCGCCGGGCGGTGGGTGGCGGAGGGCGGCGCGGGCTGAGCGCCCCGCGGTAAATCGGTTGCCGCCGTTCCTAGGGTGAACAGACGTGCGTGCCTACGCCCGTCTAGCGCTGGCCGGATTCCGAAGACATTCCACCTACCGACAGGCGATGGTCGCCGGGATGGCGACGAACGTCGTCTTCGGCCTGCTCAGGATGGCCGTGCTGGTCGCGGCCGTCGGGCAGGCGCCCATCGCCGGCTACGACGTCGCCGCCACCGCCACCTACGTCTGGTTGGGGCAGGGGCTCCTGGCCGTCGTCGTCCTCTGGGGCGACAAGACCCTGTCCGACCGCGTGCGCAGCGGCGACGTCGTGGTCGACCTCCACCGCCCCTGGCACCTGCAATCGGCGTTGTTCGCCGAGGACGTCGGCCGGGCCGGGTACGCCGTGCTGATCCGGTTCGCGCCGCCCGTCGCGTTCGGCGCGCTGCTGTTCCCGTTCCGCTGGCCCTCGCCGGGCACGTGGGCGGTGTTCGCGGTCAGCGTCGCGCTGGCCACGACCGTCAGCTTCGGGTTGCGGTTCCTGGTGAACACGACGACGTTCTGGCTCCTGGACCACCGGGGCGTGCTGGCGCTCTACACGTCCGCCACGTGGCTGTTGTGCGGGTTGGCGGTGCCGTTGGCGTTCTTCCCCGACTGGGCGATCCCGATCGTGTGGTCCACGCCGTTCGCCGCGATGCTCCAGGCGCCGGTGGAGGTGTTCCTGGAACGCGGCTCGCCGTGGCCGCTCCTGGCGGGCCAGGCGGCCTGGGCGGTCGCGGTCCTGGCCGCGGGCCACCTGGTGCTGCACCGCGCCGTGCGCAAGGTGGTGGTCCAGGGTGGCTGACCACGTCTACGCGAAGCTGGTCCGCGCGCGCCTGCGCGGGCAGACGACCTACCGGACCTCGTTCGCGCTCCAGTGCCTCGCGCAGGCGGTGAACCAGTCCGCGGAGCTGGCGATCATCCTGGTGCTGTTCCACCGGATCGGCGCGCTCGGCGGGTTCTCGGTGGACGAGGTCGTGCTGATGTACGCCATCGCCGGCATCTCCTTCGGGATCGCCGACCTGGTCGCCGGCCAGCTGGACGAGCTGCCGGCCCACATCCGGACCGGCGCGTTCGACGTCCTGCTGCTGCGGCCGCTGGGCACCCTGGCGCAGATGATGGCGTCGGACCTGCACCTGCGGAAGGTCGGCCGGATCGCGGCCGGGGCGGCGACCCTGGCGTACGCGTTGGCGCGCAACGACATCGCGTGGTCGCCGTGGGCGGTGGCGCTGGTCGTGGTGGCGCCGATCAGCGGCGCGGTGATCTTCGCGTCGATCTGGGTCGCGGCCAACGCCGTGTGCTTCTGGGTGGTCGACGGCCAGGAGGTCGCCAACGCGGTCACGTACGGCGGCAACGCGTTCACCTCGTACCCCATCACGGTCTACGGGCCGTGGTTGCGACGGTTCTTCGCGTTCGTCGTCCCCGGCGCGTTCGTCGCCTACTACCCCAGCCTGGCCCTGCTGGACCGCCCGGACCCGTTGGGCGGACCGGCGCTGCTGGGCTGGGCCTCACCGCTGGTCGCCGCCGCCGCGGCCGTCGTCGCCGGTCTCGTGTGGCGCACGGCCGTCCGGCACTACCGAGGGACTGGGTCATGATCGAGGTGCGCGACCTGCGCCGCGAGTTCGTCGTCACGGCCAAGGCCGGCCGGTTCCGCAGGCACCGGCACGTCGTCCGGGCCGTGGACGCCGTCTCGTTCGACGTCGAGGCGGGCGAGGCGGTCGGCTACGTCGGGCCCAACGGCGCCGGCAAGTCGACCACCATCAAGGTGCTGACCGGCGTCCTCGTGCCCACGTCCGGGCACGTGCGGGTGTGCGGGGTGGACCCCTCGCGGGCACGGCGCGAGCTGGCGCGGCGGATCGGCGTCGTGTTCGGGCAGCGCAGCCAGCTGTGGTGGGACCTGCCGCTGCGGGACAGCTTCGAGCTGCTGCGCGCCATCTACCGGGTGCCCGCGGCCGATCACCGGCGCCGGTTGCGGGAGTGCGCGGAGTTGCTGGAGCTGGACCCCTTCCTGGGCACGCCGGTCCGCCAGCTCTCGCTGGGGCAGCGGATGCGCGGCGAGGTCACCGCGGCCCTGCTGCACGGGCCGGAGCTGCTGGTGCTGGACGAGCCGACGATCGGGCTCGACCTGGAGTCCAAGGAGCGGCTGCGGGAGTTCCTGGCGGAGCTGAACGCGCGACGCGGCACGACGCTCCTGCTGACCACGCACGACCTGGACGACATCGAGCGGCTGTGCCCGCGCCTGGTGGTCATCGACCGGGGCACGGTGCTGGCCGACGGACCGCTGGCCGACCTGCGCGCCGAGGTGGCGCCGGAACGCGTGCTCGTGGTGGACCTGGAGGAACCGGCGGAGCTGGACGGGTTCCCCGGCGTCACGGCGGTGCGGACCGAGGCGGGCGGGTTGCGACACCACCTCACGTTCCGCCGCGAGGACACCACCGCGGCCGCGTTGATCTCCGCCGTGGCCGCGCGGGCTGCGGTGCACGACCTGGTTGTCGTCGCGCCGGAAATCGACGACGTGGTGCGGCGCTTGTACGCGCGTCGGTAGAGTCGGACGAAACGGTCAACGGAGAACGGGAGCACCCCCATGCGCGCAGGTCGTCCGCTAGCCACCCTCCTGCTGGCGGTGGGGCTCGCCGCCGCGGTGTCCGGCTGTGAGGCCGTGCAGCAGGCATCCGACACGGCCAACCAGGTCGGCCAGGCCGCGGACAAGGCGCAGCTGTGCATCGAGGCGCTCAAGCTCGCGGGCTTCACCCCCGATGCCGCCGACCCGCAGAAGGCGGTGGAGGAAACCCAGCAGAAGGCCAAGGAGCTGGAGGATCTGGCCGCGAAGGCGGGCGACACCACGCTCAAGGACGCCATCACCGGCGTCTCCGACACCATGGGCAACGTGACGCTGGACGACCTCAACCCGTCCAACATCGCGGCGTGGTCGCAGGAGAAGCTGGACCGGGTGGCGAAGCTGTCCAACGCCTGCGCCTGAGCGGAAATGCCAGGCTGTCGGTACCTTCGGAACAGTCCTACGCTGTGACGCACCGGAGGTGTTGCAGATGCACGCGACAGTAGGCGACCGGTTGCACATCCACAGCCGCGCGGTGGGTCTCGACGAGACGATCGGCGAGATCCTGGAAGTCCGCGGCTCGGGAGGTGCGCCCCCGTACCTGGTCCGCTTCTCCGACGGCCACGAAGGGCTGGTCTACCCCGGCCCCGACAGCCTGGTCGAGCCGCGGACCCCGGAATCACCCAGGATCAAGGACTCGACCCCGGCGCGGTAGGGCGGCGCCGGGTCGTCCCTCCGAACCGGCCGGTGCGCGCGGCCTCGTGGGCGCACGCCGGCCGGCGCGGGCACGTCCCGCCGGCCGTCCGGTGTGGACGGTCGGAGCCGTCACACGTTCAGGTGGACTTCCCGACGACGCCCGCGCCGCCCGGTGAGCCGCGCCCGACCGGAACGGCCACCTGGGAGCGGTCTCAGCCGAGGATCGTGGTGATCAGGTCGTCGGCCAGGGCCGGCGTGGCGGCGGCGATGCCCGACCAGCGGCGCGACAGGTCCAGGTCGAACGTCAGCGGCCGGCCGCGCAGGTCCAGCAGCGCTCCCCCGGCCGCCGGCACGGTGACCAGCGCCGCGATCAGGTCCATCAGGCGGTGGGTGTCCGAGCCGGGGTCGGCGAACGCGTCCACCGCGCCCTCGGCCACCAGGACCGCCTCCAGGCACGTGGTGGACAGGATCCGGACGCGCTCGACCTGGTTCGCCACGCGCATCCACGCGTCCTCGGCGCCGCGCTTGGGCCGCATCAGGCAGATCGACGCGCCCTTCAGCTCGGTGCGCCCCGTCGTGCGGTAGGGCGTCGGCCGGCCGGCGTGCGCCGACCACGCGCGCCCGGTGTCGAACCAGACGGTGAGGGCCTCGACGGGCTCGTCGTCGAGCACCAGCGCGCCCGCGAAGCAGGACAGCGGCACGCCCATGGCGGCGTTCGCGGAACCGTCCACCGGGTCGATCACCAGCGTGGCGGCGGACCCGTGGTCCAGGAAGCCGGCCTCCTCGGACAGCAGGTTCGCGCCCGCCGCCGCGGCGGCCTCGGCGATCGCCGCCTCCACGATCGCGTCCACCCGCATGGTGGGCGTGCCGTCCGCGCCGTCGGCGATCTCCTCGCGCAGCTGCGCGCGGCTGAACTCGCGCCGGGCGCGGTCGTAGGCGGCCGACGCGGCGAGCGCGGTGGCGGCGAGCGCCGGGTGCACGTCGGAGGGCAGGTTCGGGGTCGGCACGGGCCACTGGGTCATGCGCCCAACATGCCACGGGAGGGCCACCGGCGGCGGCCCTCCCGTGGGGTACGACTCAGATCAGGCCCAGGGCCTTGACCGCGTCGCGCTCCTCGGCCAGCTCGGCCACGGAGGCGTCGATGCGGGTGCGGGAGAAGTCGTCGATCTCCAGGCCCTGCACGATCGAGTACCGGCCGTCGGTCACGGTGACCGGGAACGACGAGATCAGGCCCTCCGGCACGCCGTACGAGCCGTCCGACGGGACCGCCATCGACACCCAGTCGCCCTCGGGCGTGCCGTTGACCCAGTCGTGCACGTGGTCGATGGCCGCGTTCGCCGCCGACGCCGCCGAGGACGCGCCGCGCGCCTCGATGATCGCCGCGCCGCGCTTGGCGACGGTCGGGATGAAGTCGTTCTCCAGCCACGCCTGGTCGTTCACGGCCTCGGCCGCGTTCCGGCCCTTGACCTCGGCGTGGAACAGGTCGGGGTACTGGGTGGCCGAGTGGTTGCCCCAGATGGTGAGCTTCTTGATGTCGGTCACCGACACCCCGAGCTTCTTGGCGAGCTGCGACAGCGCCCGGTTGTGGTCGAGGCGCGTCATCGCGGTGAACCGCTCGGCGGGCACGTCGGGCGCGTGCCGCTGGGCGATCAGGGCGTTGGTGTTGGCCGGGTTGCCGACGACCAGCACGCGCACGTCGTCCGCCGCGCCCGCGTTGATCGCCTCGCCCTGCGGCTTGAAGATGCCGCCGTTGGCCTCCAGGAGGTCGCCGCGCTCCATGCCCTTCGTGCGCGGCCGGGCGCCCACCAGCAGCGCCACGTTGACGCCGTCGAACGCGGTCTTGGCGTCGTCGGTGATGTCGATGCCGGACAGCAGCGGGAACGCGCAGTCGTCCAGCTCCATCGCGGTGCCCTCGGCGGCCTTCACGGCCTGCGGGATCTCCAGCAGGCGCAGGCGCACCGGGACGTCGAGGCCCAGGAGGTGGCCGGAGGCGATGCGGAACAGCAGTGCGTAGCCGATCTGGCCGGCCGCACCGGTGACGGTGACGTTCACGGGCGTGCGGGTCATGTGCCTTCCCGAATGTTGTGGCTTCAGTCCTCGGGCACGACCACTAGGCAGGCTGACGACCTGTCAGCGGCGGTCTCTACTCCGGGACCGCGCACCGGGCGGGTTGCCCGGCAGGTCGGAGGTTACCAACTGGCGAACGATGACAAGGTGTGACAGTGGACATCATCGGCGAGGACTACACCGACGCGGTCTTGTACGGGCAGAGCTGGGAGGGACGGTCGTTCGTCCGGTGCGACTTCACCGAGGCGGACCTGCGGGGGCTCACCACGTCCGGGTGCACGTTCACCGAGTGCCGGTTCGACCGCACCGACCTGGGCGAGTCGGCGCACAAGGCGAGCGCGTTCCGCTCCTGCCGGTTCGAGCGGGCGGTGCTCGCGTCCGCCGCGTTCACGTCGTGCTCGTGGCTCGGGTCGGTGTTCGCGGACTGCGCGCTGCGGCCGATCACCCTGGAGGAGACCGATCTCACGCTCGCGGGGCTGTCCGGCGCCGTGCTGCGGAAGGCGTCGCTGCGCGGCCTGCGGCTGCGCGAGGTCAACCTCGAGAACGCCGACCTGCGCGAGGCGGACCTGCGCGACGCCGACCTGACCGGCGCCCGGCTGTCCGGGTGCCGGTTCGACGGCGCGGACCTGCGCGGCGCGCGGCTGGACGCCGACGGCCTCGCCCAGGCCACCCTGCGCGGCGCGCGGGTGGACCTGGACACGGCCGTCGCGTTCGCCGCCGCGCACGGGCTGCGCGTGTCCTAGTGCGCCGGGGGCTCCTGGCCCGCGACCTCCACCAGCACGCCGTCGGCGACCATGTCGTCGATCGTCTTCGGCATCAGGTAGGCGGTGCCGCCGCCGGGCTGCTCGAACCACGGCACCGCGACGCCGGTCAGCACCTCGACCGGGCGGCGCAGCCGGTACACGTGGTACGGGCGGTTGATCCACGACGGCACCAGCGAGCGCTGCGAGAACGGCGTGCCCGCCGCGTAGACCAGGTTGCCCTCGCCCTCGCCGAAGCGGTCCACCTCCATGCCGGCGGGCAGCTCCACCATCTTCTTGTGCCGGAAGAGGGTGAGCGGCGGCTCGCCGTTCATCGGGTTGATCGGCCAGGTCCGCTGCGGCTTGGCCTCCTGGGTGGAGGTCGCCGCGGCCGCGGGCTGCGGCGCGACCTGCGTGGGCGGCTCGACCGGCGGGCGCTGCGGCGGCGCGGGGCGGCGCGGCGGCTCCTCGCGGAACCCGTTGTTCATCGGCGGGCGCGGGCGTTGCGGCGGCGGGGGCGGCGGCAGCGGGGCCGGGCGCGGCACCCGCCGGTTGGTCAGCACGAGCTTGCCGACCAGGTACGCGGCCGCGTCCTCCAGCCGGTCGAAGCGGACCGGGTTGGTGGGGCCGTGGTCGAACCACGACACCTCCCAGTCCGGGCCCTCGGTGCGCAGCAGCCAGGTCCGGTCGGCGGGCTCGCCGAACCGGTAGGCGGCGGGCGGCACGTCCAGCTCGTCCAGGGCGCGGCGGAGGCCGGACAGCTCCCGCTCCTCCTCCGGCGTGACGTGGCGCGGCTCGACCGGCTTCGGCGGCTGGACCGGGGGTGGCGGCGTCAGGGGCGGCGCGGGCGGCGCGGCCGGGCTGACGTCGTCGAACGGCTGCACCGCCTCGGCGAACTGGGTCGCCTGGTCCGCGAACGGCGGCGGCACCTGCTCGAACTGCTGCCGGTCGTCGTGCTGCCGATCGTCGTGCCGGTCGTCGTCGTGCCGGTCGTCGTCGTGCCGGTGGTCGTCGTGCCGGTCGTCGTCGTGGTCCCGGTGGTCGTCGTGGTGGTCGTGGTCCCGGTGGTCGTGATCGTGGTCGTCGTGCGGCTCGTGCTCGGCGCGCGTCCCGTCGTCGTGGCGCTCGTCGGGCTCGGCGTGGTCGTCGAAGCGGGACTCGTCCGACTCCTCGAAGCGCGCGTCGGCGTGGTCCTCGAACCGGCCGCCCTCGCGCTCGTCGTCGTGCCCGGGGGTGTAGAGCCGGGCCTGGTCGACCCCGAACTCCGCCGTGACCTCGACCTCGTCCGCCTCGGCCCGCGGCTCCTCGGCCGGCGCGGGCTCGTGCTCGACCCGCGGTTCGCGCACCGGATCGCGGTCGTCGTGCCGCGGCTCGTCGGCGGCGGCCTCGCCGGTCGGCCCGGCCTGCTCCGCCTCGGCTTCCTCGTCCGTGAACGGGTTCCAGGTCTGGGTGTCGTTCAGCTCGCGGTCGTACGCGGCGGGCGCGAACAGGTCCATGCCGTCCGCGTAGGACTCGCGGCGGTACCGGTCGTCGATCACCGGGCCGTCCTCTTCGAACCGCACCCGGTACGGCGGGCCCTCCTGGGCGTACTCGATGACGTCCGGCTTCAGCTCGGTGAGGTTCGCGGTCTCCTCGACGTCGGTGTTCGCGGCCGGTTCGACGGCCTGCCGCGGCTCGTCGGCGAGCGGCTCGGGCAGCGGCGCGGCCACCGTCGCGCCCACCTCGACCGGCGGCTCGACCGGCGCGGGCGGCGCCTCGGCCACGGGCAGCTCGGTGCCCTGCGGCGCGGCCGGCGCGCCCAGGTTCGCGGCGGCGGCGACCCGCGCCTCCTCCGTCACCTCGGGCAGCACGAAGTCCTGCGCCCGGGCCCGCTCCACCAGCTCGGGCTCCGGCGGCACGCCGTAGGCCCGCAGGTAGTAGCCGACCGCGGCGGGCCAGATCCAGTGCCCGTCGGTCTGGAACGCCACCGGCACCACCGACGGCGCGTCCGGGTTCAGCACGTCCGCGTCGAACCCGCGCCCGATCACCGCGACCGGGGCCCGGTCCAGGTAGCTCAGCAGCAGGTCGCGGTCGGCGTCCGCGACCGGCGGCCGGTTCACCGACGGCCGCCCGCCGGGGCCCGCGCCGTCGAACACCCGGGCCGTGCGGAACGCGCGCGGCGGCGGCTGGTCGGCGGGCGGCGGCGGCGGCGGTGGCGGCGGGGGCGTCGCCTGCTGGAGGCGGCGGCGCAGCCAGTCCGGCACGTTCTCGTCGGTGCGGGGGAAGAACCGCATCTCGTCCAGGTACGCCTGCGGCGGCGGTGGCGTCGTCCAGGTCGGCTCGGCCCGGTCGAAGTCGAGGTTGTAGCTGGACGGGTGGTCGAGCTGGTAGCGGGCGTTGGACCAGCTGCCGCGACCGTCCCGGTACATGCCCGCGCGCAGCCGCGAGAACAGCCCGGCCACCTCCTGCGGCGGCGACCAGGCGCGCACCGCGCCGTCGGCGGTGCGGACCTCGGCGGCCAGCTCGAAGTACCGGCCGGTCGCGCGGTACTCCGCGGTCACGTGCCGCCACTCCTCGGGCGCGGCCCTCATCAGCGTCAGGCCGATCTGCTTGACCAGCGCATCCTGCTCGGTCGGGTTCAGCGGCTTCAGCTCGGACACGTGCACATCTTCCCCCGCGACTCCCCGTGCCCGCACGTGACCCCGCTGAGCCGAACGGAGCAATGCCGTCGAGCGGGGTCCGCGGGGCGTCCGGGGGCTACGGCCGGACCGGCGGCGGGGGCACCTCGACCAGGCTCCCGTCGGCCAGCAGGTCGCGCACCGAGGTCGCCAGGAAGTAGCCCGTGCCGCCGCCCGCCTGCCCGAACCACGGCACCGCGACGCCCTTGAGCGCGGGCACCGGCTTCTGCACCCGGTAGACGTGGTAGCGGCGGTTCAGCCAGTCCGGCGGCAGCGAGCGCTGCCCGAACGCGGTGCCGGCCGCGTAGACCAGGTTGCCGGTGTCCGCGCCGAACCGGTCCAGCTCGACGCCGACCGGCACGACCACGTCCTCGCGGTCGCGGAACAGCGACAGCGGCGGCTCGTCGGGCAGCGGCCGGATGTCCGCGACGGGCGCCACGAGCGCGCCCGTGTCGGCCGCGGCCGGGGTCCGGTCCACGTCCGCCCGCCACAGCAGTTCGGCCAGCAGCACCTTGGCCGCGTCCACGGCGTGCTCGTACACCCGCGGCCTGCCGTGCGGCCCCCGGCTGCCGTCCCAGAACTGGACCTGCCAGCCGGACGGGCCGGGCGCGGGTTCGAGCACCAGCGCGTCGGGTTTCGGCTCGACGATGCCGTACTCGGACTCGGCCACCCCGAAGTGGTCCAGCCGGGCCTTGAGGTGGTCCAGCGCGCGCCGGTCGGCGTCGGTGATCACGCGCGGCCGGTGCTCGGGCAGCGGCGCGCCCTGCGCCTGCCCGGTCGCCACGGCGGCGGCCGCCCGCTCCGCCTCCGGCCCGACCGGCGGCACGGCGTAGCCGTTGTCGCGGATGTGCTGCACGAGCTGCGGCACCGGGGGCACGTGGTGGCGGCGCAGGTAGTAGGCCACGCCGCCGGGCCACACCCAGACGCCGTCGGTGTGGAACGACAGCGGCACGGACGGCGTCGAGCCGGGGTCGAGCACGTCCGGGCCGTAGGAGCGCGCGGCCAGCACGACCGGCGCGTTCTCCAGGTAGGCCAGCACGTCGTCCAGCTCCTGCGGGTGCACGGCGGGCCGGTCGCGCACGACCGGGTCGGGCCCGTCGAACAGCGGCGCGGCGATCACTGCGGGGCCGACGCCCGGCCGCAGCCAGTCCGGGACCGCGTCGTCGTCGCGCGGGTACAGCTCCAGGTCCTCGGCCAGGTGCTCCGGGCCGGGCGGCTGCGTCCAGTCCGGCTCGCCGTCCCGGTCGAACTCGGCCGAGTACGTGTCGGGGTGCACCAGGCGGAACTTCATCGTGAACCACGTGCCGCGGCCCGGCCGCGCCATGCCGTCGCGCAGCCGCACGAAGAACGGCAGCGCCTCGGGCGGCAGCTCCCAGTCGAACGACGAGCCCCACATCGTCAGCCCGGAGACCTCCGTCTCCAGGTAGCGGCCCACCATCCGGAAGTCGACGGACAACTGCTCCCAGTCGCCGGGCAGGCGCTGCACCAGCAGGGTGGTGACGGAGCCGAGGATCGCGTTCTGGTCCTCGACGTCCAGCTGCGGCGCGGTCATGCGTTCTGCTCCTCGGTGCTCGGGCCCTTCGCGCCCTCGGCCGCCTCGACCAGCTTGGCGCGCAGCCAGTCGGGGACGAAGACCTCGTCGCGGGGGAAGACCTCCAGGTCGCGGGCGAAGTCCGCGGCCGGCACGGGCGGGTCGAACCGCGGGTCGTGGTCGAAGTTGTACGTGATGTCGATGCTCACCGGCGCGTTCACCACGCACCGGGCGGAGAACCACGTGCCGCGGCCGGGCTGGTAGAGCACCTGCCGCATCTCCTGGAACGCGGCGTTGAGCCCTTCGGGCGGCAGCACCTCGGGGGTGGAGCGGTCGGGCATGTAGACCTTCAGCACCGCGTCCTGCACCGCCACGGTCATCCGCACGAGCAGGTCGATCCGCCGGAAACCCCCCGGAGCAGCGTCCAGCAGCATGCCGCCGATGTGCTGGAGCAGCTCGTCGTGGCGCTGCTCAGAAGTCGGCCGGCCAGAGGGCTGCGTTGTGCTCATTCGGGTAGCTCCTGACGTAGATCTCGGTGGTGCCGTCGGCGAGCGTCACACGCCACCGCGTCTGGTGCGTGTGCGGGTGGCGTTGCAGGGGGTCGCGCAGGGCGAACGTGTCGATCAGCTCGACCGTACCGCCGGATCTCGCGAAGCCCGCGCGGTCCCGCTCCACCCGGTGCCAGGTCTCGGCCGTGACGAACGCGGGCCGCCCGTTGCCCTGGTTCTGGTCGCGCTGCCGGCTCGACCGGTTCGCCGCCTCCCCCGGACCACCGGTCTCGTTGCCCTGGTGGTGGCCGCCGTCGGCGTCCACCTCCCCGTGGCTGCCGACGTCGGACTGGGCGCCGCCGTCGCGGCGGATCGCGCCACCGGACCTCAGGTCCGGCCGGCCGGTCGTGGCGACGGTCTCGCCGTCGCCGTTGGCGCGCCCCCGCCACGCGTCGTCGTCGGCGACCAGCACCGCGTTGGGCAGCGGGTTGTTCAGGTCGGGGCTGAAGGGCCGGGAGGTGTGCACGTGCGAGGTCGAGCCGTCCGGGCCGGTCTGGAACGTGCCGTAGCCCTGCCCGCGGTGGTCGTCCAGCACGAACCGGGTGTCCGGCGGCAGGCCGGCGCGGGCGGCGAACGGGTCGGCGTTGCCGAACGGCCGCGTGACGGCCGCGCGCTGCTCCGGCGTCCAGCCGCCGGTGTCGCCGCCGACGACCTGCACCGAGTGCGCGTCCCCGTCGTCGGTCCTCGTGCGCCGCGCGGCCAGTTGCACCACGCCGTTGGCGGGCGTCGGCCAAGTGGCGGTCGGGCGCCGGGCCGGGCCGAGGCCGTAGAAGCCGTCGGACGTGACCTGCGCGTGCGCCGGGGCCTGGCCGATCTCGGCGTTGACCCGGCTGACGCTGGTGTCCCTCGGCAACTCCTGGCCGGTGCGGAAGTACGACTCGTGGTCGGCCAGTCGGACGTGCTGCTCGTGCGCGGTCCCGGGGGCGGACCAGGGCTGCTGGACCTGCGGCTCGATGTCGAGCCGGCCGCGGTGCGCCTGGTCGTCGGCGGTGGCGAGGTCGCCCCGGGGCTCGTGGCCGGGCGGCATCCCGCGCTCGCCGACCGGCGCGTGCGTGCCGTCGGGCTCGAACGCGTGCCAGCCGCCGTCCGGCGGGAGCTTCGGCCCGGCCCCGTCCGGGGAACTGGCGTAGACGTTGCCGTCCCGGTCGGACCAGGCGAGGGTGTCCGGCGCGACGACCCGCTGCCCGGTCTCGCGGGCGACGTGCGCGGCCAGGCTGTCCCCGCCGCCCGCGGCCGCGTCGCAGCCGACGAGCAGCAGCGGCCGGCCGGCGAGGTCCGGGTGGTGGGCGATGAGCTGGACGAGTTCCGCGCGGGTGTAGTGCGTGCCGCCGATGCGGACGCCGTCGCCGTCGGTGTGCACGTCGAGGACGGCGTGGCCGTCGGTGGCCGGGACGCGGGAGGCCAGGTCGCGGAGCCGGTCCTCCGCGTGCAGCGCGACGCCCGCGTCGGTGACCTGGCTGTTGCGGATCGCCTGGTCGACGCGCTGGGACACCTCGCCGAGCGGGATCGGGCCCTGGTGGGCGACCGGGCCGAGGTCGGGGTTCGGGGCGGTCGGCCCGTCACCGGGCACGTAGCCGTCGAACGCGCCGTTCCGGGCGTCGGCCACGCTGACCGGGTCGGGCGTGCGGACGTTGCCGTCCGCGTCGAACGTGCCGAAGTCGGGCGGCAGCACCCGGCCGTCCGCGGGTGGCGCGGCGACCTCGTGCAGCACGCCGAGGTCGACCAGCCGCTGGACGCTCATCTTGCCCGTGGACGGGTCCACGAGGTCGGCGTCGAAGACCGGCTGGAGCTGCCGCGCGCCGCCGTTCTGGTCGAACGCGGGGGCGACCCGGGCGAGTTCGACGGTGAGCGGGGCGTCCAGGACGTAGACGTGGTAGCCCTTGCCGAGGCTGTCCGGCATGATCGCGCGCTCGCCGAAGCCGTATGCCTCGCCGTCGGGGCGCAGGGGCGAGAGGAAGTCGCCGTTGGGGCTGCCGAAGCGGTCGAGGACGGTGCCGGCGGGCAGTTCCACGACCACCCGCGCGCCGTCCGCGCCCTGGTTCGGCGGCCAGTCGATGCTGCCGTCGGGCTTGGAGTGGGCGTCGCGGAAGGACTGGTAGTCGCCGTACGGGCCGTAGGGCTGGTAGGACGGCTCGATCAGGGCCGCGACGCGGTGGTCGTACGTGCCGACGGCCTGGTCGGTGGGGCCCGTGCTCTCGTGGACGGGGATGTAGTCACCGTCGGCGGAGAAGCCGGGGACGACGCCGGCCGGTTGCCCCCAGACGTTCTTGTGGGGGAAGGGATCCGTGCCGGTGCCGGTGTCCGTTCCGGCGTCGGCCTCGGCCGGCCATTCGTGGCTGGAGGCCGGGGTGTGCTCGTCACCGGGTTCGCCGACGAGATCCGCCGGCGCTTCCACTGCGTCGGTGCCGGGGTCCGCACCGGTGGTGTCGGCACCGGTCGTGTCGGCGCTGCTCGTGTCGGCGCTGGTCGTGTCGGCGAGATCCGACTTGGGCGAGTCCGCCGCGGGGCCGTCAGTGCTCGGCGTGGGTCCGTCCGCGCCGCGCGCGGCCGGCGCGGGATCGTCCGCGCGGATCGGGGCCGCGGACGTGGGTCGGGACGGGGACTCCGGAGCACGTGCGGGAGCCGCCGAGGCGTCCGGTCGCACGGGTGCGGCCGATGCGCCGGGCTGCGGTCCGAACCCGCCGGGCTGCGCCGGGATGGCGGGTGCCGGCGCGTGCGGCGGCGGAGCCGTCGGAGCCGGGCCGCGCTGCTCGGGCATCGACGCGGGACCGGTGGCCGGCAACGGCTCGGTCGGCAACCCGGTCAACGAACCGGCGGCCACCGCGTCGTTCCCCCGGGCGTGCTGATCGCCGGCGTTCTGATCGCGTTTGACCTGATCACGCTGAGGTTGATCGCGGTGGGTGGGCGCGGCGGACTCGGGTGTGAAGGCGTTGCCCGCCGCCGACGGCCCACGCGACCCACCGGCCGTGGTCGACGCACCGCCACCGGTCCCGGCGGCCATCGGCATGCCACCCAGAGGCGCGGAACCGACAGGCCCTGAACCCGCCGCTCCCGAACCAACCGGCCCCGCACTTGCCGGCGCAGAACCGGCCGGGGCGGACCCACCGGGAATTCCACCCGCCGGCGTCCCACCTCCGACAGAACCACCGACAGGCACGGCCCCCGGCACACCACCACCCGGCCGGACACCGGACCCGACCGACCCACCGTGCGGCGTCGCCGCCGGAGTCGCGCCCGACCCACCCGGCGCAGCACCGCCCACCCCGGGCGTGAACGCCGAACCACCCGGCACCGACCCACCGGCCGGCATCCCACCAGGCATCCGCGCCGCGGCACCGCCAGGAGCCGAACCGGGAACCGACCCCGCCGCCGAGCCGCCGGGTGTCGGACCGCCGGGTGTCGAACCACCGGGAACCGCACTGCCCGGGATCGCACGCCCCTGAACCGCACCGCCTGGAACCGCACCGCCTGGAACCGCACCGCCCGGAACCCCCGGCGTGGCCGGACCGGGCACCGATCCCAACCGGCTCCCGATCGACGGTCCGGCGGCGGCGACCGGCGCGGTCGGCACCGACGCCCCGCTCCGCCCACCGGGCGCACCGGCCGGAGCCCCGCCGACCACCGGAGGCGTCGAAGAACCGCCGGTCAGGGAACCGCCCGGGGAACCACCGGCCGGGGAATCCCCACCGACCGAGGGCACCGCGCCCACCCTGGGACCGGGCGCGGGCGGCGCGGCCACCGACGACGCCGCGGTCGCCCCGGCGGGCCGGTTCAGCCCGTCACGGCTCACCGGCGGACCACCGGGGGAACCGCCCGGCGAACCACCCGGCACCCCGCCGGGAACGGCACCCGGCACCGGTCCCACGTGCGGCGGCGCGCCGACCGGCGCACCGGGGTCGATCCGCGGCGCCTCGACGGAGATCCCGTCCTTCGCCCCGCCGACCCCGCCGGACACCGCGCCGGCCGACGCGCCCATCAGCACGTCCCGCGCCGAGATGTCCTGCCCGAGCGCCGCCGCCGTGCCGACCGTCGACACCGCGCCCTCGACCGCGCCCCGCGTCACGCCCGCGGCCACCTGCCCGGCCAACCCGCCGCCCTCGAACTTCAGCCCGCCCGACACACCGCCGACCACACCGGACACCACGCCCGACACGGCCGCCTCGGTCGTCTTGCCCCAGTCCCAGGACTCCCGGTCGCCGCGCGCCACCTGCACCGCCTGGATGGCCGCGTCGATGCCCACGGAGACGGCGACCTCGCGGAGGATCGCGATGACCAACTGCCGGAACGTGAACTGCACGACCAGCCGCGTCGCCTGCTGCGCGATCGGGATGCCCGCGGTGGACGCGCCGAACGTGCCGAACGCCGCGGCGACCAGCGCGGCGATCTCGATCGCCAGCGCGACCAGCGACGCGATGATCGACAGCTTGGTGTACTCCACCTCCAGCGCGGTGTTGTCGCAGCTGTCCGCCAACTGCTCGCAGATCTCCCGCAGCTTCGGCAGGTACGAGCCGTCGCCCTCGGTGAACTTGCGCCAGTACTCCTCGAACCGCTGCGCCGCCTCCCCGGTCTGGCTCGCGAGCACCGTGGACGCCGCGCCGTTGCCCTCGTCGATGACGGCCTGCACGCCCTGCGCGGCCGCGCGGTAGGCGTCGGCCATCCGCCGCAGCGCCGTCTCGTCCCCCTCCGGCCAGCTCTGCCCGACCACGATCGGGAACAGCCAGGTGACCTCGCCCGGGATCTCGATGCCCACCGCGTCACCCCTCAGTAAGTCCGGGAGATCCCGGTCGCGTTGCCCTCGTCGGACCCCTCGTAGGCGTCGGCGGTCTGCTCCACGCCGGTGCGGATGTCGGCCAGGGCGCGGGCGAGGTTGCCGAACGCCTCCAGCGTGGCCTGCGAGTTGGGCACGTACTGCCGGGCGAACGCCTGCCCCGACTCGTCACCGCCCCAGCACTGCCCCTCCGCCCGCAATGCCGAGTCCAACGCCCGCAGCACGCCGTCGAGCGAGTCGCCCGCCGCCCCGAACCGGCCCGCGCCGCTGCGCAGCCCGGACACGCTGACCTCGAACCCGCTCACCAGCCACTCCTGTCCATGACGCTGTCGCCGTCGTCGTCGCCGGGGGGCGGCGCGGGCCGACGTGGCGACGGCTCGGGCACGACAGGTGGTCGGGGGATGAGGTCGGCCAGCGACGGCACGCCGGGCAGCATCTCCGACAGGTCGATGCTCGGCCCCTGCCGCGCCGGTGCGAGCACCTCGTTCAGCTCCGTGCGGGCCTGGGCGACGGCCCGTCGCACGGTCTCGGTGGCGAGCCTGGCCAGCTTGTCGGGCGTGGTGCGCTCGAAGGCGTTGGCGGAGAACTCCAGGGACGTCAGCGCGCCGGCGGAGTCGACCGTGGCGCGGACCGCGCCGTCGTCGGACACCGCGGTCGCCGTGATCGCCATGGCCTTGGCCTGCGTCTCCCGCAGCTCGGCGGTCTTCTCCCGCAGTTCGCCCAGGAGGGAGTCGACCTGCTCGCGCATGGCCGCGTTCCGCGCCTCCAGCTCGGCCCGGCGTCCGGTCGGATCGGTCACAGCTGCCCCCTCTGCGCGCCACCCACCGGTGCTGACGCTCACCGGGGCGCGCGGGTTCCCACGGATATTCGACACCGGTTTGTCGGTCGACGGGGGCAGAGTGTCACCCGTGCTGCGTCCGTACCGAGAACTCGCCGCGATACCCCACCTGCCGCGGCTGCTGTTGTGGTCCATGGTGGGCCGCATCCACCTGCCCGGGACGCCGCTGGCGGTGTCGTTCCTGATAGCCGGGTGGACGGGCTCGTACGCCGTGGCGGGCGTGGTCGGCGGCGCGTTGACGCTCGGCATGGGCGTCGCGGGGCCGCTGCGCGGTCGGGCGGCGGACCGGAGCCCCGCCGGGCGGTTGTTGCTGGTCACTTCGGCCGGCTACGGGGTGGGCATCGCGGTGCTGGGCGTGCTGCCCGCCGTCCTGCCCGGCTCGGCGTGGCCGGTGGCCGTGGTGGTGGGGTTCGTGACCGGGTCGTTCACGCCGCCGGTGACCGCGATGAGCCGGGCGAGCTTCCCCCGGTTGGCGGCGGGGCCGGCGCAGTCCGCGGTGTACACCGTCGAGGCGTCCATGCAGGAGGTCATGTACATCGTCAGCCCGGCGCTGGCGGCGACCGTCGTGGCGGTGTGGAACGCGCAGGCGGCGCTGTGGCTGAGCGGTGCGCTGGCGGTGTTCGGCGCGCTCGGGTTCGGTGTCGCGTTGCGGCGGGCGGGGCTGGACCAGCCGGTGGCGCGCGAGGCGAAACCCGGTGGGCGGACGTTGCTGCGCGACGGGTCGCTGGTGTTGGCGCTGGTGACGGCGTTGTTCATGGTGGCGTCGCTGGTGTCGATCGACATGGTGATCATCGCGTGGGCGCGTGACCTGGGCAGTCCGGGGATGGCGGGTGTGCTGACGGCGGTGTGGGGCATCGGGTCGGTGGTCGGCGGGTTGATCGCGGGCGGGTTCGCCGGACCGGCGCGGTTCACCCGGCGGATGCTGGTCATGGCGCTGGGCATCGCGCCGCTGGTGCTGGTCCTGCCGCCGGTGCGGGAACCGTCGTCGGCGTGGTTGATCGGGCTCGTGCTGGGGGTGGGCGGGCTGGCGATCGCCCCCGCCATCGCGGCCAACAACCAGCGGATCAGCGGGCTCGCGCCGGACGACCGCAAGGCGGAGGCGTTCGGGTGGATGGGCACGTTCACCACGGCGGGGTCGGCGTTGGCGCTGCCCGTGGCCGGGTCGCTGCTGGACCACTTCGGGCCGGCCGCGGCGGCCGGGGCGAGCGCTGCGGCGGCGTTGCTGGGCGCGCTGCTGGCGAGCCGGGTGCGGAACCGGAGGGCGGCCTCGGTTGGGTGACAAAGTGCGCCTGATCGGCGGACTCCTCGCGTTCGTCGGCGGGGTGTTCCTGGCCGTGCAGGGGCGGTTGAACGGCGAGTTGGGGCACGTGTTCGGCGACGGGTTCCTGGCCGCGCTGGTGTCGTTCGGCGGCGGGTTCGCGTTGTTGCTGCTGGGCGTGCCGACGACGGCGGCCGGGCGGGCCGGTCTGGCCCGGCTGCGGGCGTCCCTGCGAACCGGGCGGATCCGCTGGTGGCAGTGCGTCGGCGGGGCGTGCGGGGCGTTCTTCGTGTCCGCGCAGGGGTTGACGGTCGCGGCGCTGGGCGTGGCGGTGTTCACCGTGGCGGCGGTGGGCGCGCAGGCGGTGAGCAGCCTGGCGGTGGACCGGGCGGGGATCGGACCGGCCGGCCGCGTGCCGCTGACCTGGCCGCGGGTGGCCGGTGCGGCGTTGGCCGTGGTGGCGGTCGCCGTGGCGGTGTCGGACGAGGTGGGCGGGGCGGGCGCGTTGTGGCTCGCGCTGCTGCCCGCGGCGGCCGGGATCGGCCTGGGCTGGCAGCAGGCGGTGAACGGGCTGGTCCGCGAGGCGGCGCGGAGCACGCGGGTGACCACGCTGGTCAACTTCGGCACCGGGACCGCCGTGCTGCTGGTCGTGTGCGCGGTGGACGTGGCGGTGCGCGGGCTGCCCTCGGTCGCGCCGGCCGAGCCGTGGTTCTACGCGGGCGGCGCGCTCGGGATCTGCACCATCGGCTCGGCCGTGCTGGCGGTGCGGTGGCTCGGGGTCCTGCTGGTCGGGCTGTGCCAGGTCGCCGGGCAGCTCGTCGGCGCGCTCGCGGTGGACGTCGTCGCTCCCGCCGCAGGTGGGCACGTGTCCGTGACCGCCTTGGTCGGCACGGCGTTGACGCTGATCGCGGTGGTGGTCGCCGCGTTGCCCGGCCGGCGGTGATGAGAGGATGAGGCACGTGACTGCGACGATCCTCAACGGCAGGGCCACCCGGGACGCGATCTTCGAAGACCTGCGCGCGCGGGTCGCCGCGTTGCGCGAGCGGGGGGTGACGCCGGGGCTGGCCACCGTGCTGGTCGGTGACGACCCGGGTTCGCACTCGTACGTGCGGGGCAAGCACCTGGCCTGCGAGAAGGTCGGCATCACGTCGATCCGCCGCGACCTGCCCGCGGACACCACGCAGGAGCAGCTCGAAGCGGTCATCGACGAGCTGAACGCGGACCCGGCGTGCACCGCGTACATCGTGCAGCTGCCGCTGCCCAAGCACCTCGACCCCAACCCGGTCCTGGAGCGCATCGACCCGCGCAAGGACGGCGACGGGCTGCACCCGGTCAACCTGGGCAAGCTGGTGCTCGGCGACGAGGCGCCGCTGCCCGCCACGCCGCGCGGCGTGGTCGAGCTGCTGCGCCGCTACGACGTGCCGCTGTCCGGGGCGAACGTGACCGTGGTCGGGCGCGGGGTGACGGTCGGTCGACCCATCGGGCTGCTGCTGACCCGCCGGTCGGAGAACGCCACCGTGACGTTGTGCCACACCGGCACCAAGGATCTCGCCGCCGAGGTGCGACGGGCGGACATCGTGGTCGCGGGGGCGGGCAGCCCCGGGCTGATCACGGCGGACATGGTGAAGCCCGGCGCGGCCGTGGTCGACGTCGGCATCACCCGCACCGAGGCCGGCCTGGTGGGCGACGTGCACCCGGCCGTGGCCGAGGTGGCCGGGTTCCTCGCGCCGATCCCGGGTGGCGCGGGTCCGATGACCATTGCGATGCTGCTGACCAACACGGTCGAGGCAGCCGAGCGCGCGGTCGCGACGGCCTGAGGCGGGAGCGGTGGAGCTGTTGCCGGAGCAGCGCTGGCGGTCGGCGGCGGGCAAGCACCTGCCGTTCGCGCTGGTGCTGGGCGTCGTCGGGTTGGGTCTCGTGCGGATCGTGCAGTACCACTGGCGGCAGGGCGCGGTGCTGATCGGCGTCGCGCTGCTGATCGCGGCGCTGCTGCGGGTGCTGGTGACCGACGAGCAGGCAGGGTTGATCGCGATCCGGAGCCGCAGCGTGGACGCGCTGCTGTACAGCGGGTTGGGGTTCGCCGTGATCTTCGTGGCGATGACGATCATCGGCGGCCCGTTCGACCGCTGACCCGCACCTGGTCTCGCCCGCACCCGATCGCTCCCGTGCCGGGTGTCGCCGACGCCCACCGGTGCCCGGTCGCGCCGTCGCCCGGTCGCCTGCCTGCGCCGGCGCCCGAGTCGGGAGCCTTCGCCCGGTCGCGTCTGTCGCCCGATGACGCCTACGTCCGGTCGACCAACGCCGAGATCAGCTTGTTCATCTCCTCCTCGGGCAGCACGTCGGGCAGGGTCAGCCGCTCCACCATCAGCCCGCTCATCGCCAGGTAGAGCGACACGACCGTGGTGCGGTCGCCGGGCAGGCCGGCGTCCAGGTGGAACTGGATGTTCTGCTCCAGGTTGTCGCTGATCGTCTTGGTCAGCGCGGCCTGGAGTTCGGGCCGCCTGGTCGCCTCCAGCCGCAGCTCCAGCAGCGCCAGGTAGCCCGTGCGGTCGACCTGGAGCCGTTCGAGCAGCTCCTGCAACAGCCGCACCACGAGGCTCTTGTCCGGCGGCCCGGACATCGTCTCCGCCAGCCGCTGCGCGTCCGGCGTGAGCCGCACGTGGATGTGCTCGCCGACCTGCCGGAGCAGGTCGTCACGACTGGCGAAGTAGTTCGACGCGGTGCCGTTGGGCACCCCGGCCTCCTGGTCCACCGCGCGGAACGTGAGGCCCCGCGCACCGTCCCTGGCCAGCACTTCGATGGCCGCGTCGACAAGCGCGGTACGCCTGGTCGGGTTACGCACCATGATCCCTCCTTGACAACCACTGCGGCCATAGTACTACAGTCGCAGTGGTTCCACCCGACTCGACCAAACGGAGGACACGATGCGAAACCTCACCTACTTCGTCGCCACCTCGCTCGACGGCTTCATCGCCGACCCGAAGGGCGGTTTCGGCGACTTCCTGTTCGAGGGCGACCACATGACGGCCCTGTTCGAGGAGTACCCCGACACGTTGCCCGCGCAGTTGCGGGAGGCGATGGGCATCGACGCGCCGAACAAGAACTTCGACACGGTGGTGATGGGCCGCGCCACCTACCAGGTGCCGGGCGGCCTGCCGAGCCCGTACCCGCACCTGCGGCAGTACGTGGTGTCGACCAGGCTCAGCACCGCGCCACCGGACGTCGAGGTCGTCGGCGACCCACTGACCAAGGTCCGCGAACTGAAGGAGGAGGCGGGCCTGGGCATCTGGCTGTGCGGCGGCGGCAGGCTGGCGGCCACCCTCCTGCCGGAGATCGACGAACTGGTCCTCAAAGTCCACCCGATCGTGTTGGGCAAGGGCATCCCCCTGTTCGCCGGCGAGTTCCCGACGACCCGCTTCGCCAAGGCCTCGACCAGAACCTTCGACACGGGCGTCGTCTTCACCAGCTACACCAAGGCAGACGCCTCCTAACCCCAACAACCCGCCCCTACCTCCGTCTCCACCCCAACCGCCGCCCTACCGGCCGCTCGAACCCCCTGCGCCCAGCCGAACCGAGCGCACGTCGCCCTTCCCCCTGCCACCAACCCGCTCCCTCCAGCCCGGCCCTGCTCTGCCCGCCCTGCCTACGAACCCTCAGGCCAGTTACCCGAGGCGCACCCCCCATCGGAACGGGCTGGCAGAGCAGGTCGGTCGCCGGTAGACGGGTTAGTGACCAAGCGAACCTGCAGCACCGGAGACCTCGTGACCAACGGGGCGGCAGCGGGGCGGTTCGACCTGACCGACGCGCAGTGGGCGCTGTTGCGACCTCTGCCACCTGTCGGCGTGAAGCCGGGCCGTCCGCCGAAGTGGAGCAAACAGCAGTCGATCGACGGCATTCGGCGGTGGGGTGCAGGTCGGTGTCCCGTAGCGCGACATCCCGCCCGTCTACGGGTCTTGGCAGACCGACCGTCTACGGGTTGTTCCGCCGCCGGCAGCGGGCCTGGGTCCGGCAACGGGTGCTGATCGCATTGCAGGCCCGTGCCGAGACCGACGGGGCTGATCGTGTGGGACGTGTCGGTGGATTCGACGATCATGCGGGCACCGGCACGCCGGTACCCGCAAAAGGGAACCCGCGGGTCGAACCGCCCGACACCTCGACCAGCGGGACCGAGCCCGACGATCGCGGGTTGGGCCGGTCGCGGGGCGGGTGGACCAGCACGCTGCACCTGGCCTGCGGGCAGGGCCGCCGTCCGTTGCCGCTGCTGCTTACCACCGGTCAGCGGGGTGACAGCCCGCAGTTCACCCCTGTGATCGAGGCGATCCGGGTGCCCCGACCGGGTGGCGGCCGGGCTCGCACCCGCCCGGATCGGGTGCCGGCGGACGCGGCCTACAGCTCGGAGGCCAACCGCGCCTACCTGCGCCGCCGCAGGTATCGCCCAACCCCGGGGCCAGACCGCCCACCGCAAGGCCAAGGCTCCACCGGTGGGCGACCACCGGCGTTCGGCAAGGAGATCTACAAGCAGCGTCACGCTGTCGAGTGCGGCATCGACCTGTTCAAGCAGCACCGGGCGTGGCCACGCGATACGACAAGTTCGCCGTTCGCTACCAGGCCACCGTCCACATCGCCGCCATCGACATCTGGCTGCGCCACGTGCAAGACACGACCCAGGCGCGGCCGGCCGTGGCGGGTCGGGCAGGGCACGGCGGCTCGGGCAGGGCTGCGGCAGGTGGTTGGAGCTGTAAGAGAGGTGGTGTGAAGGAGGTGGTGTGGTTCATCGGAAGTCCCGAGAGCGGGAGGGGATGCGCAGGTCGAGGTGTTGCAGGCGTTCGGCGCGGATGCTGATCACGCCTTCCGCCGACTCGACCACGCCCCTGACGAGCAGGGCGGGGCTGGTTCGGGCCACTTTGCGGTAGCGGGCCCACAGGCCCGTGGTGCAGACGACGTTGACCATGCCCGTCTCGTCCTCGATGTTGAGGAACGTGACACCGCCCGCCGTCCCGGGGCGTTGCCGGTGGGTCACCGCGCCACCGATCAGCACCCTGGTGCCGTTCGGCACCTTGGCCAGCTCGGCCGTGGGCAAGGCACCGAGGCTGGCCAGCCGCTCCCGCACGAACTCGGTCGGGAAGCTGTCCGGTGACAGGCCCATCGCCCACACGTCCGCGACGGCCAGCTCGACCTCGTCCATGCCGGGCAGGGCCGGGGCGTCGGTGCCGACCACGGTGCCGGGCAGGCGGTCGGGGCGGATCTTCGCCACGGCACCCGCCGACCACAGCGCGGCACGCCGGTCGAGGCCGAAGCAGCCGAACGCGCCCGCGGTGGCCATGGCCTCCACCTGCGCGGTGGTCAGGCGGACCCGCGCACCGAAGTCCGCCATGTCCCGGAACGGGCCGGCCTCCCGTTGCGCGACCACGCTTTCGGCGACCTCTTGACCAATGGTCCGGATGCCGCCCAGGCCGATGCGCACGGCCTGCTCGCCGTCCACCGACTCGAGGGTGGCGTGGGCGAGGCTGGCGTTCACGTCGGGCCCCAGCACGCGCACGCCGTGGCGGCGGGCGTCGGCGACCAACGACTGAGGGGAGTAGAAGCCCATGGGCTGAGCACGCAACAACGCCGCGCAGAACGCGGCCGGGTGGTAGAGCTTGAACCAGGCGCTGACGAACACGAGGTGCGCGAAGCTGAGCGCATGGCTCTCCGGGAAGCCGAAGTTGGCGAACGCCAACAGCTTCGCGTAGATCTTCTCGGCCGGCTCGTGACCGATGCCGTTGGCCAGGGCACCTTCGTAGAAGCGCTCGCGGAGGCGTTCCATGCGGTGCGTGGAGCGTTTCGCGCCCATGGCGCGCCGCAGCTCGTCGGCCTCGGCGGGGCTGAAGTCGGCCACGTCGACGGCGATCTGCATCAGCTGTTCCTGGAACAGCGGCACGCCGAGCGTCTTCTTGAGCGCGCCCTCCAGCAGGGGGTGGTCGTAGTCCCACTTCTCCTTGCCGTTGCGCCTGCGGATGTAAGGGTGCACCGAACCGCCCTGGATGGGGCCGGGGCGGATCAGCGCCACCTCCACCACCAGGTCGTAGAACGTCCGCGGCTTGAGCCGGGGCAGGGTGGCCATCTGGGCACGGCTCTCCACCTGGAAGACACCGACCGAGTCGGCGCGTTGCAGCATCTCGTAGACGCGCTGGTCGTCCAGGTCGAGGTTGCCGATGTCGACCTCGACGCCCTCGTGCTCGCGCACCAGGTCGATGGCGTAGTGCAACGCGGAGAGCATGCCCAGCCCGAGCAGGTCGAACTTGACCAACCCGATGGAGGCGCAATCGTCCTTGTCCCACTGCAACACCGTGCGGTCGGTCATCCGGGCCTTCTCCACCGGGCACACCTCGCTGACCGGACGGTCGCAGATGACCATGCCGCCGGAGTGGATGCCGAGGTGGCGCGGGAAGTTCTCCAGCTCTGCGGCCAGCTCCAGGACCGGGCGCGGTATTCCGCCTTCGTCCACTGTGGACCTCAGCGGCCCCCAGCGGTCGATCTGCTTGCTCCACGCGTCCTGCTGGCCGACCGAGTAGCCGAGCGCCCGCGCCACGTCCCGGATCGCCGACCGGCCGCGGTAGCTGATGACGTTGGCGACCTGGGCGGCGTGGCGTCGGCCGTACTTGCGGTAGACGTACTGGATGACCTCCTCGCGGCGGTCGGACTCGATGTCGAGGTCGATGTCGGGCGGGCCGTCGCGGGCCGGGGCCAGGAAGCGCTCGAAGAGGAGGTCGAAGCGGACCGCGTCGACGTTGGTGATGCCGAGGGCGTAGCAGACGGCGGAGTTCGCGGCCGACCCGCGGCCTTGGCAGAGGATGTCGTTGCGCCGGCAGAACGACACGATGTCGTGCACGACGAGGAAGTAGCCGGGGAAGTTCAGCTCCTCAATGATCTTCAGCTCGTGCTCGACCTGTCGGTACGCCCTGGGGTTCTCGCCGATCGAGCGGTAGCGGCGGGCCGCGCCCTCGTAGGTCAGCTCACGCAGGTAGCTGTTCTCGTCGTGGCCGGGCGGCACGTCGAACGGCGGCAGTTGCGGCGCGATCAGCTTGAGGTCGAACTGGCACTGCATGCCGAGCACGGCCGACCGGTGGACCGCGCCGGGGAACCGGGCGAACCGGCGGGCCATCTCCTCCCCCGACCGCAGGCACGCCGTGCGGCCGGGCGGCAGCCAGCCCGCCATCTCGTCCAGGCTGCGCCGCGCCCGCACCGCCGCCATCGCCGCCGCCAACCGGCCGCGCGCGGGCACCGCGTAGTGCACGGCGTTCGTCGCCACGGTCGGCAGCCCCAGCTCGTGGGCCATGCCCCAGAGCAGGTCGTTGCGCGGGCCGTCCTCGGGGTAGCCGTGGTCGGTCAGCTCCACGAACACCCGGTCCGCCCCGTACAGGTCGACCAGCTCGCGCAACCGGGCGAACGCCGCCTCCGGCCCTTCCCGCGCCAACGCCCGCCGCACCGCGCCCTTGCGGCAGCCGGTGAGCACAACGCAGTCGTCCCGGGTGTCCGCGACGACCTCCTCCAGCCGGTAGACCGGCCGCCCCTTCTCGCTGCCGTCCGCCAACTGACCGGTGGTGATGGTGCGGCACAACGCGTGGTAGCCGTCGCTGTTGGTGGCCAGCAGGAGCAGGTGCTCGCCCTCCGGGTCGGGTTCCCCGGTCCGCGGCGTGGACAGCCCGAGGCTCAGCTCGGTGCCGAACACCGTCCGCACGCCCAGCTCCTTGGCGGCCTCGGCGAACCGCACCACCCCGTACATGCCGTCGTGGTCGGTCAGCGCCACCCCGTCCAGCCCGAGCTGCTGCGCCGCCTCCACCAGCTCCTCCGGGTGGCTCGCGCCGTCGAGGAAGCTGAAGTTGGAGTGGCAGTGCAGCTCGACGTACGGCACGCGGGCGCGCGTGGCCCCGAGGTCGTCCACCTTGACCGCGAAGTCGGGCGGCGCTTCGTAGCGCTCGCGGCGGTGCGTCCACGCCGGGCTGTCGCCGCCGTCCGGTGCCGGTGGCTTCCCGGACAGCGCGCGCTCCAGCTCCGACCAGCGGACCGGGGGGTTGTTCCAGCCCATCAGCGCGGCTCGTCCCCACGCGGCTCGTGCCGGCGCGGATCATCCCGATGGGGCTCGTGCCGGGACGGGTTCCGGCGCGACTCGTCCCGAGGGGCCTCGTGGCGGGACGGGTTCCGGGGCGACTCGTCCCGAGGGGCCTCGTGGTGGGGCGGGTTCCGGGGCGACTCGTCCCGGGGGGCCGCGTGGCGGGGCGGGTTCCGGCGTGGTTCGTCCCGGGAGGCCGCGTGGCGGGACGGGTTCCGGCGTGGTTCGTGCCGGGGCGGCGAGTCGTCGAGGGCTCGCCGGGGTGTCGGGATCGTCGGCTCCGCCGGGGGCAGTCGCGCCGGGAGCCAGCCGAAGCTCACCACGTAGGCCGGTCCGCCGCGCTGCTCCGGCACGTCGGGAGATCCGGCGCAGCCGTCCAGCCACTCGGCCAGACCACGACGGTCCGGCTCGGGAACGTCACCGCTCATCAGTCGTACACCCCTTCCACCGCCCACTTGCCTCCCGCGCGGATCAGCAGGAACGCCTGTTCCTCGCCGTCCGCCGCGGCTCCCAGCACCTGCAGTCGGGCACCGCGCATCGCGGTCTCCGCGTCCCACCAGCGCTCGTCCACCGGCCACGGCCCCGACCACGCCACGACCTGCCGCGCCCGACCGCCGTGCACGATCCGGTGCGGCCGCACGACCAGTTCGGCGTAGCCGGTGACCACCACGTCCGCGCCCGACTCGTCCAGCAGCGCGACCGGTTCGGGCTCGGCGAACACCGTCGCGGGCGACGGCGCGGGCAACTGCCCCGGCCACGGTTCGCCCGGGTCGGCCGCCGGGGTGCGCTCGTCGCCCCACGGCACCAGCCGCACCCGCTCGACCGGCCCGCGACCGCCGCCGAGCACGGGTGTGAGCACGGCGTCCGGCCCGAGCAGGCCCTGGACGTGCACCATCGCGCGGGCCGCGCGTTCCGCCGCCTCGCCCTGGTCCCGGCCCGCGCCCGGCCACAGGCCCAGTTGCAGGGCGGTGGCGTCGACCACCTCCTCCGGGTCGAGGCGGAGCAGGTGGATGCCGGACGTGAGCCGGGTCCGGGTGAGCCAGCCGTCGAGCTGCCAGCGGACCCGGTCCGCGATGCCCTGCGGGGTGAGCGGTTCGGCGCAGCGCCACACCCGGTGCAGCTCCTCGCCGTTCTCGGTGGTGGCCCGGATGCCGAGGCGGGTGCAGGCCAGGCCGCGGTCGGCGAGGCCCGCGTGCAGGCGTTCGGCGAGGCCCCTGGCCGCGAACGCCGCCGCGTCGACCCGGTCGATCGGCGGGTCGAGGTCCCGGGTGACGGACAGCTCGGGTGGCGGGCGGCGTCGGGACCGGGGACGTTCCTCCAGGCCGGAGGCCAGCCGGTGGGCGAGCGCGGCGGCGCGGCCGAAGCGGGTCGCGACGTCCCGCTCGGGCACGGCGGCGAACGCGCCCAGGGTGCGCAGGCCGAGGCGGCACAGCAGGTCGACCAGCTCGGCCCGGTCCGCGCGGTGCTCGGCGGGCTGGTCCAGCTCGGTGATGCCCAGCGGCGCGAGGAACTCCCTCGTCGCGCCGGGCGGCACGATCAGCCCGCGGTGCGCGGCCAGGGTCGCCGCGAACAGCCCGTCGGCGAACCCCACCTGCGCCTCCACCCCGGCCCGCACCGCGACGTGGTCGACCAGGCGCTCGGCGGCCAGCTCGGCGGACGAGTAGTAGCCGACCGGCCCCTTCGCCGCGACCACCACCAGCCCTGGCCGGACCACCTCGATGCCGGGCGCGAGTTCCTCCACCGCCGCCGCGACCGGTTCGAAGCGGCGGGCGTCGCGGACCTCGTCGTACTCGAAGACGACCAGCTCGGGGCACTGCCCCTGGGCCGCGCGGCGCCGCATCCCGCGCCGCACCCCTTCGGCACGCGCGACCGCCGAGCAGGCCACGATTTCACCCGATCTGACGACGGCGGCAGGCAGGTGGGGCGGGTGCGACGCCTCGGCGGAGGCCGCCACCACCGGCCAGTCGGGACACCAAACGGCAAGCGTGTACAGGAGTTCACCTCTTCGGGGAGTCGGGTTGGCGGAGGGTCACGCCGCCTCGGCGACGGGGAACGCGGGCGGGACGACGGCTAACAGCGATCGGCCAACGGTTCGCCACGGCAAGGGATCCGCAGGCGGCAGCGAACCCTCCACGGCCGCCGGCGGCGACGGATCCGCGGTCGGCGAGAGATCCGCCGGCGGCGCAAGCGGGAGGGCGGCAGGCGGTGGTCGCAAGGGAGCTGCGGTCGGCGGGGCCGATGGGCCGGCGGACCGCGGCGCGGGTTCGCCGCTCAGCGCGGGTCCGCCGGCCAACGCGGACTCGCCGCTCAACGGAGGAGCGCCGTTCAGCGCAGGAGCACTGGCCAACGGAGGAGCACCGTTCAGGGCAGGAGCGCCGGTCAACGGAGAAGCGCCGGCCAACGCGGGAGCACCGGCCAACGGAGGAGCACCGGTCGGCGCAGGAGCGCCCGCCGACGGAGGAGCGGTGGTGGGGACCGGGACCAGGGAGGGCTTCGGTGGGGTCGGGGCGGTGGTGCCGGGTAGCAGGAAGGTGGTCTGCCGGGGGCGCGCGGCGGCTCCGCGGCCGGTTGCCCGGACGGTGATGGTGCGGGTGGTCAGCAGGCCGTGACCGGCCTCCAGGCCGGACCACCGGGCGGAGGTCGCGGTCAGTTCCACGTCCGCGCCCGGCCACGGGATGGTGAAGGGCAGCAGGACCGACTTGCGGTTGCGGGTCCTCGCGGCGAGCTTGCGGGCGGTCGCCGGGGTGACCGGTGTGGCCACCGCGACCAGGTCGAACCCGTCCAGCAGCGCGGCCACGGTCTTCTCGACCTCGCCCTGGTCCCGACCCGGGCGGGGAACCAGGGCCAGCCGGTGGACGGCCACGCCCAACTCGGCCGCCGCGAGCGCCCCGCACCCCGGCAGGCCGACCACGGCCGCCCAACAGCCTTCCGCCGTCGCCTCGGCCACCAGCGCGAGCAGCAACGATGTCGCCCCGCGCACCGACACCGTGCTGCCCCGCCTCAGGCCGCCCCACGGGAGGAGCCCTGCCAGTTCCCCGCGAACCGGCAGGGTCCGAGCCGGTGCCGCGGTCAGCTCGCCGGCCGCGCCTACCCCGAGCGCGGTCAACGTCGCCGTTGCCGACCTGGACACCCGCCCTCCTCCCAACCGATCCGCGCGCACCCCTGTGCGCGGATCGCCGTGGGAAGTTCGGCGACCTTTGCCTCTCGAACACCTGTTCGAACGACGGGTCGATCTTATCGCGAAGGAACCACCCGCTGTCAATGCCGGCGAGGTCCCCGATCGGGTGGCCGGCAGACTGCTCCGCGCGCACCGACCGCACCACGGGGGGAACCGTGAACGCACCTCAGGACCCGCAGAACCCGCAGTACCCGCCCCAGCCCCGGCCGAATCCCGGTTACGCGCCCCAACCCGGCTACGGCCCGCCGGATCCCCGGCAGCACGCCGGGTACGGCCCGCCACCGGAGTTCCGGCAGCCGGGGTTCGAGCAGACCGCGGTCCAGCAGCCCGGGGCTCAGCAGCCGGCGTTCCAGCAACCCGGCTTCCAGCCGCCGGGGCAGCCCGGGTTCCCGCACCAGCCGGGCGCGTACGGTCCGCCCGGGAAGAACCGCACCGGCCTGGTCGTCGGCATCGCGATCGGCGTCGTCGCGCTCGTCGTGGCCGGCGTCTTCGGCTCGATGTACCTGGAGTACGTCGAGGAGCCCGGCGGCGGACCGGGCACCGAGCCGATCGCCGGCTGCGAGCTGAGCGCCGACCTCAGGTCACAGGCCCGCGTCAGCAGCTTCCGCCTCATCCAGGCCCCGACCGACGCCAGGAAGGGCATGAAGCAGAGCCACTGCGCGTGGGAGCAGACCGCGGGCAGGGACGGTCGCGACCCGCGCCGCCTCAGCTTCCTCGTCTACGACTTCACCACGTTCTCCGACAAGCCCGACCGCAACGTCGAGCAGGCCCACGGCAACTACACGAGCTTCATGTCCTACGCCAACGGCGAGCAGGCCAAGGTCATCGACGACCTCGGCGACGAAGCGATGATCATCATCCCGGCCTCGCCGACCGACCTGACCGAGGTGAACCTCGTCGTCCGCAAGGGCACGGTCGTGTGGAACATCCGGTACCAGGGCCGCGACAAGGGCTTCTTCTCCGACTCGGCGTTCCCCGTCGCCGACGCCGAGGCGGTCGCCCGCCGCACGGCCGAGGAGCTGACCTCCCGCTGACGCGGAACGGCCCGGGGCTCCCCGCACGCGCGAGGAGCCCCGGGACCGACGGAACTAGTGCGCGAAGTGGCGCGTGCCGGTCAGGTACACCGTCGCGCCGGCCGCCTCCGCCGCCGCGATCACCTCGGCGTCACGCACCGACCCACCGGGCTGCACGACCGCGCGCACACCGGCCTCCAGCAGCACCTCCAACCCGTCCGGGAACGGGAAGAACGCGTCCGACGCCGCCACCGCGCCCCGCGCCCGGTCGCCCGCGCGCGCGACCGCCAGCCGGGCCGCGTCGACCCGGTTGACCTGCCCCATGCCCGCGCCGACCGTCGCGCCGCCGGACGCCAGCAGGATCGCGTTCGACTTCACCGCCCGGCACGCCCGCCACGCGAACGCGAGGTCGGCCAGCCCTTCCTCGTCCAGCGGCGTGCCGCACGCCAACGTCCACTTGGCCGGGTCGTCGCCCTCGGCCTCGATGGTGTCCGCCGTCTGCACCAGCAACCCGCCCGACACCGCGCGCATCTCCAGGCCGCCGCGCTCGGGCGCCGGCGCGACCAGGATGCGGATGTTTTTCTTGCGCGTGAGCACGTCCACCGCGCCGTCGGCGTACGACGGCGCGATGATCACCTCGGTGAAGATCTCCGCGACCTGCTCGGCCATCTCCAGCGTCACCTCGCGGTTGGCCGCGATCACGCCGCCGAACGCGCTCACCGGGTCGCACGCGTGCGCGTTGCGGTGCGCCTCGGCGATCGCGCCGGGACCGTCCACCCGGGACACCGCGATGCCGCACGGGTTGGCGTGCTTGATGATCGCCACGCACGGCAGCTCGTGGTCCCACGCCGCGCGCCACGCGGCGTCCGCGTCCACGAAGTTGTTGTAGGACATCTCCTTGCCGTGCAGCTGCTGCGCCGTCGCGAGCCCCGTGCGCCCGTCGCCCCGCGTGTAGAGCGCGGCCCGCTGGTGCGGGTTCTCGCCGTAGCGCAGCACCTGCTTGCGGTCCCACGTCGCGCCGACCCAGCCGGGGAAGCCCGAACCCTCGTCGTCGGGGGCCACCACGCCGCCCAACCACGACGCCACGGCCACGTCGTAGGACGCGGTGTGCCGGAACGCGTCCACGGCCAACCGCTGCCGGTCCGCCAACGTGAACCCGCCGGCCGCGACCTGCTCCAGCACCCACGAGTACCGCGACGGGTCCACCACGACGGCCACGCTGGCGTGGTTCTTCGCCGACGCGCGCACCATGGCGGGCCCGCCGATGTCGATCTGCTCCACGCACTCGTCCGCCGACGCGCCCGACGCCACGGTCTCGGTGAACGGGTACAGGTTCACCACGAGCAGGTCGAACGGCTCGATGCCCAGTTCCCGCAGCTTCGCCACGTGCTCCTCGCGCCGGGTGTCGGCGAGCAGGCCCGCGTGCACGCCGGGGTGCAGCGTCTTCACCCGCCCGTCCAGCGCCTCCGGGAACCCGGTGACCCGCTCGACCGGCGTGACCGGCACGCCCGCGTCGGCCAGCGCGCGCGCCGTGCCGCCGGTGGAGACGATCTCGACCCCGGCCGCGTGCAGGCCGGTGGCCAGTTCCAGCAGCCCCGACTTGTCGGAAACCCCGATCAGGGCCCGGCGAACCGGTCGCCTCTCGGCAGGAGTGGTCACGGGATGCTCACCTTTCGTCCGTTCACGGTGCAGCCCTCGCGGGCCAGGCGGGCGACCACGTCGACCAGCAGCCGCCGCTCCACCACCTTGATGCGCTCGTGCAGGCTCTCGACGTCGTCGTCATCGGCGACGACGACCGCCTCCTGGGCCAGGATCGGGCCGGTGTCCACCCCGCCGTCCACCAGGTGCACGGTCGCGCCGGTCACCTTCACGCCGTAGTCGACGGCGTCGCGGACGCCGTGCGCGCCGGGGAACGCGGGCAGCAGCGCGGGGTGGGTGTTGACCATCCGGCCGCCGAAGCGGGCCAGGAAGGCGGGTCCGAGGATCTTCATGAACCCGGCGGAGACCACCAGGTCCGGCTCGTGGGCCGCGACCGCGTCGGCCAGGGCGGTGTCCCACGCGTCGCGGTCGGCGTGGTCGCGCAGCTTGACCGCGAAGCCGGGGACGCCGGCGCGCTCGGCGCGGCTCAGCCCCTCGATGCCGTCGCGGTCCGCGCCGACGGCGACGACCTCGACCGGGTAGCCGGGATCGGCCGCCGCGTCCAGCAGCGCCTGCAACAGCGTGCCGGAACCGGAGACGAGGACGACGACCCTGGCGGGGACGGGAAGCCGGAGTGTGGTCGCGGCGCTCAGCGTGCTCTCCTTGCCGGTTACTGTCACAGCAGCTCAAGAGCAGCCTAGGCGTTGCCTACCGGGGCTTGTCGGCCAGGTCCGGGTCGGCGTCGCCGGGCTCGTCGTCCGGGCCGTCGCCGTCGTCGTCCCGGTCCGCTTCGCCCTCCTCGTCCGACCCGTCCTCCTCCGATCCCTCGTCCGAGTCATCGTCCGGCTCGTCCTCGAACTCCTCCTCGAGGTCGTCGTACTCGTCGAGGTCGTGGTCGAACTCGTCGTCGTCCTCTTCCTCTTCGAACTCCTCCTCGAGTTCTCCCTCTTCCTCGTCGTACTCGACTTCCTCGTCGTCTTCGTCGTAGTCCTCGTCGTCAGCGGGCTCGTCGTCGGCGACGTCCGCCGCGACCTCGTCCACGACGGGGGCCACCACGCGCGGCGGCCGGGGCCCGGCGAACCACGCCACGACCCCGCCCGGCACGGCCACCCAGGCGAACGTGAGCACGGCCAGCAACCCGGCCGGGACGGTGACCGGGTCGAACGCCCCGCCGCCCAGCGCGCCACCGGACACCGCGGCCAGCACCAACATGCCGACGCCCGCGGTGACCGCCGCGACCAGCACCGCGCGCACCCGCGACCGGGGCGTGCCGGCGGCGTCGCGCAGCGACAGCCCGACGAGCACACCGACCACCCCCGGCAGCACCAGCACCAGCGGCAGGTAGCCGGCCTGCTCCTCCGGCAACGCGGCCAGCAGCGGCACGGCGGGCACCGGACCGCCGACGAACTCCAGCGGCCCGACGACCACCGGCCCGATCGAGAACCCCGCGCCCACCACGTACGACAGCGCGCCGACCACCGCGTTCGGCAGGTACGCCAGGCACAGCAGCCAGATGCCCAGGCCGGTGCCGATCGTGCCGCCGCTCTGGTCGAACAGCGAGGCGGTGGTCGGCCAGGAGAGCACCAGGCCCAGCGCCAGCACCAGCGCGCCCGCCGCCGCCAGCGCGAACAGCGCCGACGCGCCCGCGCGCAACCCGCGCCGCGCCACCGGGTCGACCCGCTCGAACACGACCTCCACCAGGCCGCAGCGCTGCGCGACCCCGGCGACCGCCGCGACCCCGGACACCACCGCGCACCCGAAGAACGCCACCGCGGGCGTCGCGCGGACCGGGCCTTCGTCGCCCATCAGGAACGCGATCACGCTGCCCACCACGGCGTGCGCGCCCGCGATGCCGAACACCACCGACCGCGCCTGCAACGGCTCGAACAGCCCCAGGCGGTCCGCCGCGCCCGCCGCCGCCCGGTACACCAGCAGCATGACCAGCACCGTGGGCAGCAGCGGCAGCAGGCCGAGCTGCCCGCCGTCGAAGCGCAGCGGCACGTGGTGCGCGACCAGCCAGCCCGGCGCGGCCGCGGTGAGCACGCCCGTGGTGGAGAACGACGCGTGCGCGGCCGTCGAGGAGACCAGCGCGAGGAGGGCGGCGACGCCCGCGTAGCCGATCACCACCGATCCGACCGCGGTCATCGTGAGCACCCGCACGCGTTCGGCGCGGGAGAACTCGGGCGGTCGGACGGAGTCCGCCACGACGCCGTGCGAGGTCGTTTGCTGCACCGACATCCTCCCACTGTCCCAGTAGCGGTGAGCCGTTCGGGCGAGACGCGCCGGGCACGCGAAGAGGGGTGGTTCGTGCCAGGTCTCCTCCAGCCGGCGGCGGAACACCGTGCTCCACAGCAGCTCCACCCCTCCCTGCGGAGG
>NZ_JBSGBG010000012.1:0-217580 GCF_053601135.1 Actinosynnema sp. NPDC004786 | reverse complement strand
GCTGTCCAGTAACAATCTCAAAGGAAACCTCTTGACGAGGTTCATACAATTTACTGGCTATTCGGCACGCTGTTGAGTTCTCAAAGAACACGCGCTCACCATCTTGTCCCGCGTCTTACCGCAGTTCATTCCGGGGCTTTGTGTTTCGCTCTGGTTGAAGCTTAGCTCGTTCGTTTTCGCGGTGTCAAATCGGCCGGTTTCGGCTTCTCGGCTCCGCGAAGAACTCGCTTTGCATTCATTTTGTGCTGTTTCCAGGTCGGAGGCAGCACCCTGTGCTGCTTATTCGTTCCTGGGAGCTTGACGCCGCAGAAGTCTACCCGGCCCGATTCGCGGTGTCAACCGCTCGTTCCGAGGTTCTTGCTGGCGACTCGGTAAAAGTTACTCATGACCTTCGCCGGTGTCAAATCGCCTGGTCAGCGGGCTGCGGGAGCGGTGCGGACGGGCACCGCGACCTGCGGGCCGGCTCCCTTGGCCGCCACCGGGCGTGGCCGCAGCCACAGCGAGATCGTCCGCATGCCCTCCATCGCGGCCACGATCTGCTCCGGCCCGGCGGGTTCGCGGGTCGCCACCGGCACCAGGTCGTAGCCCCAGATCCGGAACTCCTTGAGGACCGTGACCGGATCGTCGCCGAAACCCTCCGTCGCGGAGGCGGAGAACTCGAGGAACACGTGCGGGCGATCCCGGCGCAGCAGGCGCACCAGTCCGGCCAACGCGCGGTGACCACGACCCGGCGCGTCCACCCGAACGACGGACAGCTTGCGGCCCTGCAACGACGGCACGGCCTCCAGCTCCTTGTCGAGCCTGGTCGCGCGCACGCGCGCCGTGTCCTCGCCGGCGTCGTCCGGCAGCGGCGCCACCGACACCCCTCCGGTCAGCGCCGGCTGGACGGCCAGCTCGCCGGTGCTCTCCCACGCCGCCGCGTCCACCAGGACGAGTTGCTGCGCCACCCGTTCGGGCAGGTTCACGTCGACGTTGTGCCGCAGCAACGCCCGCGCCGAGGGGCACGGCTCGACCGCGACCACCGCGCCGCCGGTGCCGAACCGGCTGAGCATGCGCACGGTCTGGTACCCGACGTACGCGCCGACGTCGAGGAAGATCCCGTCCGGCTCGACCACGGAGTCGATCAGCTCGGACACCTCGGTCTCCCACACCCCGTTGCTGGACAGCATCGGGAGCATGAACGCGTCGTCGGACGGCAGGCGGAGCAGGCCGACGTCCGTGAGGACGAGCGAGCTGCGCGGCACGGCCTCGTTGTGCCGCTCGTGCTCGCGGACCACGACGCGGCGCAGCGCGTCGGCGGTCTGCTGGGCCTGGTCGGCCGCGCGCAGGCCGCGGTCGAGCTTGGTGTCGCGGTCCCGCAGCACGTCCACGACCTTGGACTCCAGCGAGTCGATCCGGTCGAGGGTGCGTTCGAGCGCGACGGCGAGCTTGTCGATGCGCTGGGCGAGGGCGTCGCCCTGCTTGGCGCGCTTGGCGGCCTCGGCGACCACCGCGTCCTCGATCTCGCGCAGCCGTCGCCCCTGGCCCGCCATGTCCGCGCGGACCCGGACCACGCCGTCGTCCACGCCGACGAGCTGGTCGGCGAGGTGGCCCTGGTGCTCGGCGTGCTGTTCCAGCTCGGCGCGCAGCACCTCCAGCTCGCCGAGGCCGACGCCGGTGGAGAGGTCGTCCTGGCGGCGGACGACCTCGGCGACCGAGCGCTCCACCCCGTCGACCAGGGAGGTCAGCACGTCGCGCATGTGGTTGTCGTAGTGGTCGAGCACGCGCAGGACCATCTTGCGCAGCTGCGGGGCCATCGGCGTGCGGCTGGCCGTGCCGACGTCGGGTTGGCGCAGCAGGGCGTGCTTCGCGGCGACGAGCGCCTTCAGCGGGTCGGTGGTCGGCGCGGGCTTGGCCCGGCGGGCGCGCCAGCCGCGGTAGGCGTGCTCGACGCGTTCGCGGAGGATCTCGCCGACCTTGGCGACGTCACGCGTGGCGCGGACGTGTTCGCGGCCCTTGACGCCGATCGCGAAGGCCGTGGGCAGGTCGTCGGCGAGTGCGCGCAGGAGCTTGGCGGCGGCCTGGACGTCCGGCTCGACGCCCTGGCGGCACGGCACGAAGATCACCGCGGACTTGTCGAACAGCTCGGCGACCGCCCCGTGGTCGGAGGTCAGGATCGGCGTGGCCCGCGCGGCGTGCGTGGCGAGGGTGTGCGCGATCCGGTCGCACGCGCCGCCCCGGTGCAGGTGGACCAGGCAGTCCACGCCGCCCAGGGTGTCGACGAGCTGGATGCGGGGGTCGGCGGCGGTGGCGAGGCGGAGCCGTTCGGCGGCCTCGGGGTGGTCGTGCGCGTGGGTGACCTCGATGCGCAGCGTGACGTCGTTGCGGTCGGGGAAGGCGGAGAGGAACGCGGAGACCGCGCCCAGCACGTTGCCCGCGCGGTCGACGGCGTGGTCGGCGAGCGCGCCGAAGATCACCCCGTCGTGGTCCTCGGGCTCGACGGGGTCGGCTTCCGGGACGGGCAGCGGGAGCACGCGGACGGTCGGGCCGCCCTGGCGTTCGAGGGCGGCGCGGGTCGCCTCGGAGGGGACCCACAGCTCGTTGGCGTCGTTCGGCTGCTCGTCGTCCAGGAGGTAGTCGACCACGAAGCGGCTGTCCGGGACGCGTGCGGCGGTGCCGACGCGAATCACGACCGGGTAGCCGGCGGTGGTGGAGGTCGGCAGGCCGGAGGCGCGGGCGGCGGCGTGGACGAGGGCGGCGACCGGGCCCGTGCCGAGGACGGAGACGCCGAGCTGGTCGTGCAGGACCGGGGCGTCGAGGCGGGCGCGGGGCACGGCGGCGACCGGCAGCCTGCCCGCGGCCACGCCGACGCCGGCGCACCAGTCGCGGAACGCCGCGGCGTCCGCGCCGAACGGGTCGGGGAACTGGGCGCGCAGTGCCGGGTCGGAGCGCCAGAGGGCGGCGGACCAGCGGGTGCTGCCGGGCAGGCCGGGCGCGGGTTCGGCGGCCCAGGCCACGAACGCCGCCCCGCCGTCGGGGCCGAAGGCGGGGGGTGGGCCGGGGCGGGCGGTTCCCGGCTGTGTGCCGGGGCGGGCGGCTGGGGCCTGGCGGGCGGTTCCCGATGGCGGGACGGGCCGTTCGGGAGCGGCTGGGCCGGATGTCCCGGCGACGGAGGCGGTCGACCGGGCGGCCGCAGTCTCGGGCGCGGTCTCGGGCGCGGTCTCGGGCGCGGTCTCGTTCGGCGGCGACGGCACGGGGGTCGCCGGCTCGGGCGAGGTCGCCGCCGTCGGGTCGGCCGGCGCGGAGGGCGGAAGGCCGGGCGGGGTCACGGCCGACTCGGACGGGGTCACGGCCGAGGTGTCGGCCGGCGCGGGGGGCGTGGAACCGGGCGAGGTCGCGGCCGGCTCGGGCGACTCCGCCCGGTCCGGTGCGGTGGCCGCAGCCCCGGAGTCGGCCGGGGCCGGTGTGGTCGCCGGGTCCGGGAGGGCCGTGGAGGTGGGGGCGAGCGGGACGGGGTCGGACCGATCGGCGGCCGGGGTGCCGGTCGGCGCGGTGGGGGTCCCGGCTGCCGGGTCGAGGGCTTCCCGGCTGGCCCCCTCCCGGATGGACCCCTCGCGGTCAACCCCCTCGCGGTCGAACCCCTCGCGGTCGAACCCCTCGCGGTCAACCCCCTCGCGGTCGAACCCCTCCGGGCTGAACGCGGAGCCCGGCCTGGTCCGGGCGGCTTCGCGGTAGTCCGCACGCAGCTCGTCCGGGATCTGGGTGCCGTCCGGGAGCTGGCCGAAGCCGTAGCGCACCCGCTGCGCCGTGTGGCCCTTGCGCACCAGTTCCGCCCGGTACGCCGTGCACAGCTCCGCCAACTGGGGGTGTTCCGACAGCAGCACGCGGGGTCGGTCGGCGAAGTCGGCCGACAGCAGCCACGGCCGGTGCGGGTCGAAGCCCGCGAAGTGCACGGTGCGGACCGGCTCGCCGATCGTCGTCAGCACGCCGTCCGGGCTCCGGTGCAGGTCGCGTTGGGCGGCGTTCCACACCGACAGGCCGACCGTCGCGTCACGCAGCACGTGCACGTTGACCAGCGCGGGGGCCATGTCGAGCACGGCCTTGGTGGCGTCCGGCGTGCGGCGGAGCTGCTCGCCCAGCGAGCGCAGGAACGGTTCCGCGCCCGGCGCGACCAGCAGGAAACCCGGGTCGAAGACGCCGGTCTCCAGCAGCTCGGTCGGCGTGGGGCGCAGGCCGTCGTCCGGCAGCGGCCGCAGCGCCCGGGGCAGCAGCACGAGCGGTCCGCGCCGGACCGCGTTCTCGACCAGGTCGGTGAGCGGCCCGAGGACCTGCACCCACGGGTCCAGGTACAGCACCGGCACGCCCTGGCCGAGCAGCTGCTCCAGCAGCGTGGGCCGCAGCACGCCGCGCAGCTGCGCCGCGGTGCAGCCGGTGGCCAGCTCGGCCAGCTCGTCCTGGGTCATCCCCAGGTCGGCGGGGGTGACCAGGCCGGGACCGGAGTTCTCCGGCTGGGCGTCGACCACCAGCGCCAGGAACCTGGCCTGCGGGTGGTTGGCCAGGAACGAACTCGACAGGACCTTCACCGCGGGCAGCTCGGCGGCGGTCGCCACCGTGCAGGCGATGAACGTGGGACGGGATTCCGAACGCGCGGGCACCTCGGTCACGGTCTGCAAACCTAGCTTCTCCGAGCGCCCGGTGTGGACGACCCGCACGGGCGTCTCCCTCACAGGACCGGCAACAGGTTGCGCAGCTCGTACGGTGTCACGCTGCGCCGATACGCGTCCCACTCGGTCCGCTTGTTGCGCAGGAAGAAGTCGTACACGTGCTCGCCGAGGGCTTCGGGGAGCAGTTCGGAGTTCTCCATCTCGGTCAGCGCCTCGCCGAGGTTCTGCGGCAGGTTGTCGTAGCCGGCGGCGCGCCGTTCGCGGTCGGTCAGCGACCACACGTCGTCCTCGGCGGGCGGGGGCAGCTCGTAGCCCTTCTCGATGCCCTTGAGGCCGGCCGCCAGGATCACCGCGTACGCCAGGTACGGGTTGCAGGCCGAGTCCAGCGACCGGATCTCCACCCGGCGGGACGACGACTTGCCGGGCGAGTACATCGGCACGCGCACCAGCGCGGACCGGTTCGCGTGGCCCCAGCACACCGCCGTCGGCGCCTCGCCGCCCACGATCAGGCGCTTGTAGGAGTTCACCCACTGGTTGGTGACGCCGGAGATCTCGCGCGCGTGCTTCAGCAGGCCGGCCACGAACATCTTGCCGGTGTCGGAGAGCTGGTAGGGGTCCTCGGCGTCGTAGAACGCGTTGCGGTCGCCCTCGAACAGGCTGACGTGCGTGTGCATGCCGCTGCCGGGCTGGTCGGTGAACGGCTTCGGCATGAACGAGGCGCGCACCCCCTGGGTGATCGCGACCTCCTTGATCACGTACCGGAACGTCATGACGTTGTCGGCCATGGTCAGGGCGTCGGCGTAGCGGAGGTCGATCTCCTGCTGGCCGGGCGCGCCCTCGTGGTGGCTGAACTCGACGGAGATGCCCATCGCCTCCAGCGCCTCGATGGCGTGGCGGCGGAAGTGGGTGGCGGTCTCGTGGCTGGTCTGGTCGAAGAATCCGCCGTTGTCCGCCGGGATGGGCTCGCTGCCGTCGTCGGGCAGGCCCTTGAGCAGGAAGAACTCCATCTCGGGGTGCACGTAGCAGGTGAAGCCCGCCTCGCTCGCCTTGGCCAGGGCGCGCCGCAGCACGTGCCGCGGGTCCGCCCACGACGGCGAGCCGTCCGGCATGGCGATGTCGCAGAACATGCGCGCCGAGTAGTGGCTCTTGTCCGGCGTCTGCCAGGGCAGGACCTGGAACGTCGACGGGTCGGGCTTGGCCACCATGTCCGACTCGTACACGCGGGCGAAGCCCTCGATGGCGGAGCCGTCGAAGCCGATGCCCTCGTTGAAGGCGCCTTCGAGCTCGGCGGGGGCGATCGCGACCGACTTGAGGAAGCCCAGGACGTCGGTGAACCAGAGCCGGACGAACCGGATGTCGCGTTCCTCGAGGGTGCGGAGCACGAACTCCTGCTGGCGGTTCATGACCCGAAGCCTAGGTAAGAGCGGCGGGCCGTGCGCTGGCGACTCGGCCGAACGCGGTGCGCCGTTTGCCACCTCCCGGCGATTGCGCAGGTCACGGGCTTGCGTCGGCGTTCGGCCGTGCGGTCGCGGCACTGGATCTACGATTCACCCATGCTCTCTCGTCGCGCCCTGATCGGGTCGCTCGTGCTCGCCCTCGCGGCGGGCTGCACGTCCTCCGGCGGTGGCGGGGGCGGGCTGCCCGACGGGCCGGAGGTGCTGGCGAAGGCGTCGGCCGCGATGAAGTCGGTGACCAGCACCCACTTCACGATCAAGGTGGACGGCGAGCTGCCCGGCGTGACCGTGAAGGACGCCGAGGGCGACCTGAACGCCGACGGCGAGTCGCAGGGCCGGGCCAAGGTGGAGCAGTTCGGCCAGTTGATCGAGGTCGAGTACGTCCTCGTCGGGCAGGACCTCTACTTCAAGGGCCCGACCGGCGGGTTCACCAAGCTGCCCGCGGCGCTGGCGGGGCAGGTGTACGACCCGACCGCGATCCTCGACCCGGACGAGGGCGTGGCCCGGGTGCTCGCGGACGCCCGCGACGCGAAGACCGTGTCGGCCGACGACGGCGACACCGTGGTGACGGCGACCGTGCCGCGGGACGTGGTCGCCGGGCTCGTGCCGGGCATCGACGCGGACGTGGCGTCGGAGTTCTCGGTGCGGGAGGAGAAGCTGCGCAGGGCCCTGTTCACGCTGCCGGGCGGGGCGAAGGTGACGATCGAGCTGTCCGACTTCAACAAGTCCGTCACCGTCTCGCCGCCGGCGTGAGCGCCTCGGCGGTGCGGGCCCGGCGGCTCGCGATCGGGGCCGGCGCGGCGGCGGTGCTGCTGGGCGCGCTGGACGCGTACGTGGTCGTCGGCGTGCTCGTGGACATGGTGCGCGACCTGGGCATCCCGGTGAACCACCTGGAGCGCGCGACGCCCGTGGTGACCGGGTACCTGCTCGGGTACGTCGCCGGGATGCCGCTGCTCGGGCAGCTGTCGGACCGGTTCGGGCGGCGGCCGGTGCTGCACCTGTGCCTGGTCGGGTTCGCGGTCGGCTCGGCGGTGACGGCGCTGGCGGGCGACCTGCCGCTGCTGGTGGCCGGGCGGGTGGTGCAGGGGCTGGCCGGCGGGGCGTTGCTGCCGGTGACCATGGCGTTGGTGGCCGACCTGTGGGAGGAGCGGCGGCGGGCGTCGGCGCTGGGCGTGGTGGGCGCGGCGCAGGAGCTGGGCAGCGTGCTGGGCACGCTGTACGGCGTCGGGCTGGCGTCGTTGTTCAACGCCTGGTCGTTCTTCGAGTCGGTCGAGCCGCAGAGCTGGCGGTGGGTGTTCTGGGTGAACCTGCCGCTGGCCGCGGTGGCGATGGCGGTCGTGCAGCTGACCGTGCCGCGGTCGGCGCCGGCCGGGGCCGTGCGGATCGACGCGGTCGGCGGCGGGTTGCTGGCGCTGTCGCTGTCGTTGCTGGTGGTGGGGCTCTACAACCCCGACCCGGCGCGGTCGGTGCTGCCGTCGTGGGGGTGGCCCGCGCTGGGCGCGTCGGTGGTGGTGTTCGCCGGGTTCGCGTGGTGGGAGCGGCGGTCGCCGGTGCGGCTGCTGGACCCGGCCGGGGTGGCGATGCGGCCGTTCCTGGCGTCGTTGGGCGTGTCCCTGGCGACGGGTGCGGCGCTGATGGTGACGTTGGTGGACGTGGAGCTGTTCGCGCAGACCGTGCTGGGGCGCGACTCGGCCGCCGCGGCGGCGATGCTGGCCCGGTTCCTGATCGCGTTGCCGGTGGGGGCGCTGGTCGGCGGGTGGTTGGCGGCGCGGACGCGGCTGGGCGACCGGTGGGTGTCGTTCGGCGGGCTGGTGGTGGCCGCGGTCGCGTACGCGTTGATCGCGCAGTGGCCGGCCACGGTGTCGTCGTTCGTGGTGGGGCGGGACCTGGCGGTGGCCGGGTTCGGGTTGGGGCTGGTGATCGCGCCGGTGTCGGCGGCGGTGCTGCGGGTCGTGCCGGCGGAGGGGCACGGGGTGGCGTCGGCGGCCGTGGTGGTGGCGCGGATGACCGGGATGCTGGTCGGCGTGGCCGCGTTGTCGGCGTGGGGCCTGCACCGGTTCCGGGAGCTGACCGCGGACCTGGACACGCCCCTGCCGTTCGGGATGTCGCCGGAGGAGTTCGCCGAGAAGGCGGCGGCCTACAAGGAGGCGCTGACGGCGGCGCTGCTCACCGAGTACCACGAGATCTTCCGGATCACGGCGGTGATCTGCGGGGTGGGCGCGGTGGTGTCGCTGTGGCTGCCGCGCCCCGGTCCCGGCTCGGGGTCCTGACCCGGTCGGGACCACTCGGACAGGTGAATCGGCCCTGCGCCGGCGGAAGGGTCGGCGGACCATGGCCGCATGACGTATCCCGATGCCGACACCGCTGGTCAGGCCGGTCGTGACGAGTCGCCGGCCGGCGAGGCGAAGTCGTTGTGGATCACCTTCGGGGTGATCACCCTGTTGATCGGTCTGGCGGTCCTGCTCTGGCCCGGCCTGACGTTGCTCACCGCGGCCGTGCTGTTCGGCCTGGAGATGCTGATCACGGGCATCTTCTGGCTGGTCGGCTCGTTCGACTCGGACACGCGCGGACGGCCGCGCTGGTTGTTGGCGGTGTCCGGGCTGTTGGCCCTGGTCGCCGGCATCCTCTGCCTGCGCGCGCCCTTCCAGACCATCGCGGTGCTGGCGCTGCTGCTGGGCGTGACCTGGGTCGTCGGTGGCGTGGCGGAGATCTTCCACGGCGTCGGCCGGAGCGGCTGGGCCGTGTTCTCCGGCGCGGTCACGGCGGTCGCCGGGATCGTGGTGCTCGTGTGGCCGGTGGCGAGCCTGATCGCGCTGGCCTGGCTGCTCGCGATCGTGCTGCTGGTCCTCGGCGCGATGGCGATCGCGGGCGCGATCGGCCCGAGGCGGCGCACGTCGAGCCGGGCGGCGGCCACCCACACCGGGACGACCGCCACCGCCTGACCGTCAGCCCTCGCGCCAGCCGCTGGTGATCGGCAGCCGCCGGTCGCGGCCGAACGCCTTGAACGTGATCTTGGTGCCCGGCGGGTACTGGCGGCGCTTGTACTCCGCCTTGTCGACCATGCGCAGCACCTTGTCGACCAGCTCGTGGGAGAACCCCATCGCGATCAGGTCGCGGTAGCCCTTGTCGCCCTCCACGTAGTCGTCCAGCACCGAGTCGAGCAGCTCGTAGTCCGGCAGCGAGTCCGTGTCGACCTGGCCGGGCCGCAGCTCGGCCGAGGGCGGCTTGGTGATCGAGTTCTCCGGGATCGGCGGCAGCTCGCCGAGCTTCTCCGCCTGCGCGTTGCGCCACCGCGCCAGGTCCCACACCAGCGTCTTGAGCACGTCCTTGATCGGCGCGAACCCGCCGACCGCGTCGCCGTAGATCGTGGAGTAGCCGACCGCCAGCTCGGTCTTGTTGCCGGTGGCCAGCACGAGGTGCCCGTGCTGGTTGGACAGCCCCATCAGGGTCACGCCCCGGCACCGCGCCTGCACGTTCTCCTCCGCCAGCCCGGTGAGCCCGAGCTGGTCGACGAAGACGCGCACCATGTCGGCGATCGGCTGCTCCTCGTAGTGGCAGCCGGTGCGCTGGGCCAGGTCGTAGGCGTCGGACTTCGAGTGGTCCGACGAGTACACCGACGGCATCGACACGCCGTAGACGTTGTCCGGGCCGAGCGCGTCCACCGACAGCGCGGCCACGACCGCCGAGTCGATCCCGCCGGACAGGCCGAGCACGACCGAGCGGAACCCGTTCTTGTGCACGTAGTCGCGCAGGCCGGTGACCAGCGCGTGCCACACCTCCGCCTCGTCGGACAGCGGTTCGGCGGGCTCCGGCACGGGCAGCGGGTCGTAGGCGGGCAGCGGCTCGTGGGTCAGCGAGCGGCGGTGGACCGCGAACCCGCCGTACTCGCCCTCGGTGCGGGGCGCGCCGCCCGGCAGGTCGAGGTCCAGCACGACCAGGTGCTCCACGAACTGCGGCGCGCGGGTGATCAGCCCGCCGTCCGCGCCGACCACCATCGTGTCGCCGTCGAACACCAGCTCGTCCTGCCCGCCGACGAGGTTCACGTAGGCCAGCGGCGCGCCCGCCTCGACCGCGCGCCGCGCCACGAGCGGCAGCCGGGCGTCGTCCTTCTTCCGCTCGTACGGGGACGCGTTCGGCGAGACCACGAGGTCCACGCCCGCCTCGCCGAGGGCGGCGACCGGTCCGCCGTCCTGCCACAGGTCCTCGCAGATCACCATGCCGACCTCGACACCGTGGACGCGGACGACGTCCAGCGCGTCGCCGGGGGTGAAGTACCGGCGCTCGTCGAACACGCCGTAGTTCGGCAGGTGGTGCTTGTGCTGCCGCGCCACCACCTCGCCCCGGTGCAGGACGGCGGCGGCGTTGCGCATGCCGCGCTCGTCGCGGTCCAGGTAGCCGACGAACGCCACCAGCTCGCCGCACCCCGCCTCGTCCAACCGGGTGGCGAGCCCGGCGAGCGCCTCCCGGGACGCCTCCGCGAACGACACGCGCAGCGCGAGGTCCTCGACCGGGTAGCCGGTCAGCACCATCTCGGGGAAGACCGCGAGGTGCGCGCCCGCCTCCACGGCCTTGCGGGACCACTCGACGACGAGTTCGGTGTTGCCGGCCAGGTCGCCGACACAGGCGTTGACCTGGGCGAGGGCGAGTCGGAGCTGAGGCATGGGGGCATTGTCGCTCACTCGGAGCAACCGTGGCGGGCGTTGTGGCACACGAGTCACACCTACGATCGACCACGTGCGCCGTTCCGTGATGCTGTTCCTCGCCCTCCCGCTGCTCGCCTCGTGCACGAGCGTGCTGTCCGGCTCGCCGAGCGCCGGGACGGCGTTGGAGCAGAGAGGGCCGGCCGGTGCGGTGCCCGCCGGGTTGGAGCGGTTCTACGGGCAGCAGCTGGGCTGGGAGGACTGCGCGCCGTACGCCACGACGGGCACGACGACCACGCTGTTCCGGAGCAAGAAGTCGATCGAGTGCGCCCGGCTCGAGGTGCCGCTGGACTACGCGAAGCCGGACGGCCGGACGATCCGGATCGGGTTGCTGCGGCAGCGCGCGACCGGTGACCGGATCGGCTCGTTGATCATGAACCCGGGCGGGCCGGGCGCGTCCGGCATGGCCGCGGCGGCGAGCATGGCGTCGCAGCTCACGTCGTCCGAGGTGGGTGCGCGGTTCGACTTCGTCGGGTTCGACCCGCGCGGGGTCGGGGCGAGCGAGCCGCAGGTCCGCTGCCTGACCGACGCGGAGCGGGACGCCGATCGGCTGGACAACGACGTGGACGCGTCGCCGGCGGGCGTGGCGGAGACCGAGGCGGAGAACAAGGCGTACGCGGAGAAGTGCGCGGCGGTGACCGGGGTGGACGTGCTGGCCAACGTCGGCACCCGGGACGTGGTGCGCGACCTGGACGTCATGCGGTCGGCGCTCGGCGACGAGAAGCTGACCTACCTGGGCTACTCCTACGGCACGCACATCGGCGCGGCGTACGCGCAGGCGTTCCCCGGCAACGTGCGGGCGCTCGTGCTCGACGGCGCGGTGGACCCGACGCAGGACCAGGTGGAGTCGCTGATCGCGCAGGGCGCGGGGTTCCAGAAGGCGTTCGACGCGTTCGCCGCGTGGTGCGCGACGCGGCAGGACTGCGCGCTGGGCAACGACCCGTCGAAGGCGAACCAGGCGTTCCGGGAGCTGACGCTGCCGCTGGTGCAGCGGCCGGTGGCGGTGGGCGACCGGAAGCTGTCGTACAACGACGCGATCACCGGGGCGATCCAGGCGATGTACTCCGAGGAGCTGTGGGCGCCGCTGAACACGGGGTTGACCGAGCTGAAGAACAACCGCGGCGACGTGCTGATGCTGTTGGCGGACAACTACTTCGACCGGGACAAGGACGGCCGGTACTCGACCATCACCGACGCGTTCACGGCGGTGAAGTGCGTGGACGAGCCGCGGGTGACGGACCGGGCCGTGCTGGACGACGTGGCGCGCCGGTACAAGCAGGCCGCGCCGTTCCTGGACGACGGGCAGCCGGCGGCGGGCGCGCTGGACGCGTGCGCGTTCTGGCCGGTGCCGCCGAGCGTGCAGGAGCAGAAGCCGGTGACGGGCCTGCCGCCGGTGCTGGTGATCTCCACGACGGGCGACCCGGCCACGCCGTACGAGGCGGGGGTCAGCCTGGCCAAGGAGCTGGGCGGCGGGCTGCTCACGTTCGAGGGCAACCAGCACACCGTCTACCTCCAGGGCAACGACTGCGTGGACGAGGCGGGCAACGCGTACCTGGTCGAGGGGAAGCTGCCGGCCGAGGGCACGCGCTGCTCGTAGGCCGCGGTCAGGGGGTGGTCGACGGCACGGCGGACCAGCTCGCCAGCAGCTTGAGGCGGTCCTCGGTGGGCGAGCCGGCCCTGGCCGTGTAGACGGCCAGCACCACGTCCGGGTCGCCGGTCGGTTGCAGGCTCTCGTAGTCCAGATCCAGGTCGCCGACCACGGGGTGGTGGACGAGCTTGGTGCCGTGGGTCTTCTCCAGCACCTTGTGCTGCGCCCACAGCCTGCGGAACGTCTCGTCCTTGACCGACAGCTCCCCCACCAACGCCGCCAGCCTCGCGTCGTCCGGGTAACGGCCCGCGTCGAGCCTGAGGAACGCCACCGTGTCGGCGGCGACCGAGGGCCAGTCGCGGTAGAAGGTGCGCGACTGCGGGCGCAGGAACGTGTGCCTGGCCGAGTTGCGGTCCTCCGGCGCCAGGTCGTCGAAGCCGTACAGAGCGCCGGCCAGCGGGTTCCAGGCCAGGATGTCCGTGCGGCGGCCCATCACGAACGCGGGCACGTCGTCCACCATGTCGAGCAGGCGGCGCAGGCCGGGTCGGACGCGTTGCGGCGCGGGGCGCTTGGTCGGCGCGGGTCGCACGAGGTTGCGCAGGTGGGCGCGCTCGGTCTCGTCCAGGCGCAGCACGCGGGCGACGGCGTCGAGCACGGCGTCGGACACCGCCGGGGTCCGGCCCTGCTCCAGGCGCATGTAGTAGTCCACGCTCACGCCGGCCAGCAGCGCCAGCTCCTCGCGGCGCAGGCCGGGGACGCGCCGCCGACCGCCGCCGGGCAGGCCGACGTCGTCCGGGCGCACGCGGGCCCGGCGGCTGCGGAGGAATTCGCCGAGGTCGTGGTTCACCACCCCAGTATGGCCACCGGCCGGCCGCGCAACCTGGGTACTGGCAGACCCAGGAACCCGGGCCCACAGGATGACCAGGGCCTCTGGTACCCCTGGCCACCAGGTCCAATGTCGTTGCCATGACCTACGACCTGAACAACCGCACCGCCGTCGTCACCGGTGCCGCGAGCGGCATCGGCGCGGAGATCGCCCTCGTCCTGGCCCGGTCCGGGGCGAAGGTCGCGCTGCTGGCCCGCCGCGCGGACCGGCTCGCCGAGCTGGCCGACAAGATCGCCGCCGAGGGCGGCCGGGCGCTCGCGGTCGCCGCGGACGTCACCGGCGACCTCACCGAGGCCGCGGAGACCGTCCACACCGCCTTCGGCCGCGTCGACCTGGTGGTGAACAACGCGGGCGTCATGCTCGCCAACCCCATCACCGAGGGCCGCGACGACGAGTGGCACCGGATGATCGACACCAACCTCAAGGGCCTGCTGAACGTCACCAGGGCGTTCACCGCGGACCTGGTCGAGGCGGGCGCGACCGGCACCGCCGACCTGGTCAACGTCTCGTCCATCGGCGCGCACCTCACCTTCCCCAACTACGCCGTCTACACCGCCACGAAGGCCGCCGTCACCCACCTGTCGGCGAACCTGCGCACCGAGCTGGGTCCGCGGGGCGTGCGGGTGACGAACGTCGAGCCCGGTCTGGTGCACAGCGAGCTGGCCGACCACATCGACAACCCGGACGTGTCCGCGGACCTGACGCGGTGGCGCGAGGAGGTGCCGCCGCTGAACCCGGCCGACATCGGCGACGTGGTCGGGTTCGCCACCAGCCGGCCGAAGAACGTGAACCTGCGGCAGCTCGTGGTGCTGCCGACCGTGCAGGTCTGACGACGGCCGAGCCGCCCACCCCGTCGGGTGGGCGGCTCACGTCGACCGGCGGTGGCGGTAGGCGCGTTGCTGGCAGGCGCGCGAGCAGTAGGCGCGGGGCCGCCCGGACGCCGGCTGCTCGACCGGCGCGCCACACACCCGGCAAGTTTCATCACGCTTTACCTCACGCCGCTCGATCAGGATCTCGATGCCGTCGAGCACCCGGGCCAGGCCGAAGCCGAACGGGTCGGGCTCGTCGAAGCCACCCGCCTCCCACAGTCGGGTCAACGTCGGGAAGGCGTGGAAGTGGGCGTACAGCGAGTCCCGCGCGCCCCACCACTCCTCGTCGCCCACCCCGGTGTCCCGCTCCGCCCGCGCCGCCTCGACCAGCGCCGCCGCCTCGGCGTCCACGAAGCGGGCGACCAGGCCGACGGACGCGACCACCTCGGCCGGGGTCAGGCCGGTGTCGGCGAGGATCGCCAGCGCGTGCTCGAAGTGGGCCAGCGCGTTCGGTCCGGGCACGTGCCGGGCACCGCGCTCCTCGGCCAGCCACGGGTGGCGTTTCCGCAGTTCCCAGGCGTGCCGGGCGAACACCTCCAGCCGGGCGCGCCACCGGAGGTCCGCCGGTGGCGCGGGCGGGTCGCCCAGCACCGCGTCCCGCATGAGGTCGACCAGGTGCGCGCGGCCGGGCACGTGGCGGTACAGCGACATGGTGGTGAAGCCGAGCCGTTCGGCGACCTTGCGCATGGACAGCCCGGCCAGGCCCTCCGCGTCGGCCACCTCGACCGCCGCGGCCACGATCGCGGGCAGGCTCAGCCCCGGCCGCCCGTCCCACAGCAGCTCGACCGAGCGGTCCGGATCGCCGGCTTTCCCCATCACGCACCTCCGCGCACATGATATACATCCGGTCTGTTTACGGCATAAACAGCTAAGGATGTGGTCATGGTCGAGTTCCACGTCTCCCCGACCGGGGACGACGCAGCACCGGGCACCGCCGAGCGGCCGTTCGCCACGCTGGACCGCGCCAGGGCGGCGGCCCGGGACGCGGGTGGTGACGTCACCGTGCACCTCCGGGCGGGCACGCACCCGCTCACCGAGCCGTTCGAGCTGTCCGAGGAGGACTCGCGGGTCGTCTACCAGGCGTTCGGCTACGGCACCGACGCGCAGGAGGAGGTCGTCGTCAGCGGCGGGCGAACGCTCACCGGGCAGCGAGGGCCGGACGGCGTGTGGCTGGCCGAGGTCGACGACCTCGTCACCCGCCACCTCGTGGTGGACGGGCGGCGGGTCGAGCGCGCGGGGATCGACGGGCTGCCCGGCACGGTCCGCCGCACGGACACCGGGTACGTCACGGACGCGACGCTGGACTGGCGCAGCCCGGCGGGCGTCGAGTTCGTGCACCGGGGCGTCTACCCGTGGACCGAAGCGCGTGCGGCGGTCGCGGCCGCCACCCCGGACGGCGAGATCACCATGGCGCAGCCCGCGTTCGCCTGGTCGCGGGAGGTCTACAACTCCGAGTGGGACGGCCACGCCTCCACCGGCCTGCCCGAGCCGACCCGGGTCGAGAACGACCCCGCGTTCCTGACCCCCGGCACGTTCGCCCTGGATCGCGCGCGGCACGTCCTGCACTACCTCCCGCGCCCGGACGAGGACGAGCCGCACGTCGTCGCGCCCGTGCTGGAGGTGCTGGTGCGGGCCACCGGCGTGCGGGACGTGGCGTTCCGGGGCCTGACCTTCGCCGACACCACGTGGCTGCGACCGGCCGGCGACCGGGGGTTCCTGCACTACCACGCGAACGGCTTCCACGACGGCGGCGCGATCGGGCGGGTCGACGTGGCCGAGGGCGCGTGGCTGACCGTGCCCGGGGAAGCGGCGCAGATCCCCGCCGCCGTGCAGCTGCACGGCACGACCGGCGTGCGGTTCGAGGGCTGCCGGTTCACCCGGCTGGGCGCGACCGGGCTCGGCGCGACCGGCGGCGCGGACCTCGTGGTGCGCGGCTGCGACTTCGACACCCTCGCCGCGTCCGCCATCGCCGTCACCGGCACGCGCAAGGCGCTGGTCGAGGACAACCTCGTCGGGCACGTCGGGCTGGACCACTCCGGCTCGGCCGGCATCACGTTCCTGCACACCGAGGACGGCGTGATCGCGCACAACCACGTGCACGACGTGCCGCACAACGGGATCGTCGCCGGCCCGTCGCGCGGCGGCACCCGCATCACCGGCAACCTCGTGACCCGGGCGATGGGCGTGCTCGCCGACGGCGGCGGCGTCTACCTGTCCGGCCCGCAGGGCGACTCCGCCGCCACCGGCGCGGTGATCAGCGGCAACGTCATCGAGGACACCCGCACGCCGTACAACTTCGGCCTCTACACCGACTACGGGGCCACGTGGGTCACCGTCGAGGGCAACCTGGTCGCCCGCGCCGACAACACGGCCGTGCTGCACGTCAACCCGCCGCTGGAGCACGTCGCCTACCGCGGCAACTTCTTCGACGCCGACCCGGTCGGCAGCGACGCCGTGCCGGACGGCGTGACCTACGAGGGCAACACCACCATCACCGACCCCGTCGAGCTGGACGCCGCCACCGCGGACCTGCGGGCCCGCGCCGGCCTGCTCACGAGACGGGCCTGACGAACGGGAACAGCACGGTCTGCCGGATCGACGCGCCGGTGAGCATCATCAGCACCCGGTCCACGCCCACCCCCAGACCGCCGGTGGGCGGCATGCCGTGCTCCAGGGCGTCGAGGAAGTCCTCGTCCAGCTCCATCGCCTCCACGTCGCCGCTGGCCGCCCGCACCGACTGCGCCTCCAGCCTGCGGCGCTGCTCCAGCGGGTCGGTCAGCTCCGAGTAGGCCGTGCCGATCTCCGCGCCGAACGCGACCAGGTCCCAGCGCTCGGCCAGCCGGGGGTCGGCGCGGTGCGGCCGGGTCAGCGGCGACACCGAGGTCGGGAAGTCGGTGTAGAAGGTCGGCCCGGCGGTGTTGGGCTCGACCAGCTCCTCGTACGCCTCCTGCACCAGCGCGCCGTGGTCGGCGTCCTCGTCCGCGTCGATGCCGTGCCGCGCCAGCAACGCCCGCAGCTCCGCCACCGGGGTGTCCGGCGTGACGGTCGCGGACAGCGCGGCGGAGACGGCGGCGTGGACGCCGACCACCGGCCAGTCGCCCGAGATGTCGACCTCCACGCCGTCGCGCACCGCGACCGGGCGGCCGTGGGCGGCCACGGCCGCGTGCTGCACGAGTTCCCGCACCAGGTGCCGCATCGTGGTGTAGTCGGCGTAGGACTGGTACGCCTCCAGCATCGTGAACTCGGGGTTGTGGGTGGCGTCCGCGCCCTCGTTGCGGAAGTTGCGGTTCAGCTCGAACACCCGGTCCACGCCCGCCACGCACAGCCGCTTCAGGTACAGCTCCGGCGCGATGCGCAGGTACATGCGCATGTCGTAGGCGTTGATGTGGGTGACGAACGGCCGGGCGGTCGCGCCGCCGTGCACGGTCTGGAGCATCGGCGTCTCGACCTCCAGGTAGCCGCGGCCGTGCAGGAAGTCGCGGAGGGCGCGCACGACGTCGCTGCGCAGCCGCAGCATCCGCGCCGAGTCCGGGTTCACCGCGAGGTCGAGGTACCGCCGGCGCACGCGGGTCTCCGGGTCCGCCAGGCCCTTGCGCTTGTCCGGCATCGGGTGCAGGCACTTGGCCGTCACGGTCCACTCGTCGGCGAGCACGGACAGCTCACCCCGCCGGGACCGGACGACCTCGCCGCGCACGCCCACGTGGTCGCCCAGGTCGACGCCCGCCTTCCACGCGGCCAGGTCCACGCGCGAGGCGTCCAGCATGAGCTGCAACTCGCCGGTGAAGTCCCGGACCCGCGCGAAGACCAGGCCGCCCAGCTCGCGCAGCGCCACCACCCGGCCGGCCACCGAGACGGTCTCGCCGAGCAGTTCCCGGGCCTGCGCGAGGGAGTGGTCGCGCGGGTAGGCCACCGGGTAGGGGTCGATGCCGTCGGCGCGCAGCCGGTCCAGCTTGGCGATGCGGACCCGCACCTGCTCCGGGCGGCGCGGCTGCCTCGGCTCGACCTTGATCGCGTCGATCCCGGCCACGGCGGCGGCGAAGTCCGTGTCCGCCTGGTCGTGGCGCAGCGCGCGGGACGAACCCCGCCGGAACAGCGACCGCAGGCTCGGCACGAACCCCTCGGCGACCCCGGCCGCGACGCTCACCCGCGGCAGGTGGCGGGCGCGGGCGAAGCACAGGTAGCGGGGCAGCCACGCCGGGCCGTACTTGGCGTTGGACCGGTACAGCGACTCCAGCTGGAAGAACCGGGACGCGAGGCCCAGCACACCCCGCCACGTCCGCAGCACCGGTCCCGCGCCGATCCGCGCGCCCTCCTCGAACACCGCGCGGAACATGGCGAAGTTCAACGACACCCGCTGCACGCCCAGCCGCGCGGCGGCGGCCACCAGCTCGGCGACCATGAACTCGTTCAGGCCGTTCTCCGCCGCCCGGTCGCGGCGCATCAGGTCGAGCGACAACCCGCGCCTGCCCCACGGCACGAACGACAGCAGGCCGCGCAGGTCGCCGTCCGCGTCGTACGCCTCGACCATCACGCACCGGCCGTCGGCCGGGTCGCCCAGCCTGCCCAGCGCCATGGAGAACCCGCGTTCGGTGGCCGCGCCGCGCCACCGCTGCGCCAGGTCGAGGATCGACGCCAGCTCGTCGGCCGGGATCTCGGCGTGCCGCCGCACGCGGGCGGTGTACCCGGCGCGTTCCACCCGGCTCACCGCCTGCCGCACGGCCCGCCGCTCCGGCCCGGCCAGGCTGAACTCGCGCACGTCCAGCACGGCCTCGTCGCCGATCTCCAACGCCTTCAGGCCCGCCGCCGCGTACACGTGCGCGCCGCGTTCGCTCGCGCCCAGCACGCCGGGCAGCCAGCCGTACCGCCGCGCCTCGGCCAGCCACGCGGCCACCGCCTGCGGCCACGCCTCCTCGTCGCCGATCGGGTCGCCGCTGGCCAGCGTGGTGCCGGCGAGCACGCGGTAGGCCAGCGCGGCCCGGCCGTTCGGGGCGAACACCACGCTCTTGTCACGGCGGGTGGCGAAGTAGCCCAGCGAGTCCGGCTCGCCGTGCGCGGCCAGCAGCCGCCGCACCGCCAGCTCGTCGGTGTCGTCCAGCAGCCGGCTGGAGCGCTCGCCGCGGAAGAACACGTACAGCGCGCCGATCGCGACGAGCATGCCGCCGAACCCGAGCAGGACGCTCAGCCAGTCCGGGCCCTGGCCGCCGCGGCGCTGCGGCAGGACCTCGCCGGTGATCTGGTTGGCCGCCCACACGAGCTTCGGCCACGTGCCGTGCAGGTGACCGGGGAACAGCTCGGTCAGCCCCCAGCCCACCAGGCACAGGGCCAGGACGCCGGTGACCGACACGACCAGCGCCTGCCGCCACGCGCCCGGCGGCAGCTCGGCCGGGAACGCCTCCCGGATCGCCAGCAGGAGCGCGATGAGAGCCAGTCCCACGACGATGAACGCGCCCAGCTCGGCGGCGACCGCGCCGCGATCGTCCGGGAGACCGCTGCCGCGGAACCGGTGCGGGTGGATCCAGTAGACGACGAGGAACAGCGACACCGCCGTGACGTTGAGCGCTTCGAACAGCAGCAACGTCCCCAGCGCGGCCCGCTTGCGCCGGCGCAGCGCCGCGCCGAGCACCACCAGGACCAGGGCGATGAACAGGTTGGCCTCGACGGGTAGGCCCAGCAGCGAGGCGACCGCGAGAATGCCCTTGGCGAGGTGTGAGTCCTCGTCGATCAGGAACAGCAGGAGTGACGCCGCGGCCGCCGCCTGGACGGTGGTCGCGACCACCCCCGCCGTCCGCCACTTCCACCTGGCCACCGCCACGACACGCTCCAAGGGGACTCGGGTTGTCCACCATGGTCGCCTCACTCGCCGGTCGGGTGCACGTGCGCGCGTCCGGGCGTGTCGACGGTCCCGCGGTGGTGCTCGGCTCGGCGTTGGGCGGCGCGTGGTTCGACTGGGACGCGGTGGTGGCGCTGCTGCCGGACGCGCGCGTGCTGGTGTTCGACCGGCCGGGCACGGGGCTGTCCGACCCCGCCCTCGCGCCGGCGACGCTGGCGCGCGAGGTGGCCGTGCTGGACGCCGTGCTGGCCGGGGTGCCGTCGGCGGTGCTGGTGGGGCACTCGATGGCGGCGCTGCACGTGGAGGCGTGGGCGCGGCTGCGGCCGGCGCGGGTGCGCGGGCTGGTGCTGGTGGACCCCGACCCCGAGCACCCCGGCGCCGGGCGGCCGTTCGACCTGCCCGCGTCGGTGGCCCGGTGGGTGCTGCGGCTCGGGCTGGACCCGGTCGTGGCGACCCTGGCGCCGCGGTTGCGCCGGTGGGCGATGCGCGGGTCCACGCTCGGGCGGCGCGACCCGGCGTCGCCGGCGGCGCTGCGGTCGGTGTACGGGCGGCCGGCGGTGGCGCGGGCCGTGCTGGACGAGCTGGCGTCCTACCCGGGACAGGTGGCCGCGGTGGAGCGGCTGCGCGCGTTCCGGCCGCTGCCGGCCGTGCCGTTCACCGTGCTCACGGCGGGTCGGCGGGTGTCGGCCGCGCACGTCGCGCTGGCCGCCCTGTCCCCGACCGGGCGCACCGTGCCGGTGCCGGGCAGCCGCCACATGGTGCCCGTGGACCGGCCCGACGCGGTCGCGCTGGCCGTGCTCGACGCGCTGCGCGACGCCTGACGTGCCGCTGGTCGGGCCGTGTGAAGCTACTCGCACTCCGTGCAATTCCCCTTGCGCTGGTGTCACGCTGGGCGGGTAACCGTGCAACAAGGCCCGGGGACCCGCGACGGAGCGGGCCTCGAGGGAGGACGGTCGACGATGACCTCGACTGAGGTAACCGCGCCCTACGGCAGCGGGGCGGGCAGCGCCCCCACCGGCAAGAAGGTGCGGATCCACCACCTGCAGGAGCTGAAGGACCGCGGCGAGCCGTGGCCCATGCTCACCGCCTACGACATGTACACCGCGGAGCTGTTCGACGAGGCGGGCATCCCGGTGCTGCTCGTCGGCGACTCCGCGTCCAACAACGTCTACGGGTACGACACGTCGCTGCCGGTCACCGTGGACGAGCTGATCCCGCTGGTCCGGGGCGTGACCCGGTCCGTGAAGCGGGCCCTGGTCGTGGCCGACCTGCCGTTCGGCTCCTACCAGGTGTCGGTCGAGCAGGCCGTGGCGACCGCGGTGCGGTTCATGAAGGAGGGCCGCGCGCACGCGGTGAAGCTGGAGGGCGGCAAGCACTTCGCGCCGCACATCGAGGCCATCGTGCGGGCGGGCATCCCGGTCATGGCGCACGTCGGCTTCACGCCGCAGAGCGAGCACCAGCTCGGCGGCTACCGCGTGCAGGGCCGCAGCGACGCGTTCGACGCCGTGGTGGAGGACGCGCGCGCGGTCGAGGCGGCCGGCGCGTTCGCCGTGGTGCTGGAGATGGTGACCGCCGAGGTCGCCAAGCAGATCACGCACGACCTGCGCATCCCGACCGTCGGCATCGGCGCGGGGCCGGACACCGACGCGCAGGTGCTGGTCTGGCAGGACATGATGGGCCTGCGCCGCGGGCGCGCCCCCCGGTTCGTGAAGCGCTACGCCGACGTGGCGGGCGTGATGAAGTCGGCGGCGGAGCAGTTCGCGGCCGAGGTGAAGGGCCACCGGTTCCCCGGCCCCGAGCACACCTTCCACTGATCACCCGAACGCGGTCGCCGCGCCGGCTCCAGTCGGCACGGCGACCGCGTGCTTTTCGGCCGCCGAATTCCGCACCGCCCGGAATAACGGCGGCTTGATCACTTCTCCCCGTTCTCCGAATTAATGCGGACGGCCCGGCGCGTCCTCGTGCCACCATCGCGGCGAAATGCACGGGGACGATGCGCAGCGGGTGCCGGTGTCCGGTGGCGGGCCGTGGCGCGCCGGTGCTCAGAGCCCGTGCCGCCGCACCATCGGCGTGATCAGCTCCGCCTCCACCCGCCACACCGGCCGCCGTGCGGTGAGGACCGTCGCGAACAGCAGCGCGCTGCCCAGGACCGCGCTGACGACCACCGTCGTCACGTCCTCGTCGAGGCCGCCCAGCGCCGCCCCGCCGAGCGCCACGGCCAGCGCCGCCGCCCCGAGCGCCGTCGTGCGCACCGGGTCCGACCAGCGGAAACCTCGACGCGCCTCGACCTGCGCGATGAGGTCGCGCGCCCGTCGGGCGAGGTGCGGGTCGACCGGTTCCAGCCGGGCGAGCCGCTCGGCCGCCCTGGCGCACGCCACGAACTGCGCCGCGCTGGTGATCTCCGGCTCGCCGTCGCGGGTGGTCGAGCGACACGTGTCCGCGACCGCCAGCAGCCGCTCCGCGAGCCGGTCGACGGCGGCGGGCGCGCGTTCCGCCTCGGCCACCTCGGCCCACCTCGCGGCGACCGCCGAGTCGATGTCTTCCTCCACGTCGACCTCCGATCGTGTCCGCTCCGAAGAAGGTTCCCATGAGTGATCCGCTCGGCGCGAAGATAGCCGAGAACCGCGAAGAAGAGCCGCCGCCGGGTGAAATGGGACCGGGAAGGACACCGCGTGCGCCCGGTTCGTTCCGGTTCGCCGCGACCGCCGCCGGGACGTGCCTGCTGGCGAGCCTCGCGCTGGGGTTCGGGTTGATCCACGTGCCCCGGTGGTTCGAGGAGCCGCCACCCCCGCCGGAGGCGCAGTCCCCCGTCCCGACGCCGACCGGCACGCCCTCGTGGCAGTGGCCGACCGACGCGACCCCGACCACGACGCGCACCACGCCGGCCGGGTACACCCGGAGCACCGGCCCGGAAGGGCTCGTCACCGTGCTGCCGGACTCGTTCGAGGTGTCGGGCGGCAACGGCTCGGGCACCGCCGTCGCCCGCGACCCCGACGACCCGGAGGTCGAGGTGCGCTTCGGCGGCGCGGCTCCGGAAGGCTACGACGACCTCTACGACACGATCGCCCGGGCCGCCGCGGACACGTCCCGCCGCCCCGGGTACCGGCAGCACGCGCTCCGGTGGGCCACCCACGGTGACGTCGCCGCGGTGGACTGGGACTTCCAGCACGAGACGCCGCAAGGGCAGACGCGCCGCACGGCCGCCCACTACTGGCGCACCGGCGGCATCGAGTACGTGCTGCTCGTCCAGGCCCCGCCGGGCCGCTGGACCGAGGCGGCGCGGCTGCTCGCCACGATGATCGACCACAGCGACACCCCCTGAGGAGCGACACCGAAGATGGCCCTGGCCGACACGCGGTCCGCCCGGCGCGCCGGACCCGCCCGCGACGAGGGCACGCGCCACCTCTGCGCCGCCGCCCACCTCAGCCGCGACTTCGCCGACGCGGCCCTGCGGGAGCTGCTGGTGGTACCGACCCGCCCGGCCGCGCCCACGCCCGGCGTGGACACCGCGGCCGTGCTCACCGAAGCGCTCGCCGCACGGCTGCGCACCGACGTGGTGGACGTGCTCGTGCTGGTGCTGCTGGCCCTCACCGTCTACTTCGTGATGCCGCTCGCGGTGCTGTGGATCACCGTGGCGCTGCTGCTGAGCCTGCCCAAGCTCATCCGGCTGTGGCTCGCGGCCCGGGCCAGGCGCGGCACGCGCCCGATCCGGCCCGTCCGCCTCGGCGTCACCGTGCTCACCGTCGTGCTGTCCCTCGGCCCGGCGCTCACCACGTTCGGCAGCGACGCCGACACCGAGCACATCGTGGAGGCCGCGTTCGAGGACGTGACCGGCCTCGTGCTGCTCGGCGCGGCGCTGGCCGTGCTGCTGGCCAACCGCCTGGTCATCGCCCACCACGTGACCGCCCGCTTCGGCCGGGCCGGCGGATCCGCGCCGCCCCCGGTCGACCGCGTGCTCCTGCGGCTGGCGCCCGCCCGCCACGCCCGCATCGCCGAGCGGCACGGCGACCGCGTCCGCACCGCCCCGGACGTGTCCGAAGAGGACGGTCTGGTGCCGCTGCTGGTCCACCGCGGCTACCAGCCGTTCGTCGGCGCGGGCGACATCCACGAGCCGTGGACGGTCGCCGTGCCGCTGGAGCGGTCGGGCACGTCGCGCACCGACGTCACCCTGAGCACCGCGACCCTCCTGGAGGGGATCACCGCCAAGGTGTCCGACCTGCGGGCCGCGACGCCGCTCGCGCCCGGCGGCAGGCTCGGCGCGTTGCGGGTGGACGACTTCGTCGTGGTCGCCGCGCAGGGCCTGGTCGACCACCTGCCCGACCCGGTGTCGGCGCACTACCTGCGCCGACCGGGCGAGGCCCCGTACACGCACGTGTCCCGCGCGCACGCCGACGAGCTGCGCGACCACCCGCTGGAGTGGTCCCGGTACTACCGCCGGTTCTCGCTGGAGACCTGGGACGGCGACCTGGTGCTGTCGGTCTTCGTGCACGTGGCGATGGACGAGTCCACGCTGTACCTGGAGTGGACGCCGTGCGTGCTGCGGCCGATCAACGCCGAGCTGCGGTCCGTGGACGCCGGGCCCGCGTCCCCCTGGACGCCGGTGGGGCGTGCCGTCAAGGACCTCGTGCTGCTGCCCGCGAGCACGCTGTCGCGGGTGGTCCGGCTGGCGAACCACCCCCGTGCCCGCGCGCGGGCGGGCACCCGCGTGGACGCCGACGCTTACGGCGCCTCCGTGACGCTGCGCGAGATGGCGGCGGACGTCGAGCTGCACAGCTACTTCCAGCAGGCCGACGTGGAGCGGTACACGCACCTGCTGCGCACGCGCGTCACCCTGGCGGTGGCCGGGATCCTGCGGGACGCCGGCTACCGGACGTCCTCGTTCGACCAGCAGGCCGCGTCGATCGTGAACAACACCGTCAACACGGTCACCGTCGCCGACGGCGGCACGCTCACCGGGCACGTGCTGCAGACCGGGTCGCTGACCGGGGACGTGGACATCACCGGCTGACCGCGCTCCGGCACAGTGGTGCCATGTACCCCGAGATCGAACCGTACGACCAGGGCCTGATCGACGTCGGCGACGGCAACCGCGTGTACTGGGAGGTGTGCGGGAACCCCTACGGCAAGCCCGTGGTGTTCCTGCACGGCGGGCCGGGCGGCGGGTGCTCGCCGGTGCACCGCAGGCTGTTCGACCCGGCCGCGTACCGGATCGTGCTGGTGGACCAGCGCGGGTGCGGGCGGTCCCTGCCGCACGCCGCCGACCCCGGCACCGACCTGTCGGTCAACACCACCTGGCACCTGGTGTCGGACCTGGAGAAGGTCCGCGAGCACCTGGGGGTCGAGCGGTGGCAGGTGTTCGGCGGGTCGTGGGGTTCGACGCTCGCGCTGGCGTACGCCCAGACCCACCCGGACCGGGTCACGGAGCTGGTGCTGCGGGGCGTGTTCACGTTGCGGCGCAAGGAACTGGACTGGTACTACGGCGGCGGCGCGGGGATGTTGTTCCCGGAGCGGTGGGCGCAGGTGGTGGCGCGCGTCCCGGAGGGCGCGGACGTGATCGAGACCTACGGGCGGCTGCTGGAGGACCCGGACCCGGCCGTGCGCGAGCCCGCCGCGGTGGCGTGGAGCGTGTGGGAGGGGGCGACGGTCAAGCTGCTGGAGCGGCCCGAACTGGTGGCGGCGTTCGCCGAGCCCCGGTACGCGCTGGCGTTCGCGCGGATCGAGAACCACTACTTCCGCCACGGCGGGTGGCTGGAGGAGGGGCAGTTGCTGCGCGACGCGGGCAGGCTCGCGGGCATCCCGGGCGTGATCGTGCAGGGCCGCTACGACGTGGCCACGCCCGCGACCACGGCGTGGGAGCTGCACCGGGCGTGGCCGGGGTCCGAGCTGGTCGTGGTGCCCGACGGCGGGCACGCGTTCGACGAACCGGGCGTGCTGCGCGCGTTGCTGGCGGCGACGGACCGGTTCAAGGGCTGAGCGCCGCCTCCAGCGCGGGCCTCGCCTCCACCAGGGACGGGCCGTACCAGGTCAGGTGGCGGCCGGAGACGTGCACCGGGCGCAGGTCCGGGAAGAACTGCGGGCCGTCGTCCGGGGTGAACAGGTACGGCTCGTCCGGCAGCACGACGAGGTCCGCGTCCTGGAGGTCCGCCAACGCGGGGCGCGGGTAGCGCTCGGGGTGGTCGGCCAGCGCGTTGACCACGCCCAGGCGCAGCAGCACGTCCCCCGCGAACGTGTCGCGGCCCAGCGCCACCCACGGCTTGCGCCACACCGGGATCACGGCCCGCGCCCACGGCGGCGTCACCGCGCGCCACCGGCGTTCCGCCTCGACCAGCCAGTCCGGCTCCACGTCCCACGCCGTGCCGAGCAGGCGGCGCAGCGAGCCCAGCGCGGCGGGCACGGTGGCGGGCGCGGCCGTGACCCACACCGGGATGCCGTCGGCACGCAGCCGCTCCACGTCCTCCGGGCGGTTCTCCTCGCTGTTGGCCAGCACCAGGTCCGGCCGCAGCGCCAGCACCCGGTCCACCTTCGGGTACTTCGAGCCGCCCACCCGGGTCACGTCCAACTCCGGCGGGTGCGTGCAGTAGTCGGTGGCACCGACCAGGACGGCGTCCCCGACGGTCGCGACGGCCTCGGTGAGCGACGGCACCAGGCTGACCACGCGCCTCGGCGGGCCGGGCAGCGGCACCGGCTCGCCGAGGTCGTCCACGGGCAGCATCAGATGTCGGTGATCTTCAGGCCGGCGTGCGCCTTGTACCGGCGGTTGATCGCGATGAGGTTGGCGGTGAACGCCTCGACCTGGTGGGCGTTGCGCAGCCGGCCGCCGTAGACGCCGCGGAAGCCGGGGACCGCGTCGGCCAGCGCGCGGACCAGGTCGGTGGCCTCGCGGTCGTCGCCGAGGACCAGCACGTCGCCGTCCACCGACTCGACGGTCGGGTCGGCCAGGGTGACCGCGGAGACGTGGTGGAACGCGGCCGTGACGCGGGAGTCGGGCAGCAGCGCGGCGGCCTGCTGGGCGGCGCTGCCCTCCGGCACCGGCAGCGCGAACGGGCCCTGCTTGTCGAAGCCCAAGGGGTTCACGCAGTCGATCACGACCTTGCCGCGCAGGGGTTCCCGCAGCGACGCCACGAGGTCGGCGTGCCCGTCCCACGGCACAGCGATCAGCACCACGTCCGCCTGCGCGGCGCAGCCCTCGTTGTCCGCGCCGCTGACGTGCCCGACCCCGGCCTGCGCCCGCAACTCCTCGGCCGCGGCCTCGGCGCGCCCGGCGTCACGCGACCCGATGACGACCTTCAACCCCGCCTTGGCCCACCGCAGCGCCAGTCCCCTGCCCTGCGCACCGGTACCGCCCAGCACCCCGACGGTGAGCTCACGAATATCAGTCACCAGGCCATCACAGCACACGCGATCGCCGCCGGCCCCCGATGGCGTGCTCGATCACGCCGCGACCGCGGACGAGAGGCCGTGGAGCCGGTCGAAGATCGCCCGCACCGCCTCGACCTCGTCCCACGCCTCGGTGAGGAACGCCTCGTGCGGGTAGGCGTAGAAGACGACCGACGAGCCTCCGGGCAGGTGGAAGATCGTGACGGGGCGCTCCACGCCCGCGCCGACGTCGCCCGGGATCACCCGGACCGTGACGTCGGCCCCGGTGACCGGCGCGCCTTCCGGCACGTACGCGGTGCAGCGCCCGGCGTCCACGCCGTCGAGGGGAGGCAGCCCGAACGGCGCGAACGTGTCGATCCGGTCGGCGGTGCGGCACAGCCGGCCGAGCAGCGCGGTGGCCTCCTCGCCCCACGGGCGGTGCACGTCCGGCGGGAGCGGCGACGGCGAACCGCCCTCGATGTCGCGCAGCCGTGCCGGCGAGAGGCGCGCCTTCGCCGCGAGTTCCTCCACGGTGAGGCCGGCCGCTTCGCGGTGCTCACGCAGCTTCCGGCCGAGCGACCGACCGCGTGAGGGTGGGTTGTGAGGCATGACAGGACGCTAAAGCTTGCCCACAAGCTTTGAATAGTCGCCCGATCGAGGGGTTCGGGAGACCACCGGCCGTGGTGCAGACTGGTCCGGTTGATCACCGAAGGAAGCGGGGACATGATCGGAGACGCGAGCCCGGTCCTCTACAAGGCGGAACTGGGCGAGGCGCTGCGCCGGGCCCGCGAACAGGTCGGCCTGGAACGCGAGGACGCGGCCCGCGCGCTCGGCTGCTCGGTGTCCAAGATCCGCACCATCGAACGCGGGCAGGTGTCGATCAGACCGGCCGAGCTGCGGGACCTGCTGGACTCCTACCGGGTCGACCCGTCCGAGCGCGCCGACCTGGAGCACCTGGCCGACCTGGCGCGGCAGCGCAAGCCGCGCACGCCGTGGGGCAGCGCGGTGCCCGACCGGCTGCGTCGGTTCTTCGCCGCCGAGGAGACCGCCGCAGTGATCCAGGTCTACCAACCGGCCTTGTTCCACGGTCTCGTGCAGACGGAGCGCTACGCCCGCGCGGTCATCGGCACGAACAGCTCATTGAGCCGTTCCGACGCCGATCGCCTGGTGCAGGCCCGGCTCGCTCGGCAGGCCGTGCTGACCGCCGAACGGCCGCCGGCGGTGCACTTGACCCTGGACGAGCACGTGCTGCGCACGCCGGTCGGCGGCCGCGAAGTTCTGGTCGAGCAGCTCCGGCACGTGCTGGACCTGGTCCGACGGGACGTGGTCGAGGTCCGGGTCATCCCGACCTCCGTCGGCGCGCACGCCGGCACCGGCGCACCGCTGTTCACGATCCTCACACCGCCCGGTCGGCCGAACGTGGTCTACGCCGAAACGCTCACCGACGGCTTGTTCATCGACGACCCCGAACGCATCGGCCGGTACGAAGCGGCCATGGCGGAGATGAACGCCACCGCTTTGACGCCTGCCGCTTCGATGTCGTTGATGGATACGGTTGTGGGACAACCGTGATCGCGGAGGAGGCGACGTGCTCGGTACGTGGCGCAAGAGCAGCCGGTCGAACTCGTCTGGTGGAGCGTGCGTGGAGCTGGCCTGCGGGAACGACGTCCGCGCCGTGCGCGACTCGAAGAACCCCCACGGCGGCGTGCTGCTGATCGGCGACCGGTCCGCCGGCGCGTTCCTGGCCGCCGTGAAGGCCGGACGGCTCGACCGGTAGTCAGCGGCGTTCGAAGACGACCTTGCGGCGCTCCGGGTCGGCTTCCACCAGCCGCACCACGACCCGTTCGCCCTCGGGCAGGTCCTCGCCCGTGCAGCGGCCCATCACCGGCGGTTGGGCGACGAACACGTCCGCGCCGTTGGCGTCGGCCCGCAGCACCATGGCGTCGAACTCCTGGCCCACGCGGTCGGCCAGCACCCACGCCTCGACCTGGTCCAGGCACGCCCGGTCGACCTTGGCGGCCAACGCGTCGGAACCGCCCATCAGCCCCGGCAGCTGCGGCAACGCCTCCAGCAGCCACGCGGGCACGTCCTGGCCGGCGGTCACGGCCAGGCACACCTCGGTGGCGAAGCGGTCCACCAGCCGGCGCAGCGGCGCGGTCACGTGCGCGTACGGCGCGCCCAGGCCCGCGTGGGTGGAGACGGCGGGCACCTCGCCGTGGAACGCCGTGTACCCCGCGCCGCGCAGCAGCCGGGTCGCGTCCACGAACAGCGCCAGCGACTCCGGCCGGCTCGGGTCCAGGCCCGCGAGCAGCCGCGACGGGGTCACGCCGTCCGGCCACGGCACGCCCAGCGCGTGCGCGGACCGCCGCAGCGCGTCCACCGCGCCGTCGTCGGCGTCCGGCAGGGTGCGCAGCACGCCGACCTTCGCCTCCAGCATGACCTTCGCCGCCGACATGCCGGTGAGCAGGGAGATCTCCGCGTTCCAGGCGTCCACGTCGGCGCGCGGCCGGACCGCGAGCTTCCAGTCGCCGTCCCCGTTGGGCACGATCTCCTGCTCCGGCAGCTGCAGCTCGACCGCGCCCCGCTCGACCGCCCGTTCCCGCCGCAGCCGGCCGAAGTCGGGCAGCGCCTCGATCGACGGGTGGGGCGTGCCCGCGTCGAACCGCGCCTGCACGCCCTCGTAGTCGAACCGCTCGGTCGAGCGCACCAGCGCCCGCCGCACCCGCACCGCGGTCGGCTCGCCGTCCGGCCCGCAGTCGAACGTCCACAGCACCGCGGGCCGGGTCTGCCCCAGCAGCAGGCTCGCCGCGCCCTCCGACAGCACCGGCGGGTGCAGCGGCACGTTGCCGTCGGGCAGGTACAGCGTCTGGCCGCGCCTGCGCACCTCGGTGTCCAGCGCGCCGCCGGGGACGACGAACGCGCCCAGGTCGGCGATCGCGTAGTGCACCCGGAACCCGGACCCGGCCCGTTCCACGAGCAGCGCCTGGTCCAGGTCCTTCGCGCCCGGCGGGTCGATGGTGACCAGCGGCAGCCCGGTGGCGTCCTCGCGGTCGTCCCGGCCGAGGTCGCGCGCCACCGCCGCCTGCGCCTCGGCCAGCGCGTCGGCGGGGAACTCCTCCGGCAGGCCGAACTCGGTCCGGATGCCGCCGAAGTCGAGGTCGGCTCGACCGGTGCGGATCACCATGGGGTGCACCCTAAGCCGGCCTCAGCGCTTGCCCCACTCCTTATCGGCCTTGTCCTCCGCCTTCGTGCGCTCCCGCGCCAGCTCCAGCGCGCGCTGCGCGGTGGCCTCGTCCGGGTAGGGGCCCATGCGGTCCCCGCCCCGGCAGCCCACGCCGCGCTCGACCGTCCGGTGGGTCAGGCAGTAGTACCAAGCGTTCGGGTCAGAAGCCATGCCCCCAGGTTTCCATGCGCGACCGCGCATGTCATGTTCACCACTGGGGCGGCGGCGCGGGCGGCCCCTGCACGGGCAGCGGACCCGACTGCGGGTACGACGGCTGCGGCACCACCGGCGGCGGCTGGGGGAACCCGCGCGGCGGGGTGTTCTGGTTGGCGTTGGCGAACTCGCCCGGGATGGGGTCGAGCACCGACACCAGCACCGTCCGGTGCTCGGGGTCGTCGATCAGCGCGCCGTTGCGGTCCCGGTAGACCAGCTCGCCGTCCGAGTCGATCTCCACGATCGCGCCGACCTCGGCCAACTGGTCCTCGTCCAGGTCGACCAGCCGTTCCACCCGGGACGGCACGACCCGGTACACCGGCCAGTTGAGGTGGGCGTACGTGCGGTGGAAGTCGGCCAGCAGGTGCGCCATCTGCTGCTGCCACGGCAGCGGCATGGCCTCGACCAGCGATCGCGGCAGCACCGCGTACGACTGGTCGGTGCCGGGCGGCCGGGTGTTGAGGTAGTCGCGCGTCGGCGTGCTCGACGCGGGCGGCCCGGCGTGCCGCTGGATGGGGTCGTGGTTGAACACCGTCGTGCCTCCCTACACGCCCGGCCGGACGGCCAGCGGCATCAACTCGTGGTAGTCCCAGTTGATCTTGCTGATCTTCACCACGTCGCCGGTCTGCGGCGCGTGGATGTACTCGTCGTTGCCCAGGTACATCGCCACGTGGTGGACGGTGACCGGGTTGGCCGGGTTGGTGGCCCAGAAGATCAGGTCACCGGCCTTGGCCTCGCGCACCGGCAGGTACGCGCCGCCGGACATGTACTGGTCGTTCGCGACGCGCGGGATCTTGACCCCGGCGGCCGCGAACGCCTTGACCAGGATGCCGGAGCAGTCCCAGGCGTCCGGCCCGTTGCCGCCCCACAGGTACGGCTCGCCGAGCTGCTGCTTGGTGAACTCGATCGCGGTGGCCGCCGCGTTCGACGCGAGCAGGTAGTCGCCGAGGCTCTCGCCGCAGCCGGCCGGGTCGGTGACGTCGCCCTCCTGCCCGATCAGGAACGCGGCCATGGCCTCCCACTTGTGGTACCGGTCGGGGAACGCCGACCGCTCCACGTCCTGCGCCGAGTCGCCGGGCCGCTGCTCCTCCCAGTTCGGCAGCTTGAGCAGCACGTCGTAGAACTTGTTGATCGCGTACTCGGGGTCGGTGACCTGCTCGGGCGTGCCCCACCCCATCGACGGCCGCATCTGGAAGATGCCCAGCGAGTCGCGGTCGCCGTAGTTCAGGCTGCGCAGGCCGGACTCGGTCATGCCCGCCTGGATCGCGATCTGCCACGCCAGCGGCGGCAGCTCGCGCTTGCGGCCGATCGAGATGATGTTCGCGACGGTGGTGCGCTGCTCCTCGGTCAGGCGGTCGGCGTCGGCCCGGCCGCGCTCCTCGCCGGCGCCGCCCCACGGCCCGATCGAGGCGTTGCAGCTCGCCATGCGGATGCCGACGGCTTCCTCCGACGGCGTGTTCTCGTTGATGACGGTGGACACGCCGTTGGTCACCGTCACGGCGACCACGGCCACCACGGCGGCGACCACGAGCCCGATCTTGAGCATGTCACCCCACCTTGTCGAACTCGTGCACGCGCCAACCCTCGGGGAGCTTCGCCACGGTCACGACGAGCTTGCCGTCCTCCAGCTTCGCCTCGAACTCCGCCGAATCGGTGAACGACTTGATCGGCCTGACCGCCTCGTCGATCACCACCGGGACGTTCGCGGGCTCGATCGAGGCCAACCGGGGGAACAGCTCCTTCGACGTGAACGGCTCGAGCCCGGCCAGCCACTGCTCCTTGGTCGTCTTGCCCGGCCGGAACGAGCTGAACGCGTCCACCCACCCGTCGGCGGCGGCCTGCGCGCCCGCGGACGTCGGCGCGGAACTCGGCGCGGGGGTGGGGCTGGGCGCCTTCGTCGGCAGCGGGGCGGACGTGGCGGTGGGCAGCACACCGACCTGGTTGCCGCCGCTGCCGCCGGTCGTGACGACCGTCGAGGCGCCCGCCGCGCCACCGCCCGTCTTCGGGCCGATCGCGTTCGGCACGACCACGCTGATCGTGGCGATCAGCGCGATCACGCCCACGATCGTGGCCACCAGGTGCCGGGGCGAGCGCAACGGCCAGCCCCACAGGCGTCGGTACACGGCCGCGCGGCCGCGATTGGTTCGGATCGGCATCAGCTGTCCCTGACCTCAAGCCCGCGTGACGGCCGGTAGATCACGTGGACCTGCCGCCCCGCCACGACCTCGGTCTCCGCCCGGCGCGGCCCCGGCACACCGGTCGGCGCCTCCGGGATCCGGCCGACCCCGTTGACGCGTGACGGCACCAGCACCGCGTCGTCCACCCGGTCGTAGTTGCGGTCCGCGATCGGCGGCGCGTCGACCACCCGCGACCGCCCGGACGGCAGCGCCGCCGGCGGCCGGTACCCGGCGGCGGGCAGCGCCGCGCCGTTCCCGCCGCCCAGCTCGCCGACGCTGTTCCCGGCCCGGTCCAACCGCTGCGCGGTCGCCGCGACCGGGTTGGCCGCCTCGGGCCGCACCCGCCGCCGGTCGCGCTGCGGCACCTCGACGCCGTCCGGGTCCGTGTCGCGCACGGTGTCCCAGAACTCCTCCTGCGGCGACGGGCCTTCCTTGCGCTTGCGGAACCGGGACAGGATGCCGCCGCGCATCGGCAGCGCGTTGCCGACCGTGCCCACCGACATCTCGACCATCTGCCACATCCGGCGCACCGGCTTGGCGACCATGAACGCGATCACCGTCAGCATCAGCCCGAGCAGCGTCCGGGCCAGCAGGGACAACCCCGTCGCGCTGAAGATCGCCTGGAGCAGCCACGCGTGCGCGCCCGCCAGCACGGCGAGCAGCAGCACGTTGAACACCGTCGCGCCGGCCGCGCGGGCGACCTTGCGCAGCAGGTCGTGGTGGATCAGCGCGACCAGGCCGATCAGCGGGCCGGTCAGCGTGAGCACCCGCAGCAGCAGCTGGGCCAGCAGCACGGCGGCCTTGGCGAAAAGCTGGAACAGCGAGAACGCGATGGCCTGCAGCAGCGACAGGAAACCCGCGCCGGTGCGGCCGCCGTCGTCGCCGCTGAAGTAGCCCTTCGTCGGGCCGAGCTGCGCGTAGATGTTCTTGTACTCGGCCTTCTTGGCGTCCAGCGCGGCCTGGTCGCCGTCCTTGTGCTCGGCGAGCTCCTGCACCGTCCACGCCTGCGCGGCCAGCAGCCGCGGCCCGAACTCCGTCGCCTGCGGGGCCTCCGGCGCGCCGAACTCGCCGCGCAGCCAGCTCTGGTAGACCACGGAGTCGTGCAGCCGGGACGGCAGCACGTCGAGCTGGTCCTTGCCCTCGTCCACGTCGATGAACCCGGCCTGGATCTCCGAGGTCTTGGTGACCAGGGTGTTGTCCATCAGGTCGTAGAACTGGGGCAGCGCGAGCGTCGAGGTGGCCAGCCACATCGCGGCCAGCGCCCACAGCCCCCGTTTGCTGATCGACGCCAGGTCGCCCTGCCAGATCTGGCGGAACATCAGCACCGCGAGGATCAGCGCGACCAGGCCGAACCAGCGCAGGTAGACGTTGTCGTAGACGCGCTGGACGCCTTCCTTGACCGCGTCGTCCAGCGGCTTGAGCAGACCCTGGCCGACGACCGTGTAGTGCAGGGCGTTCGTCGCGCCGACGATGTTCTTGGCGACGTTGAACAGCTCGTTGCCCATCCAGGTGTCCAGCACCGGGGTGGCGTTGGGCACCAGGCACTTCTCCTGGTAGGTGTGCCACACCATGCCCGCGTAGCCGTGGGTCAGGTACGGCGTGTCGGGCAGGCCGTTGCCGATGGGCGGGTCGATCGCGCCGACCATGCCCGAGCCGGGCCGCTCCGGGTTCGGGGCCTCGCCGCACGGCGCGGCCTGGGCGGGCGTGGCGCCGATGACGACCTGGAGGCCGACGAGCGCCACCACGACGGCCATCGCGCGCCACCGCGCGCGGCCCGGACGACCGTGCGCCGCGGCGTGCTCTTGGGCGCGTCTGAACCGCCGCCGCGCGTAGAGCGCGACGGCGATCAGCGCCACCAGGACGAGGGTGCTCATGCGGGCTCCCCGGGGGCACCCGCGCTCGTGCGGCCGCTCATGCGCTGCCTTCCCGCCCCGGTCGGCGGTTTCCTCCCTCGGCGTGCGCCAGGTCGACCAGGTCGTCGGTCAGGCCGACCTCCAGGTCGGCGGCCAACTCGTCGTCGTAGTCGTCGGTGTACTGCTCGGCGTAGGCGAACGGGTCCTGCGGCGGCGACGAGACCTCGACCTCCGCCTCCCCGCCCTCGCGCAGGGCGTCCGGCGTCGTGTCGAGCGCGTTGCGCAGGTGCTCCAGGTGCGGCCCGGAGAAGTCGATCCGGATCCGCTCCACGCCGCCCGCGCCGTCGGCGAAGATGAACTGGCGCGGCGCGCGGTCGCGTTCGACGTTGTTGCGCACGCCGCCGGGACGACGACCCAGCGACGCCACGACCTGCTCGTAGCCCGCGCCGACCGGCACCTTCAGCAGCCGCAACGCGTCCGCCTGGGCCTGGTCGTCGTCCAACCGGCCGACGAACACCGAGTCGAGCAGCGCGACGAAGCCCTGGATCTTCAGGAAGTCCGCCGGGATCTGCGACGACAGCAGCACGCGGACGTTCCACTTGCGGGAGTCGCGGGCGAACCGGTTCATCAGCACGCGACCCGTGGGCACCTCGGACAGGAAGAACGCCTCGTCGATCCAGACGCCCTTGCGCAGGTCCTTCGGCCGCTCGTAGATCGACCGCTGGGTCAGCCACGCGGCGAGGTTCAGCATCTCCACGCCCAGCGCCTCGGCGTCCGTCCAGTGCTCGCGGCCCACGCCGTCCTTCGGCAGGTTCAGCCCCGCCATGGTCAGCACGGTCAACCGGTCGTCCCGCGCCTCGTTGTACGGGTCCAGGTCCTGCTCCGGGATGAGCAGCGACATGCGCTCCCGCATCTCGTCCAGGAAGTCCGCGACGACGACCGCGTGCTCGTGGTGCTCGCTCGCGTCCCGCCGCAGCGCCTCGAACACCATGCCGGGGTGCGCGTCGGGCCGGCCGCCGACCGTGCGGACCGCGCGCAGCAGCACGATCCGGGTCTGCGGCAGCCGGGCCACCTCGAACGGCAGCAGTCCGGTCAGCACGTCCAGCACGAGCCGGCGCCGGGTGGCCGCGGCCAGCGCGCGCTCCCGCCGCCAGGCCCGTTCCGGGTCGTCCTCGTCCATGAAGTGGTCGAGCTGCGGCTCGGCCACCACCCGGTACGGGTTGAGGATGCCCGCCTGCGCGTTGAGCAGGTTGATCGGCCGGGCGTACGGCTTCAGCTCCGGCAGGTCGCACAACGCGGCCAGCGGGCCGGACGGGTCGAGCAGCGTCCAGTGCGCGCCGGACCGCAACGTCTTGTAGACGATGCCGCCGCCGAGGAACGACTTGCCCGCGCCCAGGCCCGCGACCATCGCGGTCAGGCCGGACGAGTCGCGCAGCTCCTGCGCCATCCACGGGTCCCACGCCACCGGGCGGCGGGTCGCGGTCACGGTCTCGCCGAGCAGGATCCCGCGCCGGTCGCCCACCTCGGCGGTCGCCGTCGGCACGGCCGAGGCCGCCCACAGCACCGACCCGCGGCGCAGGTAGGCCGAGGACGACAGCGGCTCGCCGGGGATGAACTCGCGGGCGATCGCGTACTGCGCCTCGGGGTGCTCGATCGCCACCTTCGGCTTGTAGAGGTCGAGCAGGCCCTGGGCCAGCCGCAGCGCCTCGCGCTCCGTCGGCCCGGACACCGCGAGCCGCCACCAGCTCCGCACCCGCGTGCCCAGGGCGGTGAAGCCCGAGGTCATCTCGTCGTCGATCTCCAGCACCCGCGACGCCTGGCGGGCCAGCGACTGCGGCGGCTCCAGCTCGTGCTCGTCGGTGTAGTGGCGCACCTGCGAGCGGACCTTGCTCATCTGCCGCTGCAGCTCGCCGGACACCTCTTCGGGACGCCGCACGTAGATCCGCGCCGACCACTCGACCGCGGCGGGCAGCCGGTCCGACCGCTGCACCCACGGGTCGTCCTGCTCGGGGATCTGCAGGCCGTGCATCAGGCCCACGGTCAGCACCGCGACGTGCCGCTTGATGCCCGCGTTCGACCCCGTGCGGCCGCGCACGGTGACCGTCGGCGAGTACGGCTCCTGGTGGAAGTCCGCCGCGTCGGTGAACGACGCCAGGTCCTCCGGCTCCCACGGCGCGCCCGGCACCGCGGGCAGGTTCCGCGGCGCGGGCAGGCCCAGCGAGCACGACCGGTGCATCAGCCAGGACATCTCCTCGGCCGTGGCCGGGCGGCCCTCCAGGCCCGCGGAGCCGATCACCTGGTCGAGGTGGTCGATCTCGGACTCGATGGCGACCAGCTCGGCGTCCACCGCGTCCGGGAACACCTTGCGCAGCACGGGGGCGGCGCGCTCGACCGCGCGGTCCATCATGTTGCGGGTCTGCACCTGGACGCCCAGGTAGACCTCTTTCTCCGCCATGGACCGGCCCATGAGCTGCTGCTGCTCGCCGACCATGTAGTCGTCGAAGCTCAGCGTGCCGGGGGTGTCCGGGAGCCGGCGCACGGCGTTGTGCACGTGCGCCTCGGCCCACATCCGGATCGGGTACGGCCGGGTCGTCACGCGCAGGTGCATCCAGCGGCCCTGCAGCTCGGCGTACTGGCCCGCGATCGCGGCGATCAGGTCCTGGCGCTGCGAGTCGGACCGGAACGACCAGCGCTGCGGCGCGAGCCGGTACCAGGCGTAGACCTCCTGGCCGGTGCGCAGCAGGTGGCCGTCGATGCTGCGGGCCGCGATCGACGGCGTGTAGCTCGGCACCGCCTGCTCGCCCGGCAACCGGCGGCCCCGCTTGCTGTAGACCTTGCGGTCGTCGCGCGCGGCGGCCGCGTGCTGGGCCACGTGTGCGGCGGATCGTCGGTCACGGTCACGCCGGCGTCCGAACACCGCGCACCTCCTTCTGACGGCGGTCTTGCTGCCTGCGGTGCTGGGATCGGGTGGGGGCGGTCGCGCGTTTCGCCCCCTTCTTGTGACGTTTGCGGGGGCGCTGCGGGTTGACGCGGATGCGCGCGGCACTGGCCGCGCCGCCCCGGCCGGACGTCGTCTCGCGCGGCGCGGTCAGCTCGCGCACCCACATCGCCAGGACCGACGACAGCGGGCGCTCGTGGCTGATCCGCGAGCAGATGAACCGGGTCAGCGCGATCGTGATCACGAAGCCCCAGCCGGTGTTGATGAAGTCGAAACCGAAGCCGACCTGGCGCTGGACAGCCGTGACCAGCAAGAAGACCACGATGCCGACGCCCCACGCGACGTAACGCGCGCGCCACGGGAAGGTCGCTTTGGGCGGGCCGAGCCAGACGGCGTCGACCCGGTAGACCTCGTCGTCAGTGCGTACCCGCAAGGGTCACCCGCCGGTGAACAGGCCGGCGATCCACTGGCCGATGTTCGCGCCCGCGTTCGTGGTCACGGCCAGTCCGATGATCGCCAACGCGATGATGACGCCGCCGAGGCGGCGCATGACCCCGGCGTTGTCGCCCTTGCCGCCGCCGAGCCAGAGCAGCAGCACGGCGACCGTCAGCAAGAGGAGGGGAACCAGGTTGTCGAGGATCCACTGGCGCACCCCGCCTGTGCCCAGGGCGGGCTGCTGCTGGGCGAGTGTTACCAGGGTCATGGCGGTCATCTCGTACTCCTGAGTACGCAGGACTTCGCCGGGCGGGCCGAGGGGTGCCCGTCCGGTTGGTGCGCTATCGAGTAGAACACGTCTTCGTCACGAGGTGTATCGGGCGACTAGCGGTGGGTAGATCAATAACCGTTCCCCTGGCACTCGAATACGTCTAATCTGACCACAGACATCATGGTTCGGGGCGAGCCGGTGGAGAACCGACGTCCCCGGTTTCTCCCGATTGCTGAGATAGTTCACTCGACTGCGAACCCCCTGGTCACGCACAGTGTGCACGACCTCCAGCCCTCTCCCCGCCGGTCACGCGGAATCCCCCGACCGGCCGAGCGACGGGCACCCGAACGGTCCGCATGCCGGAGTGACGACGCCGAGGAGGCTCGCCGATGACCCAGCCGCCCGAGGCCGTGCCCGAACCAGCCACCGGAGTGAACGAGATCACCGTCTCGGTGGCCGTCTCGGGCGGTGATCAGGTTACCGGTCAGGACCGGCAAACCGGGCGGCGGGTGCAGCGGACGGTCAACTTCGACCAGGACGTGCTGGAGCGGGCGCGGGCGGCGGCGACCTACCTGGCGGCGTACGAGGCGGAGGCGGGCGTGCGCAGCCTGGCCGACATCGTGAACCCGGCCGTCGCCGCCTACGTGGCCGAGCTGGAACGCCGCTACAACGGCGGCGAGGCGTTCCGCCCGGTCTTCCGCATGCCCCCGGGCCGCCCCGCCCGCCGCACCTGACCCCACCCGCGTGTCCTACCCCCAAAACCCGCGTGTCCTACCTCCAGAACGCGCGTGTCCTACCTTCAGAACGCGCGTGTCCTACGTTCGGAACGCGTGAGTCGAACGCTCGGGACCCGTGAGTTCAACGCTCGGGACCGCGTCGGGCCGTCCTGGACGTCGAACTCGGGGTACCCGGGCGTTCGACACACGGGCCCTGGAGGTTCGACACGCGCGGAAGGGGCCCCTTCCGACCCCCAGGTGCGGGAGGGACCCCTTCGCGTCACGTGCCCCGGGTCAGCTCAGGCCCGAGATCCGCCAGTAGCCGAACGTGGGCAACGTGTCCGGGCCGACCGGCCCCTTGTTCCAGAAGTAGTCGTTGAAGTTGGCCAGGCCGCCGAGGCCGATCGGCCCCATGGTCGCCCACCGCACGGACGCCGGCTGCGTGTCGATCGACGCCTGCGCCCACGCGTCCCGCACCTTCATCGGCTTGTTCCACCACAGGAACGGCGTCCGCAGCAGGTAGTTCGCGAACTTCCCGCCGTGCACGGCGCTGTGGTACGAGACGGTGTCGAAGCTGTTGATCTGGTGCAGCCCGCGGAACGCCTTGCCCCACCGCGCCGCCCAGCTCTGCCCGCCCGAGGTGCCCTGCAGGATCGAGCAGGTGAACAGGCTCATCCACTCGACGTCCCGGTTGCCCCACCGCGCGTCGTTGTTGGACAGGAACGTGTCGGTGTTGCTGCTGCACCCGGCGAACGAGAAGCCGGTCGGCGAGCCGTGCCCCTGCCAGTACGTCATGTCCACGTCGTCGGCGTACAGGTGGTCCTGCCCGCCGGGGAACGCCGGGTCCTTGAAGTCTCGCTCCCACGCGTTGGCGTTGAGCCAGCTGAACTGCACCGGCACGCCCGCGGCGGTGAACCGGTTGTTGAACGACGCCAGGTTGTTCGCCGTCCACGGCAGCCCCGAGCACGGACCGGTGCCCTCGCTGCCGACGTCGACCCGGGTGGTCCACTGCGGGGTGAACGCGCTCTCCTGGCGCGGCGGGTCGGCCGGGCCCGGCTCGGGCAGGCGGGCGTCCACGGCCGCGCCGACGATCACCGACTGCACGGCCGCGCCGTCGGAGTTCACCCCGTCGCACCGCAGGCCCGGCTCCAGCTTCGCGACCTTCTCGGCCAGCGGCGGGGCCTCGTACACGTAGGACGCGCCGGTCGGCCGCACGCTCGTGCCGAACAGGTCGGCGCACCGCTTCAGGCCCTCGTCGAGGCCGACCACGGGCACGCTGCCGGTCTTCACCACCTCACGGGTGGCGTAGGTCAGGCCCGCGACCGCGCCCTGGCCGTCGAACGCGACCCGCAGCTTCGCCCCCGGCCCCTCCAGCGGCACGCCGTCGAGCGCGAACGCGAACGACACGGCGGTGTCCAGCGGCGCGGTCACCACGGCCTTCTGGTTGGCGTCGACGACCTCGAACGTCGTCTGCCCGGCGGTGGGCGTGGCGTTCGCGGGCAGCAGCCCGACGCCGCGCAGCGCTTCGAGCGTCTTCCTGGTGGCGTCCTCGACGGGCACGGCGCGCAGGCGCTTGAGCCCGTCCAGGTCGAGCGCCGTCGCCGTGGTCCCGATCCCGTCCTCGTCGGGCTTGCCCGCGCCCTGGTCCAGGCCGGGCACGCGCAGGTAGGTGGACTCGTCGGCGAACGACACCGAGCCGTCCTCGGCCAGGCGCACGTCCTTGAGGCCGAACGCGCGCTGCAACGCGGCGGCCTGGTCCGGGGTGAGCCCGGCGGACCGGACTTCGTACACCGGCAGCTCCGCCGGTGCGGCCGCGGCGGTGGCGGCGGCCCCGGTGATCGCCGTCGCACCCATCAGGCCGGTCAGGGCGAGCCAGGCGCCGGCTCGCCGCTTGGTGGTGGACATCGGTTCCCTCCCTCGTGGCACCGCGGGGCAGGGCCCGCGGTCTGCGAGGAGGATCCGGGCCGGACGGGGTTGATACCGACAACCACTCGAACGGCCTCACTTGTGTAACACCGTTGGCGCGCAAGGGATGTATAGGCGGGCGAGTGCGCCTCGCAAGCGGGGAGCGCGCGGACGGGTGCGCCCGGACGGCGGCCGGAGCGCCCGAAGGGCGGAGAGGGGCGGATGAGCCGGCATGTAAGCCGGATTCTGTTCCCGGGCGCCTCGCGGCGGTCCCGTTCGGCGGCCATCCATCTCGGCCTGCCGTCGCCGACAGGCTCTTGCGGCCTACCCGCAGGCATCGGACGGGCCGCCCTCGATCGCCTGCGCAGGTGCCCTGGGGCACCCTCTTGGCCTTGCTCCGGGTGGGGTTTACCGAGCCGTCCCCGTCACCGGGGACGCTGGTGGTCTCTTACACCACCGTTTCACCCTTACCCCGGCTCGCGCCGGGGCGGTCTGTTCTCTGTGGCACTGTCCCGAGGGTCGCCCCTGGTTGCCGTTGGCAACCACCCTGCCCTGTGGAGTCCGGACTTTCCTCGGCGACGGATCCGGGGACCCGTCGACGCGGCCGCCCTGCCGACTCATCCGCCCCACCAGGATACCGGCGGGTTCCCAGGAGGTGGAACCCGGGCCGCGGAACCTTGTCGCGATGTGGGCTTGCTGCTCTACTCGAAACCATGCCAGGAATCGGGGGGCTCACCCGCCGCCGGCACGTCGACTTCGGTCGGACCGCCGCCGCGATCTGTTGTCGCTGACCGATTTTATGTCGCACCCAGAGCCTTTTCCCGAAAGGGGTCAGCGAGCCATGTCGTCCATTCTGATGATTTCCGGCGGTCCGTCGCCGACGTCGCGCACCGGCGTCGTCGTGTCCCACGTCGAGGCCCTGCTGCGCGAGGCCGGGTACGGGGTGCGGACCCTCCACGTGCGCCAACTGCCCACGTTGCCGCTGCTCACCGAGGACCTGCGCGACCCGGACATCGGGGACGCGGTCGCCTCGGTGCTGCGCGCGGACGGCATCGTGGTCGCCAGCCCGGTGTACCGCGCGGCGTACAGCGGGCTGGTGAAGGCGCTCGTCGACATGTTGCCGAAGAGGGCGTTGCGCGGTCGGGTGATCCTGCCTTTGGCGACCGGCGGGAGCCAGGGGTTCCTGGTCGCGATGGACTACGCGCTGAACCCGTTGCTCGCGGGCAAAGGCGCGGATTCCGTGCTGCGCGGCGAATTCGTGCTCGACCACGACATCGAGAACGGCGTGATCGCGCCGAAAGCCGCCGACGCGATTCGCGCGGCGGTGGACCGGTTCGCGATGGCCGTGCAGGACGCCCGGTTCCGCCGCGAGCGGCCCCGGTTGCGGCCGGCCGGTTAGACCAGGTGCGAGGTGTCGTTGACCAGCCGCACGGACGCGAGGCCGTCGGGGTAGAACTCGACCACCGACAGCGACGCGAGGTCCAGGTGCAGCCGGAACAGCAGCGACGGCCCCACGTCCAGCGCCATCCGCAGCAGGCACTTGATCGGGGTCACGTGGCTGACCACGACGACGTTCGCGCCGCCGAAGCGGGACACGAGGGCGTTGCGGGCCCGGCGGACCCGGTGGTGCACCTGGTCGAAGCTCTCGCCGCCGGGCGTGGGCACGGACGGGTCGCCCAGCCACCGCCGGTGCACGTCGGGGTCGCGCTCGGCCGCCTCGGCGAACGTGAGCCCTTCCCACGCGCCGAAGTCGGTCTCGATCAGGTCGTCGTCCCAGGACAGCTCCGCGCCGGTGGCCGCCGCGACCGCCCGCGCGGTCTCCCGCGCCCGCCCCAGCGGCGACGACACGACCGCGGCCAGGCCCTCGACCTTGGCGAGCCGGCGGGCCGCGGCGTCGGCCTGCGCGCGGCCGACGTCGGTCAGCGGCGGGTTGCCGCGCCCGGAGTAGCGGCGGGCTGCCGACAGCTCGGTCTGGCCGTGCCGCAGCAGGTACAGCCGGGTCGGCTCGCCGACCGCGCCGGTCCACGACGCGGGTGAGCTGATCGCCGCGTCGGGCTGCTGCGGCTCGGGCCGGGCGGGCCCGGACTTCTCCGGCCGGCCGACGCCCGCCTGCTCGTCCATCGCCAGGTTGGCCAGCCGGTCGGCGCGCCGGTTGCGCTCGCGCGGGATCCACGTGTAGCCCACCCGGTCGAACGACCGCGCCACCTCGCGGGCGCGGGCGGCCAGCGGCTGCATGGCGGGGTGCTTGACCTGCCAGCGCCCGGACATCTGCTCGACCACGAGCTTGGAGTCCATGCGCACGTCCACGGCGGACGCGCCCAGCTCGGCCGCCGCCTCCAGCCCGGCGATCAGCCCCTGGTACTCGGCGACGTTGTTGGTGGCGACGCCGATCCCGGCGGACCGCTCGGCCAGCACCGCGCCCGCTTCGTCCAGCACGACCGCGCCGTAGCCGGCGGGCCCGGGGTTGCCGCGCGACCCGCCGTCCGCCTCGACGACGACCTTCACAGACCCGATTCCCCGGTCCGCACCATGATCGCGCCGCACTCCTCGCACTGCACGACCTCGTCGGCCGCCGACTCCTTGACGTGCGCGATCGCGCTGCGGTCCAGCTCGATCCGGCACGCGCCGCAGCGCCGTGACTGCAACAGCGCCGCGCCGATGCCCTTGTGCGCCCGCACGCGGTCGTAGAGGGCGAGCAGCGGCTGGGGGAACTGGCCGGTCAGGCCCTCCCGGTCGGCGGTGCGCTTGGCCTCGGTGGACTCCAGGTCGGCGAGCGCGGCGTCCCGGCGGCGGGCGGCGTCGGCGAGCGACTCCTGCGCCTTGTCCAGCTCGACGCGGGCGTGCTGGAGGTCGGCTTCGACGGCCTCGCGGCGTTCCATCAGCTCCAGCAGGTCGTCCTCCAGCGCGCCGCGGCGGCGGCCGAGGGTGGCCAGCTCGTGCTCCAGGTCGGTGAGCTGCTTCGCGCCGACCGCGCCGCCCTGGAGCAGCGCGCGGTCGCGCTCCTCGCGGGCCCGCACCTGGTCGATCTCGGTCTCCTGGCGCCGGACCTCGCGGTCGAGGTCGCCCAGGGTCGTCTCGACCGTGGTCAGCGCGTCCTGCTTGGCGCGCACCTGCTTCTCCGCCTCGGCGATCTCGGCGATCTCCGGCAGCGTGCGGCGCCGGTGGGTGACGCGCGACAGTTCGGCGTCGACCCGCGCGAGGTCGAGGAGCCTGCGCTGCACGGCGGGATCGGCTTTCACTGTGGACCTCTCATCGGGATGCTCCTGTTCGGCTCGTCACGCCGACGGTCCACGGATCGGTCCGGCGGGTCGAGACGAGGACTTCGACGGTACCGCCGAACGCGGTGCGCACGACGTGCGCCGCCTGCGCGCACCACGGCTGCTCGCTGGCCCAGTGCGCCACGTCGACCAGCGCGGGCCCGCCCGCGGCCAGGTGCTCGCCCGCCGGGTGGTGCCGCAGGTCGGCGGTGACGTAGGCGTCCACGCCCGCGCGGGTCGCGTCGGCCAGGTAGCCGTCGCCCGCGCCGCCGCACACCGCGACCCGCCGCACGGGCCGGTCCGGGTCGCCCGCCGCGCGCACGCCCCACGCCGTCGCCGGCAGCGCGTCGGCGACGCGCCGGGCGAAGTCGCGCAGCGGTTCGGGGCGGTCCAGCTCGCCGATCCGGCCGATGCCGGTGGCCGCGCCGTCCCCGCCGGGCACGAGCGGGCCGGTGACCCGCAGGCCGAGGGCCTCGGCCAGGGCGTCGGACACGCCGGGGCTGGCCGCGTCGGCGTTGGTGTGGGCGGTGTAGAGCGCGACGCCCGCGCGGATGAGCCGGTGGACCAGCCCGCCCTTGGGATCGTCCGCGGGCACGCCCGTGACGCCGCGCAGCATCAGCGGGTGGTGCGCCACGAGCAGCTGCGCGCCGACCTCCAACGCCTCGTCCACTGTGGACTCGACGGGGTCGACGCAGAACAGCGCCCTGGTCACCGGCTCGGCGCGGTCGCCGCAGACGAGGCCGACGGCGTCCCACGACTCGGCGGTCGCGGGCGGGTAGGCGGCCTCCAGCACGGCCAGCACGTCCCCGAGCGTGGTCACAGCTCCTCCAGCACGACTCGCAGCGCATCCGCCAGCAGGGCGAACTCCCCGGGATCGCGGACCGCGACCCGGAGGTGGTCGGGGGTCAGACCGGGGAACGTGTCGCCGCGCCGGACCGCGATCCCCTTGTCCCGCAACGCCTGCCGCACCCGCGCGCCCTGCGGCACGCGCAGCAGCACGAACGGCGCGGACGGCGGCACGACCACGAGGTCGCCCAGCAGCCCGACGGCGTGCGCCGTGTGCTCCCGCGCCTCCCGCGCCATCGCCTCCGCCTCGGCCACCGCGGCCGGCTCGCAGCACGCCGTGACCGCCTCCAGCACGAGGCTGCCCACCGGCCACCGGGGCCGGTGCAGGGCCAGCCGGGCCAGCAGGTCCGGCGCGCCGAGCAGGTAGCCCGCGCGCAGGCCCGCCAGGCCCCAGGTCTTGGTGAGGCTGCGCAGCACCAGCAGGCCGGGCAGGTCGGCGCGGCCCGCCAGCGACGCCGGTTCGCCGGGCACGGCGTCGGCGAACGCCTCGTCCACCACCAGCACCCGGCCGGGCCGGGCCAGCGACGCCACCACGTCGGCCGGGTGCAGCACGGACGTCGGGTTGGTCGGGTTGCCGAGCACCACCAGGTCGGCCTCGTCGGGCACCAGGTCGGGCCGCAGCGCGTAGCCGTCCCCGGGGCGCAGCGGGACCCGCCGCACGGGCACGCCGGCGTCCAGCAGCGCCACCTCGGGCTCGGTGAACGACGGGTGCACGACCGCGGCCAGGGTCGGGCGCAGGACCGGGAGCAGCGCGAACCCCTCCGCGGCGCCGTTGAGGACCAGCACCTCGTCGGGGGCGCGGCCGTGCCTCGCGGCGACGGCGGCGCGGGCGCGTTCGTCGGCGGCGGCGGCCGGGTAGGGGCCGAGGTCGTCCAGCGCGGCGACGAGCCGGTCGCGCAGCCACGCGGGCGGCGCGGGCAGCCGCACGTTCACCGCGAAGTCCGCGAGCCCGGTCGCGGCGTCGACGTCGCCGTGGTGGCGCAGCAGCGCCCGGCCGGGGTCCTGGCTGGTCATCGCCGCGAGTCTAGGCGATCGTGGTCGGCCGGCCCGCGCTCTACCCCGTCTGCGAGGCGGCCCAGTCGAGGTAGGCGTCCGGCAGGGCCCGCAGCGTGGCCAGCGCCTCGGAGTCGGGCAGGTCCGGCAGGGCGCGCACCGCCCGCGCGGCCAGCGCCGTGCAGTGCGCCAGCGTGTCGGCGACCAGGCCGGTCTGCCGCAGCTCGGCCAGCAGCCCGGCGACCTCCGCGTCGGTCAGCTCGCGGCCGCGCCGCGCGAGCAGGTCGCGCTGGTCGTCGGTCAGGGCGCGCAGCAGCGGGAACGTGTAGACGCCCTGGCGCAGGTCGTGGCCGACCGGCTTGCCCAGCCGCTGCGCGGTGGACACGAGGTCCAGCAGGTCGTCGAGGATCTGGAACATCAGCCCAAACAGCGCGCCGAACCGGGCCAGCCCGGCCGCGGTCGCCTCGTCGGCGTCGGCGCAGTGGGCGGCCAGCACGCCGCCCACCTCGAACAGCGCTCCGGTCTTCAGCCGGACGGACCGGAGCGCGGACTCCGGGCTGCGGTGCGGGTCGTAGAGGTCCATGACCTCCAGCACCTGACCCTCGACCAGGTCCGTCACCACCCGGGCGAGCCGCCCGGCGGCGAACGGCGAGATGCGCTCCAGCGCGGCCTGGCTCGCGCGGGCCAGCAGGAAGTCGCCGACCAGCACGGCCGGGCCGGGACCCCAGTCCGCGTTGACCGTGCGGACACCGCGCCGCTCCTCGGCGTCGTCCATCAGGTCGTCGTGCACGAGCGAGCCGGCGTGCAGCAGCTCGACGCACGCGGCGGCGGTGACGGCCCGGTCCGTGATCGTGCCCGACACGGCCAGCGACCCGGACAGGATCAGCACCGACCGCAGGCGCTTGCCGCCCGCCCCGGTGATCCGGCCGGAGGCGCTGTTCACGACCGGCAGGGACGACGACGTCGCCAGCGCCTTGATCTCGTCCTCGACCCTCGTCAGCGCGCGGGCCAGCGACGGCAGCGCGGACCCGGCCGGGTTCGACGACTTCACGGTGGACACGCGGTGATCTTCCCGCGCACGACCTGAGAGGCCGCTGAGATCACCGGCGCTCAGAGCATCGAGACGGCCACCGCGAAGAACAGCAGGGCCACGCTCAGCACCAGGTGCACCGGCGACGGCCCCTCGTACCGGGCCGCCCGGCACGGCGACGGCTCGGTCACCACCGGTCGCCGACCTTCCCCGGGAGCCGACCGCGGCGCCGGGATCGCCTCCACGAGTTCCGTTCCGAAATGGACGGCCGCGGCCGCCGCCCGACGCACGTGCGCGTCATTCTCATTCCTCCCCGACACATTCCCCACGCCAATGACGTCGGAATTGCGGGGCCCGCCGTTACCCGTTGTCACGCTTTCGCAATCCCTCTTCCGCAGCCGACAGCAGCCTGGCCCGCTCCTGGCGGGCCCGCCGCACCCGTTCCCGCTCGTCCACCCATGCTCGCACGTCGTCGGCCCGCAAGCCGGCGGCTTCCCGGTAGAACCCGTCCCCGAACCACCACCACACCCGAATGCCGTGCGCGGCAATGCGCACGGGCTGTTCCCGACGCAACACGTCGAGTGACGAAAAATCCGCGACCAGCACCGGGGGGCACCCCGTGCCGACGAAGAAATGCCTTTTCCGGAACAGCACGCCGCGATCGGTGAAGAATCCGGCGTTCGGGTCCGGCTCGGGTCCGCCGGGCGTCATCACGGGCCGTGGCCGGGCGAACGCGGGCGTGTCCGGCCACGACCGCCGCCGCACCACCACCGCGACGCCGACCGCCGCCCCGACGGCGAGCAGCACGACGACCCCGACCACGACCCCGGACATGCCCGAAACCCCCACCACGAGCCGGTCGATCCGATGGTCGCGCGTCACCCCGCCCTGGCAGACTCCCCTGCCGTGACGCTGACCGTCTCGTTCATCTGCACCGGCAACATCTGCCGTTCCCCCGTGGCCGCGATCATATTCCGGGAGCACCTGCGGCGTGCCGGGCTGGGTGATCTCGTGGAGGTGACCAGCGCGGGCACGGGCGGCTGGCACGTGGGCGACCCGGCCGACCCCCGGGCCGCGAAGTCGTTGGCGGACCGGGGCTACCCGACGGAGCACACCGCCGCCCAGGTCGACAAGGACCACCTGGACGCGGACCTGCTGGTGGCGTTGGACTCCGGGCACGCGCGGGCGCTGCGGCGGATGGCGCCCGACCCGGAGAGGGTGCGGCTGCTGCGCTCGTTCGACCCGGACGCGGACGGCGCGGACGTGCCCGACCCGTACTACGGGGACGAGCCCGGTTTCAGTCGCGTGGTGGAGATGGTGGAGGCGGCCGTCCCGGGCCTGCTGGCGTGGGTGCGCGAACGCCTGTGACGCCGGAGGACGCGGCACGGGAGCTGACCGGGACGCCGGCCGCGCGGGTGCGGCCGCTCGGCGGCGAGGTGTGGGCGGTCGACCTCGCCGACGGCTCCCCGGTCGTCGTCAAGCGGCACGACCGGCCGAACGCGGCGCTCGCCGAGGCGGCTTCGCTGGAGTGGCTGGCCGAACCCGACGGGCCGCCGGCGCCGCGGGTGCGCGGGCGGCACGAGCACTGGTTGGCGATGGACCGGGTGGAGCCCGGACGACCGTCGCCGTCCGCCGCCGAGGAGTTCGGCCGCCGCCTCGCCGCCCTGCACGCGACCGGCGCGCCCGCGTTCGGCGCGCCGCCCCCGGGCGGCCCGGTGGACGCGGCGATCGGCCTGGCGCCGATGCGCGACGTCGCCTCCGACCGCTGGCCCGAGTGGTTCGCCGAGCACCGCATCGCCTACTACGCCCGCCGCGCGGTGGACGCGGGCGCGCTGACGCCCGCCGAGGCCCGCGTCATCGAGGCCGTGCGGGTCGACGCGCCGGCCGAGCCGCCCGCCCGCCTGCACGGCGACCTGTGGAGCGGCAACGTGCACTGGGCCGCCGACGGCCGCGCGTGGCTGCTCGACCCGGCCGCGCACGGCGGCCACCGGGAGAGCGACCTGGCCATGCTCGCCCTCTTCGGCTGCCCCCACCTGGACCGCGTGCTCGCCGCCTACGACGAGGCCGCGCCGCTGGCCGACGGCTGGCGCGACCGGGTGCCGCTGCACCAGCTGTTCCCGCTGCTCGTCCACGCCGTGCTGTTCGGTCGCGGGTACGCGCGGCAGGCGTTGTCCGCCGCGCGTTCGGCGCCCTGACGACCCGTCCGCCCGGCGTGGCGCCGGCCGCCCGGTTCGACCGGGTGCAGGTCACACCGGCCCAGGGCTTACCGTGGTCACGTGCGGTTGAGGTTCCTGGTGCAGCCCGGCTGGCTGGCGTTGACGCTGGCGGTCTGGGTGTTCGCGGGCGCGTGCTTCACGCTGCTCGCCCCGTGGCAGTTCAACCGCGACGCGGACCGGGAGGCGCAGAACCACGCGGTCACGTCGTCGCTGCGCACCGACCCGGTGCCGGTCACGACGCTCCTCGACCGGTCCAACGCCGACATCGAGTGGCGGCGCGTCACGCTCACCGGCCGCTACCTGCCCGAGGGGCAGGCGGTGGCGCGGCTGCGGACCGTGCAGGGCGAGGCCGCGTTCGAGGTGCTGACGCCGTTCCGGCTGGTCGACGGCCCGGTGGTGCTGATCGACCGGGGGTACGTGCGGCCGGTCAACGGCATCAAGGTGCCCGACCTCGACCCCGTGCCGACCGGTGAGGTGACGGTGGTCGCGCTGGCCCGCCGCGACGAGTCGGACGACCGGGACGCGTTCCAGCAGGACGCGCACCGGCAGGTGTACGCGGTGAACTCGGCCGTGGTCGGCCGGGCCGCCGGGCTCGACATCCGGCCCGGCTACTTCCAGCTCACCGAAGGCCAGCCCGGCGTGGAGGAGTCGCTGCCGCTGCCGAAGCTCGACGCGGGGCCGTTCTTCTCCTACGCGTTGCAGTGGATCGCGTTCGGCGCGATGGCGCTGGGCGGCTGGCTGTACTTCACCGTCCGCGAGATCCGCCCCGGCGGGGCGCTGCGCGAGGGCGCCGACGGGGACGGGACGGCCGACAAGCCCGCGAAGGTCAGGCGGAAGTCCGTCGCCGAACAGCTCGCCGAAGACGAGGCCGCAGCAGCGCGATGACCGCGGTCACGGCCGTCGCCGACGCGCCGACCACCCGCGACAGCTCCACCGCGCGCGTGACGTGACCCGCGTCGGGGTTGCGGCCGTGGCCCAGCACGGGCCGGTCCTCCGCGCCGTGCGCGTACACCGTGCGGCCGCCCAGCCGGACCTCCAGCGCCCCCGCGAACGCCGCCTCGACCTGGCCCGCGTTCGGGCTCGGGTGCGCCGAGGCGTCCCGCCGCCACGTGCGCCACGCCTCGCTCGCGGACCCGCCGACGACCGGCGCGCCCGCCGCCGTGAGCAGCGCGGCCAGCCGCGAGGGCAGCAGGTTCGCCACGTCGTCCAGCCGGGCCGCGGCCCAGCCGAACCGGCGGTACCGCTCGTTGCGGTGGCCGACCATGGCGTCCAGGGTGTTCGCCGCCCGGTACCCGAGCAGCCCCGGCACGCCCGCGACCGCGCCCCAGAACAGCGGCGCGACCACGGCGTCGGACGTGTTCTCCGCCACGGACTCGACGGTCGCCTTCGCCAGGCCCATCGTGTCCAGCTTGCGGGGCTCGCGCCCGCACAGGTTGGGCAAACGATTGCGCGCCGCGTCGAGGTCGCCGCCGTCCAGCTCGCGGCCCATCGCGGTGCCCTCGTCGGCCAACGACGAGCCGCCGAGCACCACCCACGTCGCGGCGGCCGTGGTCAGGGCCTCCAGGACCGGGCCGCGCCGGCCGAGCCGCTCGGCCGCGACCCCGGCCAGCACCGTGCCGCCGACCAGCACGACCACGTGCGCCACGCCGCCCGCCCGGTGGTCGCGGTACAGCCTGCGCTCCAGCGCCGCCGCCGCCCGCCCGAATCCCGCCACCGGGTGATACCTCTTGGGGTCGCCGAAGACCGCGTCAGCGGCCACGCCCAGCACCAACCCCACCGCGCGCCCCAGACTCACACGGGCACGGTAGCCCGCACGTGTCGGACCGCCGCACTAGGGTGGCCCACCGTGGAACCCGCCGGCCGCCTCAAGCTCTACGCGTACCTGGACGCCCGCGATCACCAGCGCACGTACCTGGCGATCATGCGGTTGTTCACCTCCACGCTGCTGGCCGACCTGTCCGCGGGCGAGGTCGCGGGCGCGCTCGCGGGCGCCGAGCGGGAGGGCCGGGTCGAGCCCGGCGAGTCCCGCATCGAGAACGTGATCAACCGGCTCCGCCAGCTCGTCGAGTGGGGCAACCTGGTGCAGGGCCGGCGCGAGGTGGTGGCCACCAGCATCGCCGAGTTCCAGCACGGCAGCGTCCGCTACCAGGTCAGCAAGCTCGCCGTCCGGGTGCAGCGCGACGTGGACGAGCTGCTGCGCGTGCCGGAGGGCGCGCGGGAGGTGTCGCGGGAGCTGCTGCCCGCCGTGGAACGCGGCCTGGACCGGCTGGGCCGGTCCCTGGCGGAGGCGCTGGTCACCGGCGCCGGCCGGTCCCGGGAGGCGTTGGCCGAGCAGGTCACCACGCTGTTCCTCCAGCACGCCGAGCTGGCCGCGACCGTGCGCGACTTCTACGCCTACCTCGGGCAGGTCGTGACGCGGCACCACCTGGCGCCCGACGAGATCTCCGGGTTCCGCAACCTGCTGGTCGAGTACATCCAGATGGTCGTGGAGGACGTGCTGCGGCACACCCCCGCCATCGCCGACGCGCTGGCCCGCGTGAACGCCGCGCGCTCGGAGCTGCTGCGGCTGCTGGGCCGCGCCGACCTCGGCGAGCGCGTCGAACGGGCGCGCGGCCGGTCGGCGGAGGACTGGCAGGAGCTGACCGACTGGTTCGTGGACCGGCCCGGCCGGCCGAGCCAGGTGACGGCGCTGCGCGAGGCGACGGCGCGCGCGATCGGGTCGCTGCTGGCCAGCGTGAAGCGGGCCACCTCCGGCGGCGGGCTGCTGCCGAGCAGGCGGGCGGAGCTGCTGAAGCTCGCCGCGTGGTTCGACGCCGGCACCCGGTCGCAGGCCCACGAGCTGTACGCGGCGGCGTTCGGGCTGTACTCGGCGCGGCACGTGTCCCCCGCGCCCGAGCACGACCGCGACAACGAGCGCACGCCGTGGCGCGACGGCCCGGTGGTGGACGTGCAGGTCAGCGTGCGCAGCCGGGGCGACCGGGGCGCGCGCGGCCGGACGTCGCGGATCCTGGACGACCCGATGACCGAGCAGTCGCTGCTCGCCGAGGCGCGGGAGGCCGACGAGCGGCGGGCCGCGTCGGTGGCCGAGCTGGCCGCGGCGGCTCCCCGGCTGGCCGAGACCACGTTGTCCGGCGAGGCGCTCGGGGTGCTGTGCGAGCTGCTCACGTTGGCGATGGCGCAACGCGACAAGGCGACCGACGCCGGTTCCGCGACCGACCCGGTGCGCGGCCTGCGGGTCACGGTGGCGCACGAGGCGGGCCGGCACACGACGATCCGTTCGGCGGCGGGCACGTTGACCCTGCACGACTCCACGGTGGTGCTCGACTGATGTTCGAGGACCTCTCCGAGATCGACGCGGCGAACGTGGTGCGCTGCGCCCGCACCCTGCTGCGCCGGCCGCTGCTGCGCGCCGACGGGCCGGACGGCGAGCTGCTGGCGCTGGTCTACCGGCACCGGGCCGCGTTGCAGGACCTGTTCGCCCGGGTGCTCGGCTACCGGCTGGTGGTGGAGCGGCGGTTCGCGCGGCTCTACAAGTCCGGGCCCGGCCCGGACGACTCGCGGGGCGTGCTCGGCATGTCCCCGCGCGGGTACGCGTACCTGGCGCTGACGATGGCGGTGCTGACCGGCACCGGGCGGCAGGCGTTGCTGTCGCGGCTGGTGGCCGACGTCCGCGCGGCGGCGGTGGAGGCCGGGCTGACCGTCGTGGACGACGTGGCCGACCGGCGCGCGTTGACGGCGGCGCTGCGGCACCTGGTGTCGCTGGGCGTGCTGCACGAGACCGAGGGCACGGTGGACGCGCAGGCCGAGGCGTTGATCACCATCGACACCGACCTGCTCGGGCAGTTGCTGACCGGCCCGGTGGCCGAGGCGACGTCGCCCGAGCGGCTGGTGGAGCTGGCCGCCCGGCCCGGTCCGCGCGGCGTCGAGCACGCGGTGCGGCGCAAGCTCGTGGAGAACCCCGTGGTGCTGTACGCCGACCTGCCGCCCGAGCAGGCCGAGTGGCTGCGGCGCAACCAGCGCAAGGAGACCGCGCTGCTGGAGACGTGCTTCGGGCTGCACACCGAGTGCCGGGTCGAGGGCGTGCTCGCGGCCGACCCCGAGGACTACCTGACCGACCTGTACTTCCCCGGCACGTCCACGGTCGCGCGGATCGCGCTGCTGGCGCTGCCTGAGCTGCTGGACTCCGACCCGCGCCCCGACGGGCGGCACGAGGTGGCCGTGCCGGCGTTGAAGGCGGTGTGCGAGCGGTTGGTGGAGGACTACCCGACCGCGTGGTCCAAGCAGTTCACCGAGGACCCCGACCGGCTGGTGGACGAGGTGCTGGAGCTGCTGCGCCGCATGGGGTTGGCGGTGCCCGCGGCGGACGGGTGGCTGCTCAACGCGGCCGCGCACCGGTGGCTGCCGTCGCCGGACGGCGACCCGGAACGTGACGTGGAGCCGGTCGTCGTGCCGGACGTGCCCAGCTGGTCGTTGTTCGATGAGGAGACCGCGTGAACAGGTGGCGGCTGCACAGGGGCGGCATCGTCAACATCTGGCAGTACACCGAGCAGGCGTTCGACTTCTCCGGCGGGCGCGCGATCTTTCAGGGCACCAACGGGTCCGGCAAGTCGCGCACGCTGGAGCTGCTGCTGCCGCTGTGCCTGGACGGCGACCTGCGGCAGGTCGGGTCCAAGGGCTTCGACACGGTGTCGCTGCGGCGGCTCATGCTGGACGACTACGACGGCGGGCCCAACCGGATCGGCTACGCGTGGGTCGAGCTGACCCGCGGCGACGACGAGTACCTGACCTGCGGGTTGGGCGTGAAGGCGTCCAAGACGTCGCAGGCGATCACCGACTCGTGGCGGTTCATCACGCCGCTGCGGGTGGGCAGCTCGCTGGCCCTGGTGGGCCCGGACCGCACGCCGCTGGGGCCGACGCAGCTGCGTGACGTGGTCGGGGCGGACTGCGTGCTGGAGGAGGCGGCGTTCCGGGCGCGGGTGGCCGAGACCGTGTACGGGGTGCCCGCGCCCCGCTACGGCGACCTGCTGCACCTGCAGCGGACGCTGCGCAACCCCGACGTCGGCCTGAAGGTGCTGGAAGGGCAGTTGGAGCAGATCCTGTCCGACGCGCTGCCGCCGTTGGACCAGGCGATGCTCGAGCAGTTGGCGACCTCGTTCGACGACCTGGAGTCGATCCGGGAGAACATCACGCGGCTGTCGGCGGCGGACGCGGCGCTGGGGACGTTCCTGAAGACGTACTCGGACTACGCGTTCGGCGGGTTGCGGGCGGCGGCGGAGCGGTTGGGCGCGGCCGAGGACGGGGTGCGGAAGCTGGAGCGCGCCTCGGCGCGGTTGTCGGCGTCGCTGGAGGAGACGCTCGCGGCGCGGGCGGCGGCGGAGCACGCGCAGGCGTCGCTGGAGGCCGGGGAGCAGCAGGCCGAGGAGACCATCGGCGCGTTGAAGGAGCTGCCGGCGTTCCGCGACCTGCAGGACCTGCAGACGCGCGAGAAGCTGGTGGCGGAGAAGCGCTCGTCGGCGGTCGCCGCGTTGGACATGGCCAACAAGCAGCGGTTGCAGGAGGACGGCGCGGTCGACGGCGTGCTGCGGCTGCTGCGGCGGCTGGCGGACGACCTCGGCTCGGCGCACGAGCTGGTCGAACCGCTGCGGCACCACCTGCGCGTGGCCGGCCTGGACTCCGCCGTGGTCCCCGACCTCCCGCGCGTGTCCACTTCGGACGCCGTGGTGCGGACGGAGTCCGTGCGCGCCAAGCCCGACCCGGAAGCCGAACCACTGCCGATCGACCGCCGCGTGCCACCCGCCGTCGAGCTGGACGACGTCGCGCTGGAGACCGTGGCGGCGCGCCTGGCCGAGATCGCCTCGTCGGCGCGGCAACGCGGCGCGCTGGCCCTGGCCCTGGCCGCGCAGGCCGCCGAGCTGGACGCCGTCTGGCGTCAGGTGGAGAGCCTGCGCCACACCGCGCGCGACGCCCAGCACACGGCCACCGAGGCCGCCGCGCTGCGCAACCAGGAGGCCCAGGAACTGGCCGAGGTGGCGCAGGCGTGGCTGGCCGACGTCGAGTCGTGGCACACCTCCGGCCCGCTCGCGGAGCAGCAGCCGGACACCCCGCTGCCCCTGCCGACCTCGGTCGACCCGGCCACCGCCCGTTCCCTCACCGCCGCCGCGAGGGACTGGGTGAGCCCCCTCGTGACGGCCGCGCGGGACGGCGCGCACGCGGTCGTGCAGCGGCGGGCGGAACTGGTGACGTCGATCAACGCGCTGGACGCCGAACTGGCGGGACTGCGCTCGGGGTCGGCGCGGGTGCCGGAGCGGACCCGGTTCACCGCCGTCGACCGGGATCCCACGACCGGCGCGCCGTTCTACCGCCTGGTCGACTTCCGGCCGACGGTGGACGATGAGGCCAAGGCCGGCCTGGAAGCCGCCCTGGAGGCGTCCGGCCTGCTCGACGCGTGGGTCACCCCGACACGATCGGGTGAAGATGCCGCGAACATGTACGGAAACACTGTTACCGCACCTCGGTTGAAAACCAGCGGACCCGCCGAAACCACCCCCGACCGCCCAACCCCCACCCCCGACTTCCCGTCCACCGCACCCGCCACCCCCGACACGCCCCTCCACACGTCCGCCGCACCGGACATGCCCGCCCCACCCGGCCTGCCGACCGCACCCGGCGTGCCGACCGCACCCGGCGTGCCGACCGCACCCGGCGTGCCGACCGCACCGGGCGTGCTCGCCGCCCCCGGCACCCCGGTCGACGGCCCGTCCCTCGCCGACGTCCTGACCCCGGCCGTCGACCCGACCTCCCCGGTCCCCGCCGCCGTCGTCGCGGACCTGCTCGCATCGGTGTCCCTGCGCACCCTGGCCCCGGCCGGCGCGTTCGCGGTGTCCCCGGACGGCCGCTGGCAGGCAGGCGTGCTGACCGGCGCGTGGCACAAGGACGCGGCGGAGTTCATCGGCGCCGGAGCCCGCGAAGCCGCCCGCCGGCGTCGCATCGCGGAACTCGAGGACGAGCTGGCCACCCTGCGCGCCGACCTGGGCACCGCCGAAGCCGACCTCGCCGCCGCGCACGCCCTGGTCGGCCGGTGGGAGACCCACCTCGACCGCTTCCCCGCCGACCGCGAGCTGGTCGCCCGTCACGGCCGCCTCCAGGCCGCCCAGGAATCCGCCGACCGCGCCGCCCGCCGGGCGGAGGAGCTGCGCGACGAACTCGCCACCGCCCAGGCCCGCGGCGAGGCCGCCGCCGCCGAGGTCGTCCGCCAGGCCGGCGACGCGGGCCTGCCCGCCACCACCGACGGCCTCCAGCAGGCCCAGCGGGCGGCGGCCGAGGCGCAGCGGACGGCCGACCGGTTGGGTGACGTGCTGCGCCGCCAGTGCCGCGGCACCGTGGCCGACCTGACGGATGCGACGCACCGGTACCACGCGGCGGTGGCGGATCGGGTCGCGGCGGAGGCGGATGCGGAGGCGCGGTGCGTGGATTACGCGTCGCAGGCGGCGACGTTGGCAGAGTTGACCGACGCGATCGGTGGCGAGGCCAGGGAAATCGCCTCGCAACTGTCCACTTTGGAGCGTTCGCGGCGGGAGATGCGGGACGAGCTGAAGAGTGTGCGGGAACAGGTCGTCGAGGCGCGTGAGCAGGCCGCGAAGCTGACCGCCCAGCTGGAGACGTCCGCCGACCAACTCGCCGCCGCCCGCGACACCCTGACGCACGCGGCCGAGCACTTCAAGGCCACCGTGCAGGCGCCGGGGATCCTCGTGGCCGCGCTGCCGGACGTGCCGGAGGACGTCACGGCCGTCCGGGCCGCGCTGGCGGGTTCCGACCGGCGCGGCGCGGGCGAGGCGACCGTGATCACCAAGCTGCAGGCGCTCCAGACGTCGCTGGCGGGCAGCCACGACATCGCCGCCGAGCAGCACGTCGGCCTGCTCACGGTCACCGTCACCGGCGAGGAGGGCGCCCGACCGGTCGCCGTCGCCGCACGTCAGGTCACCGCGAAGCTCGCCGAGCAGCGCGGTTTCCTCGACGAGCAGTACCAGAACATCTTCGCCGACTACCTGATCCGCGACCTGGCCGAGTGGCTGCGCGGCCAGATCGCGGTCGCCGAGGACCTGTGCAAGCGCATGAACGAGGTCCTCGGCCGGGCGCGGTCGAGCCAGGGCGTGCACGTCAAGCTGGCGTGGAAGCCGTCGGCGGCGTTGGAGGAGGAGACACGCGACGCGTTGGCGCTGGTCCGCCTGCCTTACGCGGAACGCGACCCGGAGCAGGACGCGACGCTGCGGCGCGTGTTCACCGAACGCATCGAAGCCGAACGCGACGCGCACACCGGCAACTACGCCGAGATCCTGTCCCGCGCCCTGGACTACCGGACGTGGCACCAGTTCACCGTCACCGTCGCCGACACCGGCCCGGACGGCGGGCCGCGCGAGCGCAGGCTGCGGCAGCTCTCGTCCGGCGAGACGCGCCTGATCTCGTACGTGACGCTGTTCGCGGCGGCGGCGTCGTTCTACGACGCGGTGAGCGGCGAGTTCTCGCCGTTGCGCCTGGTGCTGCTGGACGAGGCGTTCGAGCGGCTGGACGACCCGACGATCGCGCGCATGCTCGGCCTGCTCGTGGACCTGGACATGGACTGGGTGATCACCTGGCCCAGCGGCTGGGGCGTGTCGGACAAGATCCCCCGCATGCACATCTACGACGTGCTGCGGCCCAAGAACGGGCGCGGCGTGGCGTGCACGCAGACGACCTGGGACGGCGCGGCCCTGGACCGGATCGACCCGTAGCACGAGGCCCGACGCGTCGGGCCTCGTGCTGTCGACGCACGGCCCCCGATCGGACGGTGCGGCCGGGCGGTGCTGAACCGGCCGAGGCCCAACCAGGCAGGATCCGCGGCCGGGGTTCAACCAGGCCGGGCTAGACCGCGCGGCTGGCGGTGCGGTCCGGCACGCCGCCCGCGGCCAGGAACCGGGCCACCGGCAGGGTCGCCGCGCCGAGCGCGACGGACTCGGGGCCCAGTTGGCACAGGGTGATCGTGGCCTGCTCGAACGGCCGGTGCAGGGCGTGGCGGGACGCCTGGGTACGCACGTCGTCCAGGATCCGCTCGCCGAGCAGCAGGCCGGCCCAGCCCCCGACGATCACCTGCGACGGGTTGAACAGGTTGATCAGGTTCGCGATGCCCAGCCCCGCGTACCGGGCGGTCTCGGCGAGGACGTCGCGGGCCGCCCGTGACCCGTCGGCGACCAGCGCCGCCAACGCCGCCTCCTGCTCGGCGGGCACGTCGGCCTTCACCGCGCGGTACCGGGCGACGATGGCCGACGCGCCGATGTACGCCTCCAGGCACCCGTGCGCGCCGCACCGGCACGGACGGCCGTCCAGGGCGACCGTCGTGTGCCCCCACTCCCCCGCGCCACCCGACGAACCCCGGTACAGCACCCCGTCCGCGATGACGCTCGCGCCGACACCCGACCCGATCAGCGCGACCACCGCGTCACCCGTACCGCGGCCGGCGCCGAACCACACCTCCGCCTGACCCAACGTGTTCGCCCCGTTGTCCAGGAACAACGGCAGGTCGGTGCCGGTCCGGAGCAGCCGTTCCAGAGCGACGCCGTGCCAACCGACGGTCTGCGCGTACACCAGTCCGTGCTCGACCTGGCCGGGCACGCCGATGCCGACGCCGAGCACGTCGCGCACCCCGCTGGCGGCGAGGCACCGGTCGAGTCCTTCGAGGACCCGCCGCGCCACGTCGTCGATCGACTGGGCCTCGGGCTCCATCGGAAACGTCGCCTCCGCCAGCCGCCGCAGCGTCAGGTCGAACACCTCGACCAGCACGTGCGTCTCGCCGACGTCGACCCCGACCACCGCCGCGTGCGACTGGTTGACCCGCAGCAGCACGCGCGGCCGGCCGCCGTCGGAGTCGACTTGGCCGGCCTCGACCACCACGCCGTCGGCGATCAGCTCGGCGACGACGTTGCTGACCGACGCCTGGCTCAGGCCGGTGATGCCCGCCAGCTCCTGCCGACTGCGCGGCTGGTCGAAGTACAGCGCGCGCAGCACCCGCGCACGGTTGCCTGCACGCAGGTCGCGCACGGTCAGTTTGCGGTGCACGGCGACCCCCATCGAGCGAGTAGGACCACGGCCGCCAGTCGGGCGCGTCGAAGTCCCGACGTTAGTCGGTGGCGAACCGCTTGGTGCCCCATTTCCCGGGCGCTTCCAGCAGTTTTCGCCCGATGCGCTTCAGATCGGCGACGTCGCGGTCACTCAGCGGAGCGGCGACCTCCTCGGCGACCGACTCCCGGTACGCGGGGTCGCTCGTGGTCGCCGGCAGACGCCGCCCGTCGCCTGACAACCTCCACGTGCACAACCCGGCGGTCGTCCGGTGGCCGCTCGTGCACCACCCGGCTGCGGCGCACCAACCAGTCGAGTGACGCCGCTTCGGCCGACCGCGAGCAGATCGGACAACTCGGACATTGGCAGACCGCCGTTCAGGTCGATCCGGAGCCGTGGTGGACATCGCGCCCCGGCGCAGGCGAGGTCCGTGCCGAGGGTCGGAGTTCTTGCGCCGCAACGCTGTCGGGCGTGCAGGTGAGGGCTCGCGCGCAGGCCAGGAGCGTGCGTGCCCATGCCATCCGTGGGCATTGCACCCGTGCCGGACATCGCGCCGAGCCGTTGACGGCCGCCCTCGGTCGCCCGGTTCGCCACCGCCGCCCATCGCTGGGGGCGGTGGCACGCCACCCCGCGGACCCGGCCGCCGATGTTCCGCTGCTTCACCGAGGTCGGCACCGGCATCGACCCGCCCCGGCCGCACGTCGAACTGCCGGAGATCACCTGGCACCGGTTAGGCGAACTTCGTCCACCGGCTGCCCTGGCCCGACCCTGCCCCGCCCGACCTGACCGGCCGTGCCGCGCCGGATCAGCCCGCCGCCGCCCACGACTGGATCATCCGGTAGGCGATCGACGCGCCGGGAGCGAGCAGCAGGTCCGGCACGCTGCCCGGTTCGGCGAGCGCCTGCCGCACCTCCGCCCGACCGACCCACTTGGCCTGCGCGATCTCACCGTCCGCGAGCCGCAGCGGCTCGGCCGGGTCGGCCACCGCCTCGAAGCCCACCATCAACGACCGCGGGAACGGCCACGGCTGGCTGCCGAGGTAGCGGATGGCGGCGACCTCGACACCGACCTCCTCGGCGATCTCCCGCGCCACGCACGCCTCCAGCGACTCGCCCGCCTCGACGAACCCGGCCAGCACCGAGTACCGCCCCTCCGGCCACCCGGCGCCGCGGGCGAGCAGCACCTGGTCCGCGCCGTCGTGCACCAGGCAGATCACCGCCGCGTCGGTGCGCGGGTACTCCTCGTGCCCGCACTGCTCGCACACCCGCGCCCACCCTGACTTGACGGACTCCGTCCGCCCGCCGCACACCGCGCAGAACTTCGCCGTCCGGTGCCAGTGGAACAACGCGACCGCCGACGTGAACAGGCCCGCGCCGGTGGCGTCCAGCAACGCGCCGCACGCCCGCAGGTCGAGCCACTGCGGCTCGTCGGTCAGCTCCGGCCGGGCCCACACCCGCCCGGCCGGAGCGCCGACGTCCGTCTCGTCCTCGGTCAGCGGCACCGCCCAGTACGCCACGCCGTCCTGCTCGCCGAGCAGCACCGCCGTGTCCGGCGGGCCGTCGCCGAAATCGGTGGCGGGACGGTCCACCAGGCGCGACCCCCGGTCGGCCACCAGCGTGCGGCCGCGCGCGTCCACGCTGATGACCCGCGCCTTCGGCCACAGGTGCCCGAGCCGGTCCGCGTCACCCCGCAACGGCTCCTGCCGGTTGACCGTGAACCGCGACAGGGCGGGCAGTTCCACCAACTCGAAGCTCACGGCAGGGTCACACCGCCCAACGCCCGCAGCTGCGGGGCCAGCAGCTCCGCGTCACCGACCAGCACACCGGTGAACGCGGTCGGCGCGAAGAACTCCAACGCCACCTCCGTGACCTGCTCGACCGTGACGCTCGCCAGCCGCGCCGGGTGCCCGGTGAACCACTCCACGTCCAGGCCCAGACCGGCGAGGTTCACCAGGAACGACGCCAACCCGCCCTGTGACGACGTCGAGGTCAGCAGCGACCCGACCGCGTAGCGGCGCGCGGTGTCCACCTCGGACTCGGTCGGCGGCACCAGGCCCAGGCGACCCAGCTCGTACCGGGTCTCCAACAGCGCCGCCGCCGTCACCTCGCTCGCGGTGTCGGCGTCCACCAGCAGCGTCGCGCCGCTCGGCGTGAACTCCGGGTGCGACCGCGCGCCGTAGGTGTAGCCCTTGTCCTCCCGGATGTTCTCCACCAGCCGCGACGAGAAGAACCCGCCGAACACCAGGTTCGCGAGCTGCAACGCCGGGTACCGCTCGTCGGTCCGCACCAGGCCGCGCCCGGCGAGGCGGATCTGGGACTGCACGGCTCCCGGGCGGTGCACCAGCAGCACGTCGCCACCCCGCACGGGCGGCAGCGGCGACAACGACACCGCCGTGCCCTCACCGGTCCAGCCGCCCAACGCCCCCTCGACCGCGCGCACCGCCGCGTCCGGCTCCACGTCGCCCACGACGACCAGCACCGACCCACGCGGCAGCACGGCCGCCGAGTGCAGCGCGAGCACGTCGTCCCGCGTGACCGCCGCGACCTCGTCCGCCTCGGGCATCTCCTTGGCGAACGGGTGGTCGCCGTACAGGTGGCGCTGCAACGCCTCCCGGGCGATCACGTTCGGCTGCGACCGCGCCAGCCGGATCCGCTCCACCAACCGGGCCCGTTCCCGCTCGACCTCGTCCGCCGGGTAGGTCGCGCCGGTGAGCACGTCCCGCAGCACGTCCAGCACGGTGCCGAAACCGGACACCAGCGCGTTGCCGGACAGCGCCAGCCGCTCCGGGTCGACCACCGCGTCCAGCTCGCCGCCGACCAGCGCCAGCTCCGTGTCCACGTCCACCCGGCTCCGGGTCGCGGTGCCGGTGAGGATCGTGTTCGCCAGCACCTCGGCGCGGGCCGCGTGCGTCGACCCGACGCTGCTCGCCGCCGGGTCCCCGAACGGGATCCGCAGCCGTACCTCCACCAGCGGCACCGACGACCGGCGCACCGCGAGCACCCGCAGGCCGTTGGCCAACGTGGTGTCGACGGTGTCCAGGTCCGCCGCCGCCCGCTGCTCGCCCAGCTCGGGGAACGGGCGAGGCCCTAGCTCCGTACGGCCGATCTCCTCGGCGCTGCGGTGCTTGGTCGGGGCGCTCACTCGTTACCTCCGGTGGCGGGCTTGAGGATCAGGACGGCGCGCGAGTCCGGCCGCAGCGCCTTGGCCGCCGCGGCGACCTCGTCGGTGGTGATGCCGGCCAGCTTGTCCGGCAGCTCGTACAGCAGCTCGGCCCGCCCGAACAGCAGCTCGGCCGACCCGAGGCCCAGCGTGCGGCTGGTGAGCCGGTCGTGCTCCCGGTGCATGGTCGACACCCAGCGGGCGGTGACCTTCGCCAGCTCCTGCTCGGTCGGCCCTTCCTCGGCCAACCGCAGCAGCTCCTCGTCCACCGCCGCGAGCACCTGCTCGGAGGTGACCTCCGGCGGGTGGATCGCGGTGATGCTGAACGTGTCGGGGTCGCGCGCCTCCAGCGGCCCGAACAGACCGCACCCGGCGCCGACGTCGACCACGATCGCGTCGCGGTGCACCAGCCGCTGCTGGAGCCGCGACCCGTCGCCGTCGGTCAGCACACCGGCCAGGACCAGGTACGTGAGGTAGCCCTCGACCTCGGCGACCGGGTCCGGGATGCGGTAGCCCACGGCGATGGCGGGCATCGGCGCGTGCTTGTCGGTGTGCTCGGCCCGCAGCTCGCCCTTCGGCGCGGCCTCGGCGAACGACGGCCGGGGCGCCACCGGTCGGGCGGGCACGTCACCGAAGTGCTTCTCGACGAGCGCCTTCGCCTCGTCGGGGTCGAAGTCGCCCGCCACCGTCAGCACGGCGTTGCCCGGCGCGTAGTAGGTGTCGAAGAACGCGGCGCAGTCGTCCACGGTGGCGTTCTCCAGGTCGGTGAAGTCGCCGTAGCCGTTGTGCGCGTTAGGGAAGGTCTGGAACAGGACCGGCGGCAGGAGGATCCAGGGGAACCCGCCGTACGGTCGGTTCAGCACGTTGAGTCGGATCTCCTCCTTCACGACGTCGATCTGGTTGCGCAGGTTCTCTTCGGTGATCTTCGGCGCCCGCATGCGGTCGGCCTCGAGGAACAGCGCCCGCTCGAGGGCCGCCGACGGCAGCACCTGGTAGTAGTCGGTGTAGTCGGGGTGGGTCGACCCGTTGAACGTGCCGCCCGAGGACTGCACGTGCCGGAAGTGGGCCAGCTTCTCCAGGCTCTCGCTGCCCTGGAACATGAGGTGCTCGAAGAGGTGAGCGAACCCCGTGCGGCCCTCGGGCTCCGAGCGGAAGCCCACGTCGTAGTGCACGCTCACCCCGACGACCGGGGCGCTGCGGTCGGGTGCGAGCACCACCCGCAGACCGTTGGGAAGCGTGAACCTGTGCAGTTCGGGTAGCGCCATGAACGCAGCCTACGGGTTCACACCACTGCCCGGCCCGATGGTCGCCCGCCCGCCGCGACGACCCGCTACGCCGTGCGCGAACCGACCGAACGGGGACCGGTCGACCAGCGACGGGGCGGCCGGCCCGGGACCGGGAGCACGCCGTGCCCGGACCGGACCAACGCCCGTCTCAGCAGGCCGCCCACCCGGTGGAGCCGGCGCACATGGACACCGGGGTGACTTCGGCCTGAGCACCCCCGACCCTTCGCCCGCCGCCCGCGGGTCTGGTTCGGGGATGCGGTTATTGTCGAACTGCTGTTCGACGGAACGCAAGATCACGTTCGAGTGAACCGCGGGTCAGCCGCGCAGCGACCGCAGGTGCCCCGCCTGCGCCAGCACGCCGTCCACCGCGCCGAGGAACGCCGGGAACCGCTGCGCGAACCGCCGCAGGTCACCGCCCTGCTCGGCCTCGCCGAACCAGTACAGCCCCGGCCGGGCGCCCGAGAACGCCGCCAGCCACCGCTCCGCCTCCCCCAGCACCACCGCGTAGGGCAGCGACCGCGAGAACACCATTTCCCGATCCGACTCCGGGATGTCCTGGGGCGTCGCCGTGTGCAAGTACCCGCGCAACCCGCGCACGTGCTCCAACAAGGCACTGCCGCGCCTGGTCCGCGCGGGCATGGTGCGCGCGCCGACCGCCAACGACACCCCGGCCACCACGACCACCAGCCCGAACAACGCCGCCCCGCCGACCAGCGCCAACACCACCGTCAACACGACACCCAGCACACCCAGCCCCGTGCCGACCCACCACCACAGGGTGCGCTCGGCGTCGGGACGGCGGGTGAACCAGTTCTTCGCGACCACGTCCGCGTACAGCTCGTCCCGCACGCGTGACAGGTCGATCCGCCTGCCGCGCAGCTCGGACAGCGTCAACGCGTCCACCCCGTCGGGCAACAACGCCTCGTACACCGCCCGCTCGTACCCGGACAGCGACGGGTCGGCGGGGTTGCGCCGCACGAACCGCCAGTCGTGCCCGTCGAGCTCCTCGATCCAGAGGTAGTTGCGCACGGCGAGGTCCACGATCGTCGCGGTCACGTCCACCACGTCCACGTGCTCGTCCACGACGGTCCCCACCTGACCCGGCAGCACGCCGTCCGGCGAAGCGAACGCCACGTGCCCGGAACCGTCCGTGACCAGCACGTTCACCGGCCCGACGTCACCGGCTAACGCGCGTGCGTCACGACCGCGCAGGTACCACAACAACAACCCGCCGCACAGCAGCAGGACGACGAGCACACCGAGCATCACACCGGTCAACGGCGTCAACGCGAACGCCGCCGCCAGCCCCGACGTCTCCTCGACCAGCGCGTTCGCGGGCGCCGCACCCTCCTGCAACCCGACCGCCACGTCGATCCGCTCACCGGCGGCCAGGCCGATCTCGGTCGCCCGCACGCCGCGCCCGTCGCCCAGGTCCGCGCTGGTGCACGGCGTGGCCGTGCCCGGCTCGCCGGCCAGGCAGTTCACCGACCGGGGCGCGTCCGGCGTGATCACCGAGACCTTCACCGAGTCCAGCGCGGTGTCCCAGCCGCTCGCGGGCTGCCAGCGCAGCTCCAGCGTGTCGCCGATCTTGGCGACGGCGCCCACCACGGAGTACTTGACGGTGGACGTGCCCGCCTGGAGTGCGATCGTCAGCTCGTCGTCCGATGCTGTAGCGGTGCCCTTGCCTTCGACGGCCACATCGCCGACCCGGAACACGCGGTCCCGGTCCGCGGCGACGGGGACGCGCAGCGGAACGACGCGCGTGGCCGCCTTCCCCTCGGGAACGGTCACCACCTCGGTCACGGTCAGCCTGCCGTCGCGCTCCAGCTTGAGCCGCACGTCGGCGCCGACCGTCCCGGGCAGCCCGGCCGTGCTGCCCGGCTGCGCCGACGCCGTGCCGATGCCCGCGCACAGCGCGACCGCGCAGAGGGCCGCCGCTCCCCAGTTTTTCAACACGGCCGCGGAGGATAGCGGAGTTCCCCTAAGCTCTTGTGCTGATTCGGGCATCCGCGATATGGGGGACGACCAGCGATGACGCAACCACCGCCGCCGGGTGGCTGGCCACCGCCGCGACCGGTCGGACCGCCGCCGATGCCGGCGCCGCTGGACCCCCGTCAGCCGCAGCAACCGCGTCAGCACCAGCCGTGGCCGGCCGCCCCGATGCCGCCGCCCGGCCCGCAGCAGCAGCCCCCGTCGTGGCCCGGTCCGCCGCCCGTGATGCCGCCGCCGACGGCCCCGCCGCAACCGCCGCCCGCGCACTGGGGTCCGCCGCCCGGCCCGCCGCCGGGTTGGGGCCCGGCGCCGATGCCGTACCCGCCGATGCCCCCCAGGAAGAGCAAGGGGCCCCTGGTGGCGGTGCTGGTCGTCGGCTTGCTCGTGCTCGGCGTCGCGACGATCGGCATCGTGGCCGCGACCAGCGGCTCCAAGGAGGCCGGCGACTCCGGCAACGCCGGCTACGCGAGCTACACGTACACGCCCGAGCCCACCACCACGACCACCGAGACGACGACCGCCACCACGGAGAGCAGCAGGCGGTCCGCGTCGACGAGCACGCCCAAGGCCGGCCCCAAGGCCGTCATCACGCTGGGCGACAACCCCATCCACGGCGCGGGGCTGGGCGCGTTCAACATCGACGGCTGCCCCCTGCCGTCGATGGACTACTCGCCCGCGGGGCAGGACCGGTTCCTCCGGGCCGCGCTGCCGTGCATCGAGGCGATGTGGAAGCCGTCGTTCGAACGCGCGAACCTGCCCTACCAGCCGGTCGAGCTGGTCATGGTGACCTCGCAGGTCACGACCACGTGCGGCAACATGGGCCCGGACCGCACGGCCATGTACTGCGACGGCACCATCTACTGGACGCCGAACCACTACGCCAACGAGCAGGGCTCGGCCAACCCCAACCACCCGGGCAAGTACCTGGGGCAGCTCGCCCACGAGTACGGCCACCACGTCCAGTGGCTGTCCGGCATCCTCCGCGCGGCCAGCCAGGCGCAGTACGAGAAGGGCGGCTGGGACACCCCCGAGGGCCTCGACCTGAACCGCCGCAAGGAACTGCAGGCCACGTGCTTCGGCGGCATGACGCTGGCGCCGCTGTCGCACGGCGCGGTGCCCGGCGACGTGATCTCCGTGGCGCTCACCGACGCGGGCAACCGCGGCGACTACCCGATCTACCCGAACCGGGACCACGGCGCGCCCGAGCGCAACGCGGCGTGGGTGAACCACGGGTTCAAGAACAACGAGACCAGCGCGTGCAACACTTGGGTGGCGAGCGCGGCGGACGTCAGCTGACCCGACTGGAGGACCGTGCACACGCCCGAGGAGCCCAGGAACAACCCGATCGTCCTCGTCGGCGTGTTCTCGTTGATCGTGTTGTGCGTGCTGGGGCTCGGCGGCATCACGCAGCTCGAGACGTCACGTCAGATCAACGGCCGCGCGGTGGCCGCGCCCGGCGTGCGGGTCCCGGAGACCACGGAGGCCGAGACGCCGCGGCCGCGTGCGGTGCACCGGCTGGCCGACCACCCGTTGCTGACCGCGCCCGTGCGGCTGCCCGTCGTGACCTGCGCTTTGCCGGCGTTCGGGGTGTCGGACGCGGAGCTGTCGGCGTACTACGAGGCCGGTGTGGTGTGCCTCGACGACGCGTGGCGGCCGGTGCTGGAGCAGGCGAACCTGCCGTTCGACCCGCCCGCGTTGGACACCTCGCCGGAGCTGGCCGAGGGGCCGTGCGGCTCGGCGCCCGCGGAGAGTGAGGCGGTCGCGTACTACTGCGGTCGCAACAGGACCATCTACATGCCCACGCGGCGGCTGCGCGACAACGGCGGCGGCGAGCGCGCCGGGTCGCACCTGGCGACGTTGGCGCACGAGTACGGGCACCACGTGCAGGCGTTGACGGGGATGCTCCGCGCGGCGGACTCCAAGATCTCCGACGCGGGCGAGGCGACGCCGGCGGGGCTGGAGATGTCGCGGCGCATCGAGCTGCAGGCCAACTGCTTCGCCGGGATGTTCCTGGTGGCGGCGTCCGGGTCGCTCGGCACCGGGTTGGCCCAGGAGGCGGCGGAGGACTTCCAGTACGCCGTGGAGGAGCCGGCCGAGAAGAACGCCCACGGCAACCCGGACAACCAGGCCGAGTGGGCGTCGCAGGGGTTCACGACGGGCGTGACGTCGTCGTGCAACACCTACGCGGCGCCGGCCGAGGCCGTGGGCTGAGAACGCCTGGTCATCAGGTAGGCGTAGAGGCCGCCGGCGAGACCGCTCAGGCACATCAGCAGCATCGTCAGCCTGGTCCCGAACGGCATGCCGGCGGGCGCGCTGGCGGCGGCTTGGACGGTGAACTCGCCGCTGGTGTCGGCCGGGAGGACGACCTCCACGACCTCGTTCGGCTGGTGGCCGCACCCGTCGAGCCTGGCGGTGTGCGTCCGGTCACCGATCGTCAGTTCGACCCGGTCGTACGCGTCCGCGTCGCCGCACGAGGCCGGGGTCACGACGGTGGCGGAGACCCGCTGGACCTCGGCGGACGTGCGCGGCCACCACAACGCGACCGCTGCCGCGACGGCTGCCAGCCCCACGACCAGCAGCACCAGCGCCCACCTGACCGGGCTTCGCGGAACCGCCACAGCGTGGATGGTCGCAGACGCGCCGGCGGGGTGTCGTGGGGGCCGACCCGTCGCCACCACCCACAAACATCACTCGATCGTGATCTTGCACACCCTCGAACGCCAGTTCGACACTAGACCCATGAACCTCACCGGGAAAGCCGCCGAAGCCGCTCGACCACCAGCACGTCGCCGGATGCCGTACCGCGCACCGCGACGAGATCACCGACCCTGGGCTTGTCCGCCACGCCGGAGAGCTCCAGAGTCCGGGTGGAGCCCGCGAACTCGATCAACGTGGCGCGATCGCCGTCCAGCGCGGTCACCGTGCCGCGGGCGCGCGCCCGCGGCACGCCCACCATGAGCGCCTTGCCGTCTTGTGCCCGAACGATGACGCGCTGACCGGGCCGGAGCCCGGCCAGGTCGACGCCCCGCGTCTTCGTGGAGGGACCGGTGGTGACGGTGACCTCGCCACCCGCGTCCTTGGCCACGTCCAACGCCCCGTCACGCACGGCCTTGACCGTGCCGACGACGACCGTGCCGCCCGCGCGGTCCTTCCGGCCCTTGCCGGGCCTGCCCTCGGCCCGCTCGAGCGCGCCGGTCCGTTCGTGACCCGCCACCGATCGGTCGGGAGCCGGTCGATCAGGAGAGGAGGCTGCCGCACCCTGCCAGAAGACGGCGACGAGTGCCACGACAAGACCCACCAGGACGGCCACCACCGGCTTGCGCATGAGGCCCAGGGTGCGCGCACCACCTGAGCGAAGCCTGAAGGCGCAGCCGACGCCCTCCACCCGCACAACCCAGCGCCGCACACGGTCGGCCGCCCGCACTCCGCGCGACCCGCCCTTCGGACTCGGCGAACAACGCGTCGAGCACGTCGGCGACGACGTCGGACCGGACCAGGGGCCGAGGTGGTCCGGGTCGGACCGCCGCCACCGATGTCACACCGGCCGATGTCACCGGATCCGCCCGCACTCGGACCGAGTGACCTCTCGGCAGTCCTCCCACGCCACCGCCCACCATTCCGGCAGAGCGCTCATGCCCCTTGGGCTACGAGGCGTGCCGGATCGCGGCCCGGCCGACTCGGCACTCGGCCTCACCGCAGCGCGCCGCCGCTCGCCCTCCGCCCGGTGGTCGAGCACCGCACCACCGACCACGTCCCGGCCAGGCGACCACCAGTGGTTGTCGGGGACCACTGGCGGCGATCCCGGCCGAGTCGGAACCGCCCGTCCCGCGGGCAACGCGGGCCGACCGGTGCGGACTCCGGAACCGACGGTCCGGTGTCCGCGCGAGCACTACAGGAGCGTGCGACCGCGCCCCACCTCGTCGGGAGACGACGACTATCCGGGCAGTGAGCGTGGAACGCGCTCGTCCCTTGTCCACAACGGATCGCATCACCCGCGCCACAGGATCGGCACCGTGGTCGTCGGCACTCTCGCCGACCTGTGGCGCACGCGGTCGCGGCGGCCGCTCGCGGTGGTCCACCGCGGCCGGCTGACCGTCACCACCGCGAAGGTCGTGCCACCTGGCACGGCCGGTGCGGCGATCCCCGAACGGCGGAGAGCGGTGGACGTCCACCGCTCTCCCCCTTGGACGGCCGGCCTCTCCCGTCCGCGCCCATGTCGGGAGAGACCGGCCCCACAACCTCCGGCACGCCTGGGTGCCGGTGACGAATGCCTGTCGGTTCGTCGTGGTCTCACGGCCGTGTCGGGGGGCGCGACGCAGAATGTGGAGGTGTCGACTGCTGCCAGAGTGCTGGTGATCGAGGACGCGGAGGCGATTGGCGCCGCGGTGAGTTCCGCCCTGCGGGATGCGGGTTACCAGGTTCAGGTCCGGCCGGACGGCCGGGATCTGGAAGGTGAGCTGGTCCGGTTCCGCCCGGACCTGGTGGTGCTCGACGTGATGCTGCCCGGCCGGGACGGCTTCATGCTGCTCGAGGTCATCCGGCGGACGTGCGGGGCCGGGGTGGTGATGCTGACCGCCCGGGACGGGGTGTCGGACCGCCTGCGCGGGCTCGACCGGGGCGCGGACGACTACGTGGTGAAGCCGTTCGTGCTGGCCGAGCTGGTCGCCCGGGTGAGCGCGGTGCTGCGGCGGCTGGGGCGGACGCCGTCGACGGTGCAGATCGGCGACCTCGTGGTGGACGCCGATTCGGCGGTGGTGCTGCGGGGTGACGTGCCGGTCGAGCTGACCGCCACCGAACTGCGCCTGCTGCGGTACCTGGCCGCGCAGCGCGGCCGGGTGGTGGGCAAGACGCAGATCCTCACGGCGGTGTGGGGCTACGAGGACTACGACCCGAACCTGGTGGAGGTGCACGTCAGCGCCCTGCGCCGGAAGTTGGAGGAGCACGGGCCGCGGTTGCTGCACACCGTGCGCGGGCTCGGGTACGTCCTCAGAGCGGACGAGACGTGAGCCTGCGGACCGTCTCGCTGCGGCGGCGGGTGACGCTGTCCGCGATCGGCGTGCTGGGCGTCGTGCTGATCGGGGTCGTGTTGTTGGTGGACGCGTTGTTCGCGGCGCAGTCCAGGCGGGACGTGGACACCGCGTTGTTGGAGAAGGCGCGGGTCGCGCAGCAGCTCGTCAAGCAGCGGGTGCGCGGTGCGGAACTGGTGGACCGGCTGGAAGGCCGGGGTGTGGAGGTCCGGCTCGTCATGCCGGACGGGACGGTGTACGGCAACGCACCGGACGAGGAGGTGGCGAACGAATTCAGTCGGCAGTTGGTCGACGGGTCGAAGATCACCGTGTACGCCGAGTCGTCGGTGATCACGGTCGCGCAGGCCAGGCTGCGGCGGTTGCTGGTGCTGGTCGGGATCGGCGCGTTGGCGGTGACGGCCGTGGCGATGGCGTTGGTGGTCCGACGGGCGTTGGCGCCGCTGGTCGCGATGACCACGCTGGCCAGGTCGATCGCAAGCGGTGACCGCGGGTATCGGCTCTACCCGTCGCAGGCGGACAACGAACTCGGTCGGATGGCGGCCGCGTTCGACGACATGCTGGACTCGTTGGAGGGATCGGAGGAGCGAACGAAACGGTTCGTGGCCGACGCGGCGCACGAACTGAGGACACCGATCGCGGGCGTGCAGGCGGTCGCGGAGGCGCTGATGCAGACCGGCAGCGCCGAGGAGCGGGAGCGGTTGAACCTGCTGCTGGTGCGCGAGTCGCGGCGGGCCGGGCGGCTGGTGGACGACCTGTTGGCGTTGGCGCGCATCGAGGCCGGTCTCGAACTGCACCGGGAACGGGTGGACCTGCTCGCGTTGGCGGAGGCCGAGGTGGGGCGGACGCGGTTGCTCGCGCCGGACTTCGACATCGCCGCCGAGGGCGAGTCGGCGTTCGTCTCGGGCGACCCGCAGCGGTTGGCGCAGGTGTTGGCGAACCTGGCCGACAACGCCCGGCAGGCCACCGGCCCGTCGGGGCGGGTGCGGCTGCGGGTGTCGAGGGCGGGCAGCTTCGCGCTGCTGGTCGTGTCCGACAACGGGCCGGGCGTGCCGCCGGAGGACCGGGAACGGATCTTCGACCGACTGGTGCGGTTGGACGAGGCGCGGGACCAGCGGTCGGGAGGTTCGGGCCTCGGGCTGCCGATCGCCCGTGGTGTGGTGCGGGCGCACGGAGGGGAGCTGACGTGCGTCGACCCCGACGAGTCGTCGCGCGACCGGACCGCCTGGCCGCGCGCGTCCGCGAACCGGGCCTCCGACCCCGCCTCGGACCGCACCCCGAGCGAGGTTGCGAGTGGGGCCTCGAACCGGGCCTCGGGCCCGGCCGCGGCGGCGGGTTCCGCGCCGACACCAGATCCGGCCCGAACGCCGGGGTCAACCCCAAGACCAGGGCCGGTCCCAACGCCGGGGTCGGTTCCAACGCCGGGGTCGTCGCGGACGTCAGGGGAGGTTCGGACGCCGGGTCCGGCCTCCACATCCGGTTCGGCGGCGGGTTCGGCGATGCCGGGACCGGCAGTGGAACCAGGGGCGGAATCGACTGCGGGTGCGGGGTCGGGATTCGGGGCGGCTGGTGGGGCGGGTGCGCCGACGGTGGCCGAGTCGGCCGGTGTGCACGCGGCAGCGGCTTCGGGGCTGGTCGGTGACGTCGGCGAGCCGGCCGATGCCGACCCATCGCCGAGCGGCGGGAACGCCGCCGAGCGTGGGTCGGTTGCCGACGCCTCGGGCGATCGCCGCGCTGCGGTGCGCCGCTCGGTTGAGGACGGAGGGGATGTCGGCGGCGGGGATGGCGGCGACAGCGATCGGGGTGGCGCGTTGGCCGGTGAGGCGTCGGGTGGTGGCGCGGCTGTCGGTGGGGCGTTCGGGGGTGCGGTGTTCGAGGTGCGGATCCCGTTGGCCGAGTGATGGCCGGGTGAAGGGAGGTGGGTTCCGGGTGGTGCCGCCGGGTCAGGATTCCTTGGGCGGGGTCACCTTCTTGACGTAGAGGAGGCGGTCGCCTGCTTCGACGGCGTCGGCTTCGGGGGCGTCGACCCGGTAGAGGGTGCCGTCGCGCACGACGCCCAGCACGATGTCCGGCAGGTGGCGGGGTGAGCCGCCGATCTCGGACGGTTCGACGTCGCGTTCGGCGATGGCCAGGCCGGCGTCCGGGGTCAGCAGGTCCTCGACCATGTCGACCACGGACGGGGTGGCGGTGGCCATGCCCAGCAGCCGGCCGGCGGTTTCGCTGGAGACGACGACCGAGTCGGCGCCGGACTGGCGCAGCAGGTGCTCGTTCTCGCGCTCCCGCACCGACGCCACGATCTGAGCCTTCGGCGCGAGTTCGCGGGCGGTGAGGGTGACCAGGACGGCGGTGTCGTCGCGGTTCGCGGCCACGACGACGGCCCTCGCGCGGGGGACGCCGGCCACGCGCAGCACGTCGTTGCTCGTGCCCGAACCGTGGACGGTGACCAGCCCGATGGCGGAGGCGGCGTCCAGGGCCTCCTGGGTGGTGTCGACCACGACGATCGAGCCCGGGTCGGCCCCGTCGCCCAACAGGGCGCTGACCGCGGATCGGCCCTTCGTGCCGTACCCGATGACGACCACGTGGTCCCGCACCTTCGTCCTCCACTTCTGGATGCGCAGCGCCTGGCGCGAGCGCTCGGTGAGCACTTCGAGGGTCGTACCGACCAGGACGATCAGGAACAGGACCCTCAAGGGGGTGATCACCAGGACGTTGACCAGCCGCGCCGACGAGCTGGCGGGGGTGATGTCACCGTATCCGGTGGTCGACAGCGACACCGTCGCGTAGTACACCGCGTCCAGGAAGGACAAGCCGTCTTCGTTGACGTCGCGGTAGCCGTCACGGTCGAGGTAGACGATCAGCACGGCCGCCATCAGGGCGCCCAGCGCGCCGATCACCCGTTTGAGGATCGCGCGGACGGGGCTTTGCACCGTGTCCGGCATCCTGATCACGCCGACGAGCGAGTGGCCGGGCCGGTCGGCCAGTGGTTCGCCCGGGCTGGTGCGGCGGATCATGACAGCCTTTCCGGGAGCAGTCGCCACAGCCGGGCGGCGGCCTCGGCGCCGCGCAGCAGCAGTGGCACGACGACCCGCTCGTCGGGCGCGTGGATGCGATCATCCGGCAACGTCGCGCCGAGGTACACGACCGGCACGCCGAGCCAGCCGTGCAGCAGGGCCGCGGGGCCGGAGCCACCCGTTCGACTGAACCGCACGGGTTGCTCGAACGCGGCCTGCACCGCGTCGCGCACGGCGCCCACGGCCGGGTGGGACACGTCCACCGCGTAGGGCGGCACGCCGTCGCCGTGCGCGATCACCTCGGCGTGCAGACCGGGCGGGGTGTGCTGGGCGACGAACTCGCGCAGCGCGTCGGCGACCCGCTCGGGCCGCTGGTCGGGCACGAGCCGGAACGACAGCTTCACCGAGGCCCGGGCGGGCACGATGGTCTTGAGCCCCGGACCGGTGTAGCCGCCGCTGATCCCGTTGACCTCGGCGGTGGGGCGCACCCAGACCCGTTCGAGGGTCGACCAGCCGGGTTCGCCGGCCACGCCCTGGGCGCCGCCGGCGTTCGCGAGCCACACCGCTTCGTCGAACGGCAGCGCGGCGTAGTCGGCGCGTTCGGCCTCCGTGGGCGGCACCACGTCGGTGTAGAAGTCGCGCAGCCGGACCCGGCCGTCGGCGTCGTGCAGGGCGGCGACGAGCCGGGCGAGAGCGGTCGCCGGGTTCGGCACGCTGCCACCCGACCGGCCGGAGTGCACGTCCGAGGAGCCGCCCGTGAACACCACCTCCGCGCCGTACACGCCGCGTTGGCCGGTGCAGACCGTCGGCGCGTCGCGCGAGTACAGCGGCGTGTCGGTGAACACCACCAGGTCGCAGGCGAGGTCGTCGCGGTGGTCGTCCAGCAGCCGCGTCAGGTGCGGCGAGCCGGACTCCTCCTCGCCCTCCACCAGCAGCTTGAGCGTCACCGCGGGGCGGTCCGCGCCGGTCGCCGCGAGGTGCGCCCGCACCCCGAGCAGGTGCATCGCGACCTGGCCCTTGTCGTCGCTGGCGCCCCGGCCGAACAGCTCGTCGCCGACCAGCGTCGCCTCGAACGGCGGCGTGTGCCACTGCTCGACCGGGTCGACCGGCTGCACGTCGTGGTGGCCGTAGACGAGCACGGTGGGCGCGTCGGGGTCGGCGGCGGGCCAGCAGGCGTACACGGCGGGCAGCGCCGGGCCCTCGTCCCAGACCCGCACGTCGGGCCAGCCGTCGCGGCGCAGCGCCCCGGCGAGCCAGTGCGCGGACGCGGCCACGTCGCCGTGGTGCGCCGGGTCGGCCCCGATCGACGGGATGGCCAGCCACTCGCGCAGTCCGGCGACGAAGTCGTCGGCGGACGCGGCCACGGCCGCCCGCTCGGGATGGTCGGGATTTTCGGGATCACCGCTCACGGTGCGGGAGGATAACCCTGGGAGAGCCGGACGGCGTCCCTCATGACAGGGTGATCCCATGCAACCGACTCCCGCCCGTTCGTGGTCGGCGCTCGCGCTGGCCGGGCTGCTCGGCGCCGCGGGCGTCACGCACTTCGCCAAGCCGAAGCCGTACGACGCGATCGTGCCGCGGGCGCTGCCGGGCCAGCCTCGGACCTGGACGTACCTGTCCGGCGCCGCCGAGGTCGCGTTGGCCGCGGCGGTCGCGACGCCGCGCACGCGGGGTCTGGGCGGGAAGCTGGCGGCCGCGTTCTTCGCGGCGGTGTTCCCGGCCAACGTCAAGATGGCCTACGACCTCCGGGGGAAGTCACCGAGGGTGAGGGCCGTCGCCTACGGTCGGTTGCCGTTGCAGGTGCCGCTCATCCTGTGGGCCTTGCGCGTGGGACGCTCAAGTCCCTGATCACTCTCCGCGCCGGGTCCACCACCCAGCGCGGCCGTGGGTCTGTCATTGAAACCGCAACCAGTTCTAGGATGCCCGAGTGCAACCGCTCCTCCACCATGCCGCGTCGGCGCTGGGCTGGCGTGGCGTCGTCGTGCCCGACGTCGCCGTGCTGGGCCACCAGGTGTCGGCCGTCGTGCGGGTCCGTGCCGACGTGCACGAGTGGCGCACGGCGAACGGCTGGCCGCCGCAGGCCGACCCGTCGTGGTTCCGGTCGTGGTTCGAGCCTGCCGCGCACGACCGGCTGCCCGTGCCCGCCGTGGAGTTGGTCGGGGTGCTGGTGGGTGAATCCACGGTCGACCGGGCGTTGCAGTCCTGCGGCACGCTCATGACGCTCGCGCCCTGCGCGGTCGTGCTGCCCGCGCAGCAGGGCGTGCGGTCGTGGCCGTTGATCGAGCTGGACTACTACGGCATCGGCGTGGTCGCGGTGGACGCGGCCGGCCCGGCCGAGCTGCTGGTGCCGCCGGAGGACCGGTCGACGGAGTTCGGGCCGTCCCTGTTCGGGCGCTGGCTGCTGGAGGTGCTCTACGACCGGGTGCTGAAGGAAGTGCCCGTGGACGCCCGGGTGACCGGCTGATTCGGGATCGCGCCGGCTCGGGATCGAGCGGCTAGTTCGGGATCGGGCTAGCTCGGGATCGAGCGGATCAGCTCGCGCAGGCCGTCGGCGTCGAGCAGGTCCGCGGGGCGCAGCGTGTGGTCCTGCCGCACGTAGTGGAACGCCGCCCGCACCTTCTCGACCGGGGTCCCGGTCAGCGACGCCCACGCCAGCCGGTAGGCGGCGAGCTGCACCGACAGCGCGGGGAGCCGGTCCTCGTCCGGCACGGCCCCGGTCTTCCAGTCGACCACGGTCCAGCCGCCGTCGTCGTCGGCGAACACGGCGTCCATCCGGCCGCGCACGGACAGGCCGTCGACCTCCGCCTCGAACGGCACCTCGACGTCGTGCGGCACGCGGTCGGCCCAGCGGCTCGCCAGGAACGCCTCCTGGAGGCGGGCGAGGTCGGCGTCGGGGGCCGCGCCCTCGTCGGCCGCGCCGGGCAGCTCGTCCAGGTCGAACAGGCGGCTCGCGCCGAACCGCTGCTCCAGCCAGGTGTGGAACGCCGTGCCGCGCCGGGCCAGCGGGTTCGGGGGGAACGGCAGCGGGCGGCGCAGCCGGCGGGCGAGGAGGTCCGGGTCGGCGGCCAGCTCGACCAGCTGGCTCACCGACAGGTGGTCGGGCAGCACGACGCGTTCCCGGCGGTCGGCCGCGGCGGCGCGTTCGGCGAGGAGCACGTCCACGTCGCGCGCCCAGCCCTCCGGGTCCGGGTCGTCGGTCTCGACCCAGCCGTCCGGGTCCGGGTCGTCGGTCTCCGGATCGGGGGGTGCGTCGAGGTCGCCGAACGCCGGCGGTTCGAGGTCGCCAACCCCGGGGTCCGCAGGGGGTTCGAGATCCTCGAACGCCGGGTCCGGGGGCGGTTCGAGGTCGTCGGAGGCGGGGTCCGGAGGCGGTTCCACATCCTCGAACGCCGGGTCCGGAGGCGGGTCGAGATCCTCCGGCGCGGGGTGCCCGACCGTGGAATTCGGGGGGCCTGGAGGTTCGACACCCGGGACCCGGGGGTTCGACTCGCGCGTGTCGGGGGTGCGGGCCAGCGCGGCCAGGACCAGCTCGGCGCCCTCGGCGACGGCGGCGCGCCGCTTGCCCAGCGGGTCGGTGGGCCACTGGGCCGTCTTCGTCTGCGACGCCAGGGGGTTCGGCTCGTCCTCGGCCGGTCGGGGTGCCCAGTGCGCGATGTCGGCGGGCGGGTGGTCGGCGGCCGCCACGGCCTCGCGGATCTCGGTCAGGAACGCGGACGGGCCCTTCGGCTTGTCGCCCGTCTCGCCCCACCAGTGCCCCGACACCAGCAGGCTGTGCTCGGACCTGGTCAGCGCCACGTACAGCAGCCGCCGCTCCTCCACCAGCCGGCGCTCGTCGAACTCCTCCTCGTGCCGGACCAGCGCCTCCTCCACCTCCTTGCGGTTGGCGTCGGGCGCGACGCGCAGCTTCGGCAGGTCCGCCGCGTCGCCGCGCAGCTCGGCGGGCAGCTCGGCGACCGAGCGCAGCCAGCTCGACGACTTCTTCCGCCCCGGGAACACGTCCTTGACCACGTGCGGCACGGCGACGATGTGCCACTCCAGGCCCTTCGCGGAGTGCATGGTCAGCACCTGGACCCGGTTCTCCGCCACCTCGACCTCGCCGGGTTCCAGCCCGTCCTCGGCCTGCTCGGCGGTGTGCAGGTAGTCGAGCAGCGCGGGCAGGGTGGCCGACGGGCTGGCCGCGGCGAAGTCGTTGACCACGTCGGCGAACGCGTCCAGGTGCGCCCGGCCCACGCCGCCCGGCCGGGCCATCGCCTCGATGTCCAGCAGCAGGGTGCGCTCGACGTCGGCGACCAGGTCGGGCAGCGGCTGGTCCAGTCGGCGGCGCAGCGCCGACAGCTCCGCACCCAGCCGCCGGATCCGCCGGTAGCCCTCCGCCGAGTACGCGGTCGGGTCGCCGGGGTCGTCCAGCGCGTCCGCGAGGCCGGCCTGTTCGGCGTGCTCGCCGGGCAGGGCGTCGGCGATCACGGCCAGCGGGTCGTCCGCCACGGCCTGCCGGCTCGGCGCGCCCGCCAGGTCGCGGGCCCGCGCCCACAGCGCGGCCAGGTCGTAGGCGGCGACGCGCCACCGCGAGCCGGTGAGCAGCCGGGCGGCGGCGGTGCCCGCCAGCGGGTCGACCAGCACCCGCAGGGCGCTGGTCAGGTCGCGGACCTCCGGCTCGTCCAGCAGCCCGCCCAGGCCGACGACCTCGACCGGCAGGCCGCGTTCCCGCAGCGCCGCCGCGATGTTGGCCATGTCCGCGCGCCGGCGCACCAGCACCGCGGCGGTCGGCGGCTCGTCGCTGGTGTCCAGGTGCTGCTCCCACTGCGCGGCGACGGTGTCGGCCACCCAGTCCAGCTCCTGCCGCACGTCGCCGAACAACGCCACGCGCACGTCGCCGGGACCGGCCCCGTCCCGGGCGCGCAGCTCGTCCACGTCCAGGCCCGTGGCGCGCAGCGGCGCCGACACGGCGTTGGCCAGCGCCAGCACCTCCGGCGGGTTGCGGAAGCTGGTGAGCAGGCCGTACTTCTTCGCGGGCGGGAAGTCCTGCACGAACCGGGGCAGGTTCGCCGCGGACGCGCCGCGCCAGCCGTAGATCGCCTGCGCCGGGTCGCCCACCGACGTGACCGCCATGGGCTCGCCCCGGCCGAACAACGACCGCAGCAGCACGCGCTGCGCGTGGCCGGTGTCCTGGTACTCGTCCAGCAGCACCGCCCCGTACCGCTCGCGCTCGCCGCGCACGACCTCCGGGTGCTCGGACGCGAGCCGGGCGGCCAGCGACATCTGGTCGGCGAAGTCCATCGCCGCCTCACGCCGCTTGCGCGCCTGGTACGCCTCCAGCAGCGGCAGCAGGTGGACGCGCAGCCGTTGGGCGTTCACCACGGCCTTCAGCGACTCCGGCAGGCCGTCGCGCTGGCGGGCCGTCCTGGGCGCGTTCTCGATCAGCGCGCACAGCCGCTCGGCGTGCTCCCGCAAGGCGTCCGGCTCGACCAGGTGCTCCCCCAGCTCCCCGGCCAGCGCGAGCAGGTAGCCGGTCACGGTGGCGGGCACCTTGTCGGTGTCGAGGTCCTGCGTCCAGGTGGACACCACGCGGTGCGCGAGCTGCCACGCGGCGGTCTCGGTGAGCAGCCGCACGCCCGGCTCCACGGGCAGCCGCAGGCCGTGCTCGCCGACCAGCCGGCCCGCGTAGGCGTGGTAGGTGAGGATCACCGGCTCGGTGGTCAGCACCGCGGCCCGCCGCTCGCCGCTCGGGTCCAGCCGGTCCAGCAGGGGCGACCCGGCGAGCCGGCGCAGCCGCAGCCGCACCCGGTCGGACAGCTGGCGGGCGGCCTTGCGGGTGAACGTCAGGCCGAGGACGCGGTCGGGCGTGACGAAGCCGTTGGCGACCAGGTACACGACGCGGGCGGCCATGGTCTCCGTCTTGCCCGCGCCCGCGCCCGCGACGACGAGGGCGGGCGCGGTGGGCGCGGCGACGACGGCGGCCTGCTCGGGGGTCGGCTTGGGCAGGCCGAGCGCCTCGGCGACCTCGAACGGGCCGGCGAGCGCGACCGGCTCGCCCGCACGTTCGACTCCGCTCGGCAGGACCACATCGGGCATTCTCCGTGGTCGGCCCCCGCCCGCTTCGGCGACCCGCAGGGCGGCGGCGAAGTGGCTGGTCAGACCGCCCCTATTGGCTGACCTGGCGGCCGGAGGAGTGCACCGGGCAGGTGGTGCGGGCCGGGCAGCGGTCGCAGTCGGCGTTCTCCGCGGCCCGGTACTGCGGCCCGACGCTGGACCCGGCGGCGAGCTGCACCGCCTCCAGCCACACCCGCACGCCCTGCTCGTCCAGCGGGGCCTGCTCGCGCTCCACCGCGCCGGTCTTCCTGTCCTCCTTGGCCACGTACAGCAGCCGCGCGCCGCCGGGGTCGGTGCCGAGGCCGAGGTGCGTGAACCCGCCGAGCGCCGAGGCGAGCTGGTAGACGGCGAGCTGGGGGTGCTCCTGCGCGTCGTTCCTGCTCACCGGGGTCTTGCCGGTCTTGACGTCCACCACGACGGGCCGGCCGTCGCGGTCGGTCTCCAGCCGGTCGACGCGGCCGCGGACCCGCAGCTTCGGCCCGCCGTCCGGGCGGGGGACCTCCACGGAGATCTCCTCTTCGACCGCGACCTGGGTGAGCTGGGAGCGGCTGGACGCGAGCCACGTGAGGAACGTGTCGAGCATGCGCTCGACCCGGATCCGCTCGCGCCGGGAGAACCAGGGCGCGCCCGCGTCCACCGCGGCCCACGCCTCGTCCAGCCTGGCCCGCAGCTCCTGCTCGTCCGCCCCGGTCGCGGCGGCCTGCGCCAGCGCGTGCACGAGCGTGCCGGTGATCGACGCCAGCTCCGCCGGGTCCTGCCCGCCGTGCCGCTCGACGACCCAGCGCAGCGGGCACTTGGCCAACGTCTCCACGGTGGACGGCGACACGCTGACCGTGTGCTCCTCCGTCCACAGCGGACTGTCCGTGGTGACGTCCGCCAGGCCGTACCAGGAGTCGGGGTGCGCCCCCGGCACGCCCGCCGCCGCGAGCCGGGCCAGCTGCCCGGCCGCGCGCTCGCGCCGTTCGGCGGGTTCGTCGTCCGAGCACACCACGCGCCGCAGCTCGCCGACCAGCTCCGCCAGCACGAGCCCGCGCTCGGGGGTGAACGTCGGCCGCTCCGGTTCGCCGGTGGACAGCTCCTCGATCTCGTCCAGGAACCGCGACGGCTGCTCGTCCTCCCCGCGCACCGCGCTGACCAGGAGCGTCCGCCGGGCGCGGCTGGCGGCGACCAGCAGCAGCCGCCGTTCCTCGGCGAGGATCGGGGCGACCGCGGACACCGTCTCCGCCGACAGGCCCGCCACCACGTCGACCATCCGCTCCACGCCCAGCAGCGACCCGCGCAGCCGCAGGTCGGGCCAGCTGCCCTCCTGCACGCCCGGCACGGCCACCACCGTCCACTCACGACCGGCGGCGGCGTGCGCGGTGAGCACGGACACCGCCTCGCCGGTGGGCGCGGCCGCGGCCAGCGTGTCGCCGACGATCTCCTGCGCGGCCAGGTAGTCGGCGAAGCCCTCGGCGCCCGAGCCGGGCAGCCGGTCCACGTACTTCGCCGCCGCCTCGAACAACGCCACGATCGCGTCGAGGTCGCGGTCGGCCCGCAGGCCGACGGTGCCGTGCCGGGCGGACTGCGCCACCCACCGCGACTCCAGGCCGGTGGCCTGCCACAGCTCCCACAGCACCTGCTCGACGCTCAGCCCGTCCGCGATCCCCTGCCGCGCCTTGCGCAGCAGGCCCGCGATCCGCCGCGCGGGCTGCGCCTCGGCGTCCTCCAGCGCGGCCAGCCGGTCGTCGGACTCGATCACCTCGACCAGCAGCTCGCCGCTCGACCGGTCCCGGCCCGCGGCCAGCTCCAGCCGGCGCAGGCCGCGCCGCAACCGCCGCAGCGCCAACGGGTCCGCGCCGCCGAGCGGGGACGCCAGAAGCATCGCCGCGGTGTCCTCGTCCAGGCTGCCGGGCACGGCCGCGCACCGCAGCAGCGCCAGGAACGGCATCACCGCCGGTTGCCGGGCCAGCGGCAGCTCGTCGCGCGGCACGGCCACCGGGACGCCCGCGGCGAGCAGCGCCCGGTGCAGCACGGGCAGCGCCCGCGTCGCCGACCGGGCCACGACGGCCATCTCCGACCACGGCACGCCGTCGATCAGGTGCGCGCGGCGCAGCTGGTCGGCGACCCAGCTCGCCTCCTGCGCGGCGGACGCGAACAGCCGGACCTGGACCGCGCCCGCGCCGTCGACCGGGGAGACCTCGCGGGTGGGCGACGCGCCCGGCAGCCGGGCGGCGAGCCGGCCGACCGCGGCCCGGACCTCGGGGGCCATCCGGTGGCCGGTGGTGAGCACCACGGCCGGGGCGTCGGCCTCGGCGAGCAGCGCCGGGTCCGCGCCCCGGAACGAGAACACGGCCTGGTCGGGGTCGCCCGCCAGGACGAACTCGTGCGCGGCCCGGCCCAGCACGCGGATGAACTCGTGCTGCAGCGGGTCGAGGTGCTGGGCGTCGTCCACGAGCAGGTGCCGCACCCGGCGCCGCTCGGCCGCGAGCAGGTCCGGATCGGTCTGGAACGCGAGCAGCGCGCTGCCGACCAGCTCCGCCGCGTCGAACGACGGCGCGTGCCCCTGGCCGCTGCTGGCGAGCAGGTTGACCTGCTCGTACTGGGTGGCGAACAGGCCGGCCGCGACCCACTCCTCGCGGGCGTGCTTGCGGCCCAGCTCGGTCAGGTCCTCCGGGGCGAGGCCGCGTTCGGTGGCGCGGAGCATCAGGTCGCGCAGCTCGTGGGCGAACCCCGGCAGGGTGAGGGCGGGGCGCAGGCGTTCCGGCCACTTCGGCGCGCCCATGCTCACGTCGCCGGCGAGCAGCTCGCGCACGACCGCGTCCTGCTCGGGGCCGGACAGCAGGCGCGGTGCGGGTTCCCCGGCCCGCACGGCCTGGGCGCGCAGCACCGCGAAGGCGTACGAGTGGACGGTCCGGACCAGCGGCTCCTGCGTGGTCGGCAGCACGCCGTCGGCGCGGGCCCCGGTCAGCAGGCGGGTGATGTGGGCGCGCATCGCCTCGGCCGCGCGCCGGTTGGGGGTGAGGACCAGGACGTTCTCCGGGTCCGCGCCACCGTGCAGCACGCGGTGCGCGACCACTTCGGCCAGCAGCGTCGTCTTGCCCGTGCCGGGTCCGCCGAGCACCCGCAGCGGCCCGCCGGGGTGGTCGAACACGGCGCGGGCGGGTGCGTCCCACTCGCGCCGGGGCTCCTCCTGCCGCACCCGGCGCACCAGCAACGGCGCGCTGCTCCCTGCCACGGCGAGCATGCAACCACACCCCACCGACGGCGTGCGCGCGGCGCGTCGCCCGCGCATGGAAAGCTGTCGCCGTGGACGAACAGTTGCACGAGATGGTCCGCGAGGTCGTGCGCCGGATCCCGCGCGGCCGGGTCGCGACCTACGGTGACGTCGCCGACATCGCCCGCGCGCCGTCGCCCCGCCTGGTCGGGCAGGTGCTCAACCAGGACGGGCACGACCTGCCGTGGCACCGGGTGCTGCGCGCCAACGGCACGTGCGCGCCCCACATCGCCGACGAGCAGTTGCAGCTCCTGCGGGAGGAGGGCGTGCTCGCCGACGACGGCAGGGTGGACCTGCGCACGTACCGCTGGGAGGACGCGGTCAAGGAGAAGGCGGAGGAGCCTCCCGGGTTGTGGTGACCCGCGCCTCGACGCGGGCCACCTCGGACTCGACCTCCGGGTCGCGGGTGATGGCGGCGGCGAGGCGCAGCTGGGGCAGCGCCTCGGCGTGCCGGCTCTGCCGGGCCAGCGTGCGGCCGAGCAGCAGGCGCGTGTAGCCGTCCGACGGGTCCAGCTCGACCAGGGACCTGAGCACGCCCTCGGCCTTGCCCAGCGCGGCGGACTGGAAGTGCGCGAGCGCCAGCTCGGTCAGCACGGTCCGGTCGTGCGGCGCGTGCTCGGCGGCCTCGGCCAGGTACCGCGCCGCGCCGCTCGGGTCGCCGGACGCGCGGAACATGCGCCCCTTGCGCAGCAGTTCGCGGATGTCGGTCATGACAGCTCCTCGTCCGCCGAGGTGACGTGGGGGACGTGCGTCACGCCCAGTCGCCCGGCTTGGAAGTCCTCGATGGCTTGCAGGATCTCGGCGCGGGTGTTCATCACGAACGGCCCGTAGCGCGCGACGGGCTCGCGCAGCGGCAGGCCGCCCAGGACGAGGACGTCCCACGTCGTGTCGGCCTCCATGGTGAGCGCGGCGCCGCGGTCGAGGACGGCGAGGTGGCCTTCCTCGAGCGGGCGGCCCTCCGCGCCGACCGTGCCGCGACCGGACAGCACGTACACCATCGCGGTGAAGTCCTCCGGCCACGGCAGGGTCAGGTGGGCGTGCGGGCTGATCGTGGCGTGCAGGTAGGTGATCGGCGTGCGGGTCATGCCCGGGCCGCGGTGGCCCGCCACGTCGCCCGCGATCACGCGGACCAGCGCGCCGCCGTCGTCACTGGACAGCAGCACCGTGTCGGCGGGGTTGATGTCCTGGTAGCGCGGCGGGGTCCACTTGGCGGCCTTCGGCAGGTTGACCCACAGCTGCACGCCGTGGAACAGGCCGCCCTTGGCCACCAGCTCCTGCGACGGCAGCTCGGAGTGGAGCACCCCGGAGCCCGCGGTCATCCACTGCGTGCCGCCGTTGGTGATCACGCCGCCGCCACCGGTGGAGTCCCGGTGCTCGAACACGCCGTCGATCATGTAGGTGACGGTCTCGAAGCCGCGGTGCGGGTGCCAGGGCGCGCCCTTGGCCTCGCCGGGGCCGTACTCGACCGCGCCCATGTGGTCCAGGAGCAGGAACGGGTCCGCGTCGGCCAGTTCGACGCCCGGGAACGGGCGGCGCACCTGGAAGCCCTCGCCTTCGAGGAACCGCTGCGCCCGCACCACGCGCCGGACCGCGCGCCAGGCGGTCGTGGCCTCGGGCAGTCGGGGCAGGCGCGGGAGGGTGAGGGTGTCGGCGGTGACGGCGGGCATGGCTGCCTCCTCGGACGGTGACCGCCCGGGTTCGGCGGTCTCACCCGCGACAACCTGGTTGAAGCCTCAACTATTCCGCCGGGGTCGCCGCCCTGCCCGGCAGCGTTCTCCTCCCGGACAGCAGGCCGGGACGGCGTTCTCCTCCCGGACGGCAGGCCGGGACCACGGCACGGCCGGCCTCGGCCGGTGGACAGGGGCGGGTGGGGCGACCGGGCCGTCCGCCGGGGCGAGGCTTCCCCGCTCGCCGGCCGCGACGGATCGCGGAGCGGGTCCGCCACGGGTCGGGCGGCACGGGTCGGGCGGCACGGGCAACGCTGCGCAGGACCAACACCACGCAGAGGTCCCCGCCCGGGGGGACCCCTGCTTTCGATCTTACCGGCGAGGACCGACAATTCCGGCCCGTTAGGCCACGTCCTGGAAGCAACGGGCCTCGTAGTAGCGCAGCAGGACGGCTTCCACGACGCGCAGGTGCGCGCCGATCGGGGCCGCCACCACGGCCGCCCCCGACTCCGCCACGACCCGGTGGAACAGGCCCGGCGCGAGCAGCCACGAGGCGACGGCGACGCGGCCCGACGCGGCGGCCACCACGTCGGCGACGCGGGGTTCCGCGGTGGCGGCGTAGCCGATCGTCACCGGGCCGACCCGGCGGGACAGGGCGGTGGCCGCGGCGCGCACGTCGGCCAGCGCCCGGACGTCCGACGAGCCCGCCGCCGCGAGCACCACCGAGTCGCCCGGCGTCCACCCCGCCTCGGTCAGGCGGGCCAGCACGGCGGGCAGCAGGGCCGGGCCGATCGGGTCCGTGATCACCGCGTCGGGGTGCCCGGACGCCTCGACCTGCGCCGGGATGTCCACCCGCACGTGGTACCCGGCGGCCAGGAAGGCGGGCACGACCACGGCCGGGCCGGCGACCGACGACAGGACCGCCGTGACGTCCGGCTGCCGCACGTCCGCGTAGGCGACCCGCACCGGCACACCGCCGAGCCTCGCCCGGACCAGGGACGCGATCTCTTCCACGACGACGGCGCCGGCGGGGTCGCGGGTGCCGTGCGCCACGAGGACCAGGGTCATACGGCCACCCCGGCGGGGTCCATGGCCAGCCGGTAGCCGCGCTTGACGACCGTGGCGACCACGCGCGAGTCGCCCAGCGCGGACCGCAGCCGGCCGATCGCGGTCTCCACGGCGTGCTCCTCGCCGCCGCTGGGCAACGCCGCCAGCAGATCGCGGCGGGACACCACCCGGCCGCGCGCGGCGGCCAGCACGCGCAGCACGGCCATCGGCGCGGGCGGCACGGGCCGCAGCTCGCCGTCCACCACGACGGCCTGGCCGCGCAGCTCGATGTCGCGGCCCCCGATGCGCAGCCGGGTCGCCCGCGCGGGCAGCTGCAGGGTCAGCTCGCGCGCCAGCGCGCCGATCCGGGCGCGGGCGGGCTGCACCACGGGGATCCCGGCGGCGACGAGCGGCCCGGCGGTGATCGCGCCGACGCCCACCACCAGCACGTCCCGGCGCAGCGCGGCGGTCAGCTCGGGCAGCCGGCCCATCGCCTCCGCGACCCGCAGCACGGACGCCGCCGCGGGGGCACTGGTGAACGTCAACGCGTCCACCTGGCGCGCCAGCACGGCCTCCAGCAGCCGTTCCAGCGGCGCGGGGTCGGACGGGCCGGTCCAGCGGTAGACGGGGACCTCCACGACCACCGCGCCGGCCGCGCGCAGCGCCGACGTGAACTCCGGCAGCACGTCGCCGTGCAGCTGCACCGCGATCCGCTGCCCGGCCACCCCGGCCCGCAGCAGGTGGTCCAGCAGCTCGGCGTTGCTCTCCCCCTCCGGCGACCACTCCTCCACCAGCCCCGCGGCCCGCACCGCGCCCCGCGCCTTCGGCCCCCTGGCCAGCACCTTCGCCCCGGACAGCCGCGACAGCAGCCGCGCGGCCAGCCCCCAGCCCTCGGCCGCCTCGACCCAGCCGCGGAACCCGATGCCGGTGGTCGCCACGGCGACGTCCACCGGTCCCTCCACCACGGCCCGGGTCGCGGCCAGCAGCTCCGCGTCGTCGGGCAGCGGCACGATCCGCAGCGCGGGGCCGTGCAGCACGGTCGCGCCCTTGCGCTCCAACAACGCGGAGAGCTCGTCGGCCCGCCGGGCGGCGGTCACCCCGACCGTGTACCCGGCCAGCGGGGCGGCGGTCACGGCGACCCGACCTGGACGACGCCGTCGGTCACGACCACCGGGTGCACCGGCACCCCGGTCGAGGGGTCGTCGAGGCACTTGCCGGTCGACAGCTCGAACGCCTGCTTGTAGACCGGCGACACGACCACCGGCACGCCGCCGCGGTCGCCGACGATGCCGCGCGACAGCACCGCCGCGCCGCTGAACGGGTCGATGTTGCCCAACGCGTGCACCGTCCCGGCCGACGTGAGGAACACGGCCACCTGGGAACCGTCGGGCAGCAGCGCCGCGACGCCCTGGTCGGGCCGCAGGGCGCTCAACTCGCACACCGGGGTCATCGGGACACCTCCGCCTGGCCGACACTCGGAACACCCAACAGGACCGGCACCTTCTGGCCGCGCTCCTCCCGGAACGAGATCGTCGGGTCGGGCGTGCCGGGCGCGTTGACGAACGAGGTGAAGCGGGACAGCTTCTCCGGGTCCTCCAGCACGCCGCGCCACTCGTCGGCGTAGTTGTCCACGTGCTTGGCCATCGCGGCCTCCAGGTCGGCGCAGATGCCGAGGCTGTCGTTCACGACGACGTCGCGCAGGTGGTCCAGCCCGCCCTCCAGCGACTCGATCCAGGTCGAGGTGCGCTGCAACCGGTCCGCGGTGCGGATGTAGAACATCAGGAACCGGTCGATCAGCTTGATCAACGTCTCGGTGTCCACATCGGACGCGAGGAGGTCGGCGTGGCGGGGCGTGAAGCCGCCGTTGCCGCCGACGTAGAGGTTCCAGCCCTTCTCGGTCGCGATGACACCGAAGTCCTTGCCGCGCGCCTCGGCGCACTCGCGGGCGCAGCCGGACACGGCGGACTTGAGCTTGTGCGGCGACCGCAGGCCCCGGTAGCGCAGCTCCAGCTCGATGGCCAGCGACACCGAGTCCTGCACGCCGTAGCGGCACCAGGTGGTGCCCACGCACGACTTCACCGTGCGCAGCGCCTTGCCGTAGGCGTGGCCGGACTCGAACCCGGCGTCGACCAGGCGCTTCCAGATCAGCGGCAGCTGGTCCACGGTCGCGCCGAACAGGTCGATCCGCTGGCCGCCGGTGATCTTGGTGTAGAGGCCGAAGTCGCGGGCGACCTCGCCGATGACGATGAGCTTCTCCGGCGTGATCTCGCCGCCGGGGATGCGCGGCACGACCGAGTAGGTGCCGTTGCGCTGCATGTTCGCCAGGAAGCGGTCGTTGGTGTCCTGGAGGGTGGCCTGCTCGCCCTCCAGCACGTGCCCGTTGTCCAGCGACGCGAGGATCGAGGCGACGGCGGGCTTGCACAGGTCGCAGCCCGCGCCGCGGCCGTGCCGGGAGATCAGCTCGCTGAACGTGGTGATGCCGGTGGAGCGGACGATCTCGAACAGGTCGGCGCGGGAGTGGTCGAAGTGCTCGCACAGCGCGCGGGACTGCTCCACGCCGCACTCGGCCAGCAGCTTCTTCAGCATCGGCACGCACGAGCCGCAGCCGGTGCCCGCCTTGGTGCACGCCTTGATGCCCGGCACGTCGACGGCCTCGCCGGAGTTCACCACGTCCACGATCCGCTGCTTGGTGACCGCGTGGCAGGAGCACACCTGCGCGTCGTGCGGCATGGACAGCTCGACGCCGCCCTCGGGCCCGATCAGCCCCACCGGGTCGCCCGGCACGGGCCGGCCGACCAGCGACCGCAGCACGGTGTACTTCGACGCGTCGCCGACCAGGATGCCGCCGAGCAGGGTCTTCGCGTCGTCGGACACCACGACCTTGGCGTAGGTGCCCGCCACGGCGTCGTTGACGACGACCTCCAGCGCGCCCTCCTGCCGGGCGTGCGCGTCGCCGAACGAGGCGACGTCCACGCCGAGGAGCTTGAGCTTGGTGGACAGGTCCGCGCCGGGGAACTCGGCCGCCCCGCCGAGCAGGCGGTCGGCGACCACCTCGGCCATGGAGTAGCCGGGGGCGACCAGCCCGTACACCGTGCCGTCGAGGTTCGCGCACTCGCCGATGGCGTAGACGTGCTCGTCGGAGGTGCGGCACGCCTTGTCGACCACGATGCCGCCGCGCTCGCCGACGGCGAGGCCGGCCGCGCGGGCCAGCTCGTCGCGCGGCCGGATGCCCGCGGAGAACACCACGACGTCCAGGTCCAGCTCGACGCCGTTGGACAGCTTGGCGATGAGCCGCTCGCCGTCCTGCTCGATGGACGACGCGGACGTGCCGGTGTGCACGGTGAGGTCCAGCTTCTCCACCAGGCGCTTGAGCAGGCCGCCGCCGCCCTCGTCCACCTGGAGCGGCATCAGCCGCGGGCCCAGCTCCACCACGTGCGGGGAGATGCCCATGCCGCGCAGCGCGTTGGCCGCCTCCAGGCCGAGCAGGCCGCCGCCGAGGACCATGCCCGCGTGCCGCCCGGCGGCGTGCGCGGACTCGACCGTGGCGCGGATGCCGTCCAGGTCGTCGATGGTGCGGTAGACGTGGCAGCCGGGCAGGTCGCGGCCGGGCACCGGCGGCACGAACGGCACCGAGCCGGTGGCCAGGACCAGCGCGTCGTAGCGCTGCTCCCGGCCGCTCGCGGTGCGCACCACCCTGGCGTGCCGGTCGAGGTGCACCACCTTGTCGTCCAGGTGCAGCTCGACGGCGTCGTCGTGGGGCGCGAGGGCGAGCGCCCCGGCGTCCCAACCGTCCACGTAGGACGAGAGGGCGACCCGGTCGTAGGCCGGGCGGGTCTCCTCGGCGAACACGACGATCCGCCACCGACCGGTCACGTCCTGCTCGCGGAGGGCCTCCACGAGCCGGTGACCGACCATGCCGTGACCGACCACCACCAGCGTTCGCGTCATGGGACCAATCCCTTCTTCCGCCCGGTTCCATGCTCACCGGGCGCCGTGTCGTGCCAAGGTCGCGAATGTTGCGCAGGCGTTAAAGCAGCCTCACACCGCACGTCAGGGCGTTGTGTGGGTCACACGCCGGCGTAGGCGAGGCTGGGCACCCGGGCGAAGACCCGACGCCGCAGGTAGAACCACCACGTGGTGGCGACGCACAGGCCGTAGAACACCAGGAACGCGGTGAGCGCCGGCGCCAGCGTCTTGCTCCCTTCGAGGGAGAACTTGAACACGAGGTTGACGAGCACCCCGCCGAACGCCCCGACCGCGCCCGCGATGCCGACCACCGCGGCGGCCTGCCGCTTGGCCGCCCGGACGTCGTCGGCCTGCGTGGCGAAGATGGCCGGGATCATCCGGTAGGTCGAGCCGTTGCCCACGCCGGCCAGCACGAACAGCGCGATGAACGAGCCGAAGAACAGCGCGAAGCTGCGGACCTCGATGCTGAGCAGCAGGCCGACCGTGCCGGCCGCCAGGCCGAAGAACGTCACGGTGGTGATCCGCGCGCCGCCGAACCGGTCCGAGAGCCACCCGCCGAACGGCCTGCTCACCGAGCCGATGAGCGCGCCGATGAACGCCAGGCCGACGAAGCTCTTGTACTCCACGAAGCTGAGCTTGATCAGCGACGGGAACGCGAACGAGAACCCGATGAACGAGCCGAACGTGCCGATGTACAGGAACGACATCACCCACGTGTGCTTGTTCGACATCGCCTTGCGGTAGGACGTGCCGTCGGGCTTGGCCTGGGCGAGGCTGTCCATCAGGAACCAGGCGCAGGCCGCGGCGACCACGATGAACGGCATCCAGAACAGCGCCGCGTAGGCCAGGTTGATCCCCGTGCCGAGGGAGATGATGATCGGCACGACGAGCTGCACCATGGCCACGCCGAGGTTGCCGCCCGCCGCGTTCAGGCCGAGCGCCAGGCCCTTCTTGCCCTCCGGGTAGAAGAACGAGATGTTGGCCATGGAGGACGAGAAGTTGCCGCCGCCGAAGCCCATCGCGGCCGACGTGAGGAGGAAGAACCAGTACGGCGTGCCGGGGTTGGTGACGGCGACGACCAGCATCGTGCACGGGATCAGCAGCAGGGCCGCGCTGATCGTGGTCCACGCCCGGCCGCCGAACCGCGGCACCGCGAACGTGTAGGGGATGCGCAGCACCGAGCCGACCAGGTTCGGCACGATCAGCAGCCAGAACGTCTGGCCGACGCTGAAGCTGAAGCCCACCTGGCCGAGGCTGACGACCACGATGCTCATCAGGCTCCACACCGTGAAGCCGAGGTTCTCCGCGAGGATCGAGAAGATCAGGTTCTTGCGGGCGACCCGCCGGCCGGTCGTCTCCCAGAACGACGGGTCCTCGGGCTCCCAGTGCTCGATCCACCGACCTCCGCGCTTCGCCTGCGGCGCAACGCCCTGGGTCTCCACCACCGTGCTCATCGGACCCTCCCGGTCACCGTTTTCCCGTTGCGCGAACCGTAGGAACGGCCCGTTACCCCGACGTTCGGACAGGTGTCGTCGGCGGCAACTCCCGCGCACATCAAGCGGACTGGGGCTGTGAGGCGGCGAGCCAGTCGACGATGCCGCACACGGCGTCCTTGCAGCCGCCGCAGCCCGTGCTCGCACGCGTGACCTCCGCGATCGCGGAGACGGTGGTCGCGCCCGCGCGCCAGGCGCTGACCAGCTGGCCCTTGCTGACCGTGTTGCACCGGCACACCACCGCGGACGCGGGCAGGTCGGCCGGGCTCGCCTCGTTCTCGGCGGGCAGCGCGCGGCCGAGCAGCAGCGCGAGCCGGTCGGTCGGCGCGGGCAGGCCGCGGTCGAACAGCTGGGTGATGGCGGCGGCCGCGTCGGGCGCGCCGAGCACGATCGCGCCGGTCACCCGGTCGTCGCGCAGCACGAGCTTCGCGTACCGGCCGCGGGCCGGGTCCTGGAAGCACAGCACCTCGTCGTCGGGCGAGTCGACGTCGACGTGCACGTCGCCCAGCGCGGCCAGGTCGACGTCCCGGGCCTTGAGCCGGGTCACGACCGTGGTGCCGGTGTACCGCGCGGCCGGGGCGACGCCGGTGAGCCGGTCGGCGAGCACCGCGGCCTGCTCCCACGCGGGCTGCACCAGGCCGGACACCGTGCCGACGTGCTGGGCGCAGTCGCCGATGGCGTGCACCCTCGGGTCGCTGGTGCGCAGCGCGTCGTCCACCAGGATGCCGCGGTCGACCTCGATGCCCGCCTGCTCGGCCAGCCCGATCTCCGGGCGCACGCCCGCCGAGACGACGACCAGGTCCGCGGGCACGTGCGTGCCGTCGTCCAGCTCCAGCCCCTCGCCGGGCACGTACCGCGTGGCGAGCACGCCGAGCCGGAACTCGATGCCCAGGCCCCGCAGCGTGGTGGCCAGCACGCGGCCCGCGCCGGGGTCGAGCTGGCGCTCCATCAGGTGCCCGACCGGGTGCACCACGGTGACCAGGCAGCCCCGGCCGGCCAGGCCCCGGGCGGCCTCCAGGCCGAGCAGTCCCCCGCCGAGCACGGCGACCGGCGTGCCGGGGGTGGCCCGCGCCACGATCCGGGCGCAGTCGTCCAGCGAGCGGAACGCCACCGCGCCGGGCGCGAGCGCGCCGTTGCCGTCCACCAGGCCCGGTGTCGGCGGCACCCACGACCGCGCGCCCGTGGCCAGCACGAGCGCGTCGTAGGGCACCTCGGTGTCGTCCACGTGCACGACCCGGCGGGTCCGGTCGACCTTGGTGACGGCGCCGCCGAGCCGCAGGTCCACGTGGTGCTCGGCGGCCCAGTCGGGGTCGTGCAGCCGCACGGCCTCGGGCGTGAGCGACCCCGCCACCACGCTGGACAGCAGCACCCGGTTGTACGCCGGGTGCGCCTCGTCGCCCAGCACCGTCACCGAGACGCGTTCCGCCTTCGGGTCGCGGCGGCGCAGCTCGTCGGCCAGTCGGGCGCCGGCCATGCCGTAGCCCACGACGACAACGTTCCTCATACCGACTCCAATCGGACCGCGCACACCTTGAACTCGGGCATCCGGCTGGTCGGGTCGAGCGCCGGGTTGGTCAGCAGGTTCGCCCGGCCCTCCCCCGCGTAGTGGAAGGGCAGGAACACCACGTCGATCCGCAGGGACGGCACGCAGCGCACCCGCGCCACGGTCCGGCCGCGCCGCGAGACCACGGCCGCCAGGTCGCCGTGGCGCAGGCCGGCGCGCGTCGCGGTGTCCGGGTGGACCTCCACGTACGCCTCCGGCTCGGCCCGGTTCAGCTCGCCCACCAACCGGGTCTGCGCCCCGGACTGGTAGTGCTGGAGCACCCGGCCGGTGGTGGCCTGGAGCGGGTAGTCGGCGTCCGGCCGCTCGACGGGCCCGCGGTGCTCGACCGGCACGAACCTGGCCCGGCCGTCGGGGTGGGCGAAGCGGTCGAGGAACGGGCGCGGGGTGCTCTCCCGGACGACCGGCCAGTGCAGCGCCTCGCCGGCGCGCAGCCGCTCGTAGGTCACGCCCGAGTAGTCGGCCGTGCCGCCCGCGGAGGCCCGCCGCAGTTCCTCGAACACCGTTTCCGGGTCGGTCGGGAACCGCTCGGCCGGCTGGCCGAGGCGGGTCGCCAGGCCGCGCAGCACGTCCAGGTCGCTGCGCACCCCCTCGGGCGGGGCGACGGCCACCTGCCGCAGCAGGACCCGGCCCTCCAGGTTGGTCATCGTGCCGCTCTCCTCGGCCCACTGGGTGATCGGCAGCACGACGTCCGCGACGGCGGCGGTCTCGGACAGCACCAGGTCCGCCACGACCAGCAGGTCCAGGGCGGCGAGCCGGTCGGCGACGTGCTGCGAGCGCGGCGCGGAGACGATCACGTTGCTGCCGAACACCAGCAGCGCCTTCGGGCCGCCCGGTTGGCCGAGGGCGTCGAGGAGTTCGTAGGCGGACCGGCCGGGACCGGGCAGGTCGTCCACGCCCCAGACGTCCATCACGTGCGCGCGGGCCGCCGGGTCGTCGATCTTGCGGTAGCCGGGGAGCTGGTCGGCCTTCTGGCCGTGCTCCCGGCCGCCCTGGCCGTTGCCCTGGCCGGTGAGGCAGCCGTAGCCGGAGCCGCGCCGGCCGGGCAGGCCGAGGGCCAGGGCCAGGTTGATCCACGCCGACACCGTGTCCGCGCCGCTGGCGTGCTGCTCGGTGCCGCGGCCGGTGAGGACGTAGGCGTTGGCGGCCTCGGCGAGGATCCGCACCGCGGCGCGCTGGTCGGCGACGGGCACGCCGGTGACGCGCTCCACCCGTTCCGGCCACCACGTCGCGGCGATGCGCCACGCGTCGGCGAAGCCGGTGGTGCGGTCGTCCAGGTACGCCTGGTCGAGGTGGCCGTCGGCGACGGCGGTGTGCAGCAGGCCCAGCGCCAGCGCGAGGTCCGTGCCGGGGGCCGGGCGCAGGTGCAGCGTGGCCAGCTCGGCGGTGGGCGTGCGGCGGGGGTCCACGACGATCAGCTCGGCGTCGCGCAGGTGCTGCAGGAACGGCGGCATGGTCTCCGCCGGGTTGCCGCCGACGAGCAGGATCGCGTCCGCGTGGTCGAGGTCGGTGACCGGGAACGGCAGGCCGCGGTCCAGGCCGAACGCCTTCGTGCCGGCCGCGGCGGCGCTCGACATGCAGAACCGGCCGTTGTAGTCGATCTGCGACGTGCCCAGCGCGACGCGGGCGAACTTGCCCAGCAGGTACGACTTCTCGTTGGTCAGCCCGCCGCCGCCGAACACGGCGACCGAGTCGGGGCCGTGGGCCTCGCGCAGTGCGCGCAGCCTGGCGGCGACCAGGTCGAGCGCCTCGTCCCAGGTGGCTTCGACGAGTTCGCCGTCGCGGCGGACCAGCGGGGTGGTCAGGCGGGCGGGCGAGGTCAGCAGCTCGGCGGAGGTCCAGCCCTTCTGGCACAGGCCGCCCCGGTTGGTCGGGAACTCCCGCGGCGACACCCTGCCGTCGGTGATCGACATCGCGCACTGCAGGGCGCAGTAGGGGCAGTGCGTGTCGACGGCGCCGGTCTTGCCGGTTGCGGTCGAGTTCGCGCGGGAGGTGCTGGAGGTGTCGAGGCTGCCGGAGGCGGTCACCTGGCCGACGGTAGGAAGCGGCTGTTAACGGCAGATCGTGGATTGTTTCATCCGCGCGAACTTGCCTGCTCAGCCACGGCGCGTGACGGGTGAGGTCACAGCAGTTCGAGGACCAGCTCGGCCGTTCGCTCCAGGCCCGCCAGAGATCGTGCGCTCGAACGCGGGTGCAGCGCGTGGACGGCGAGCCGGAACAGGGTCGCGCGCAGGAGGATTTGCGGCCACTCGTCCAGGTGAGCCCACCGCCGCGCCAGGCCGTGATCCGCGCCACCCCACGACAGCGCGTCCACCACGACGATCGCCGCGCCGTAGGGCGCGGGCCGCCAGTAGGCGACGAAGTCGATGACCGCCGGGGCGGCGTCGCCGGCGAACAGGACGGTGCCGAACAGGTCGCCGTGCACGACCTGGGGCTTGAGCGCGACCGGCTTGCGGTAGGCCGCGCACCGGTCGAACAGCCGGCCGCCCAGGTCCGGGTCCAGGTCGGCCTCCTCCTCGTCCCAGGCGCAGCGGTCGGCGGTGGCGAACAGGTCCGCGCGGGAGTCCAGGAAGCGGGGCTTGGGCAGGTCGGCGGTCGCGCGGTGCAGCTTGACGGCCACGTCGACCACCTCGTCGTGACGCGGCTCGGCCCGGCCGGACAGGTACTTGGTCGCCGCCCAGCCGCCGACGACGTACCGGCCGTCGGTGGAGCGCAGGGGGCGGGCGACGCGCAGGTTGTCGACGTCCAGGGCGTCCAGGGTCTTGGCCACCCAGGTGGCTTCGGCCGGGTTGCCGGCCGGTCGGATGGCGACGTCGCCGCACCGCCACACCGGGCCGCCGTCGATCAGCTCCGGCTCGGCGTCGCGCGCGCCGAAGGCGGCACGCACGTGCGACGGTGGCGGCTCCGGAGTGGTCACGGCCGGCACGCTACCCGCAGGGAGGGCTCTGTTGGTGGACGTGAAGGGCCGAACGCGTGGTGTCCACGCATTCGGCGTAACCGCAATAGTGCGGTCTGGGGGTGGGGCGGGGTGGAGGGTCGGTTCGAGTGGGGTTGGGGTGGGGGGTCGCGGCGGGGGTGGGGGTCGGGGTGGGGAAAAGATTAAAAGCGTCCTCGCCGGACGGGCAGATCAGCAGGATGACGGGGTTTGGTGGTCAAGCCCCTGTACCAGCGTGGGTCGGGTTTCGTGTCATCCCGCCGACCTCCACGAGGGCTACCGCACGTGTCAAGGGGGCGGTTCCAGCGCAAGGTGCGGTAGGGCCGGAGGTGCCCCCTTGACACGCGCGGTAGGGCTGCGCCAGGTCGGCGGGATGACACGAAGCCCTCGTTGTGGGAAGCGTGAGCAGGTGGTGTGTGGTGTGCGTGAACGAGCGACGCCGGGCCGCTCTGGGCGGCCCGGCGTCGTTGGGTCCGGTTGTCGCTGTTGTCCGGTCAGTAGGTGGGGAGGCTCGGGTCGACTTCGCGGGCCCAGGCGAGGACGCCGCCGCCCACGTGCACGGCGTCCTTGAAGCCGGCCTGGTGGAGGACGGCCAGGGCCTCGGCCGAGCGGGCGCCCGACTTGCAGTGCAGGACGACCTGCTTGTCCTGGGGAAGTTCGGCGAACGCCTCGCCGGAGAGGATGCGGTCCTTCGGGATCAGGACCGAGCCCGGGATCCGGACGATCTCGTACTCGTGCGGCTCGCGGACGTCCACCAGCAGGAAGTCCTCGCCGCTGTCCTGCTTCTGCTTCAGCTCCAGCGGGGTGATGGTGTTGCCGGCGGCGGCCTGCTGGGCGTCGTCGGAGACCACGCCGCAGAACGCCTCGTAGTCGATCAGCTCGGTGATCTTCGGGCTGTCCGGGTCCTTGCGGATCTTGATGGTGCGGTACGACATCTCCAGGGCGTCGTACACCATCAGCCGGCCCAGCAGCGGGTCGCCGATGCCGGTCAGCAGCTTGATCGCCTCGGTCACCATGATCGAGCCGATCGACGCGCACAGCACGCCCAGCACGCCACCCTCCGCGCACGACGGCACCATGCCGGGCGGCGGCGGCTCGGGGTAGAGGTCGCGGTAGTTCAGGCCCTGGCCGTTCGGCGCGTCCTCCCAGAAGACGCTGACCTGACCCTCGAACCGGAAGATCGAGCCCCACACGTAGGGCTTGCCCAGCAGCACGGCCGCGTCGTTGACCAGGTACCGGGTGGCGAAGTTGTCCGTGCCGTCCAGGATCAGGTCGTAGTCGCGGAAGATGTCGAGCGCGTTCTCCGAGTTGAGGTGGGTCTGGTGGAGCACCACCTTGACGAACGGGTTGATCTCGGCCACCGAGTCGCGCGCCGACTCGGCCTTCGGCCGGCCGATGTCGGACTGGCCGTGGATGACCTGGCGCTGGAGGTTCGACTCGTCGACGACGTCGAAGTCGATCACGCCGAGCGTGCCGACCCCCGCCGCCGCCAGGTAGAGCAGGGCCGGGCTGCCCAGGCCGCCCGCGCCGACGACCAGGACCTTCGCGTTCTTCAGCCGCTTCTGCCCGTCGACCCCGACGTCCGGGATGATCAGGTGGCGGCTGTAGCGCGCTACTTCTTCCTTGGTCAGCTCCGCTGCGGGCTCCACGAGCGGCGGAAGCGCCATCTGAGTCCTCCTCGACGAAACATGTCCTCTACCGACGGACAACACCAGCCTGCCCCCACGTCTTCCCCGATGGGAAGTCGTCCCAAGGCGCGGGACGCCCCTACTGGGGCGCGACCGGGAACGGGTTGGGCGTGCACACCAGGCCGTTGGCCTCCACCGCGTAGCGGTTGCTGGAGTCGACCGCGTTGAGCTGCGCGACGTAGTCGTTGGCCACGCCGAACGACTGCTGCATCATCACCGGCGCGGCCTTGCCGTTCTCCTTGCAGCCCTCGTGCGGGTTCTTCAGCACGTGGCCGACCTCGTGGTTGATCGCGTAGGTGCGGTACGCGCTCAGGTCGCTGCCGTAGACCTTGCCGCCGCGCACCCACCGCGCGGTGTTGATGACGACCCGCTTCGAGGCGCTGTGCCAGCACGACGACTCGAACTGGATCTGGAACCCGCACATGGCGTGCGTGGTGCTGGTGGTGGTCAAGCTCACCGTGAAGTCGACCGGTTCGCCCTCGACCCGCTGCATGGAGACCTGGCCGGTGCCGATCCAGCTGCGCGGGTCGGCCAGGATCCCGTCGACCGTCCGGGCGAACGCCTCGCGGTCGCCGTTGTAGTCGCCCGGCTCGACGCCGTCCTCGATGGCGATCGCGTACTTGTAGAGCTTCCCGCCGGTGCCGGCCGGCTGGGTGGAGCCCGGCACCACGGCCCACGTGCCCGCGCCCTGCTCGGAGAACTTCGGCCCGTCCGGCAACTGGGCGGTGGGGAAGTTCTTGAGGTCGATGTCGACCGGCGGCTTCTCGGTCGCCTCGGGCGGCCCGGAGGAGGTCTCGGTGGTCGCCGACGAGCCCGCGCCCGTGTCCGCCGACGCGTTCGTCGCACCGCCGCCGCTCGGGGGCGCGGCGGTGTCCAGCACCACCAGGGCGGTGAGCACGAGCAGCACGGGCACGGCGTAGATGCGCCACCCGTAGTTCGCGATCAGCCCCTTCACGCCCGTGCGGCGCTTGCGGCGCCTCCGGCCGCCCGGTTCCCAGGACGCGGCCAGCGGCTCGGCGCCGGTGCGGCGCGTGCCGCGGCGGTAGCGGTCTTCGGACAGCGACGGCCGGTCATCAGCGGGCGACGCCGGTTCACGCTCGCCCTGCGACGTCCGGTTCACGGCAACCAGGGTGCCACAACCGCACCCCGGGAGCGGATTCCAGGTGACCTGTGCACCACCGACCGGCTGAACCGGTCACCACGGACGGGTGTCACCACAGGTCACGTTCGACCGCCTCCCACATGCCCACCACGGCGCGCGCCACCGACACCGGCCGTTCCATCTGCGCCACGTGCCCGGTGCGCGGCAGCACCAGCAGCCGGCCGCGCGGGATGAGCCGCGCCACCCGCGGCGCCTTCCGCACGCTGACCAGCTTGTCCTCCGTGCCCCACACGACCAGCGTCGGCGCGGTGATCCTCGGCGGCAGCAGCCACATCGACCTCGACCGGGGCACCAGCCACGTGCGGATCAGCTCGATCGTGCTGCGGCTGAGCGCGTTGCCCGCCCACGCCTGCGCGGACCGCTCGGTGTACTCGGACTCGCTCTCCTCGATCCGGTTCGGCGGCACCGAGTCGGGGTCGGCGAAGCAGAGCCGCAGCATCTGGTCGGTCCGCTCGCGCGGCGTGACCGCCGCCAACCGCTCCCGCACCCGCGCGCCCACGACCGGCAGGAACGCGAGCGGCAGCCGCCGGTCCGACACCCGGCGCAGGCTGAGCCGGAGGTCCGGCACCGCCGGCGACACCAGGGTCAGGGTGCGCACCAGGTCGGGCCGCAGGGAGGCGGCCATCAGCGTGATCGCGCCGCCCATCGAGTTGCCGAACAGGTGCACCGGGTCGCCCCCGAGCGACTCGACGTACTCGATGACCACCCGGGCGTGGGTGGCCATCCGGAAGTCGTAGCCGTCGATCGGCTCGGACCGGCCGAACCCCGGCAGGTCGAGCGCGTGCCCCTCGACGTGCTCGCGCAACTGGGCGGCCAGGTCGGTCCAGTTCGTCGACGAACCGCCCAGGCCGTGCACGTAGACCGCCTTGGACCCGGCCGGTCCCGGGGTGCGGCGGACGTGCACCCGGTGCCCCCCGACCTCGACGTAGTCACCAGGCCACGGCTGGATCGTTGTGTCCAGCGGAGGTAGTGGCGTGGTGGACAGGGGCACGTGCGTGATGGTGGTCTTGCGGGCCTCCAGCGTCTCGGTCACCACCCCAGGATGCCTCCCGGGAGTCCTACGAAACGAGAAGCTTTCCCGGAACGCTGCTACCAGCGAGTAAGGTTGCCGACGAGCCGGAGGGGCAACCCCTTCTCCGGTTCCGCTATGTGATTGGTTGGCTGGAGGCACCATGACGGAGACGGCCCAGACTGCGGTCGGGCACCACGGCGGCGCGGCGGGGCGGGGTGTACGGCTCCCGCGGACCGCTCGACGTGCCCAGTTGCTGGCCGCGGCGCAGGACGTGTTCGTGACCAACGGCTACCACGCCGCCGCGATGGACGAGATCGCCGAGCGGGCGGGGGTCAGCAAGCCGGTCCTCTACCAGCACTTCCCCGGCAAGCTCGAGCTGTACATGGCGCTGCTGGAGTCCCACGTGGACGAGCTGGTGAACCGCGTGCGCGGCGCGCTGGCGTCCACGACCGACAACAAGCAGCGCGTGAAGGCCGCCGTCGCCGCGTTCTACGACTTCGTGGACGGCGAGGGCCAGGCGTTCCGGATGGTCTTCGAGTCGGACCTGCGCGGCGAGCCCGCCGTGGCCCGCGCCGTGGAGCGCGCCACGACGGACAGCGTGGAAGCCATCACCGACACGATCACCGCCGACGCCGGCCTGGACGAGCACCGGGCCCGCCTGCTGGCCGTCGGCCTGGTGGGCCTGTCCCAGGTCACCGCCCGCGCCTGGCTGGCCGACGACCGCAAGCTCGCCAAGGAGGACGCGGTCGCCCTGATCTCCAACCTCGCCTGGCGCGGAATCGGCGGCGGCTTCCCCCTCCAGCACTGACCCCGCACCACCCTCAGGCATCCACCCGCGCTGGTGAGGGCCGCCCCCGACAACGGCCCTCACCAGCCACTACGCGCCCGGCCACACGACCGCGCGCCGCCTTCCCCCGCCCCACCACGCCACGCCAACGACGCCTTTCCCAACGAAGGGCTTCGTGTCATCCCGCCGACCTGGCGCAGCCCTACCGCGCGTGTCAAGGGGGCACCTCCCGCCCAACCGCACCTGGCGCTGGAACCGCCCCCTTGACGCGTGCGGTAGCCCTCGTGGAGGTCGGCGGGATGACACGAAACCCGACCCCGCTGGTACAGGGGGCTTAACCACCAAACCCCGTCATCCTGCTGATCTGCCCGTCCGGCGAGGACGCTTTTGCTCTTCCCCCTCGCTCACCCGTGCCACCGCCACCACGTGCCCGGCCACCTCCCGCCCCCGCTCCAACGGCAGCATGTGCCCGGCCCCCGGGTAGATCACCAACTCCGCGTGCGGCACCTCGTCCGCCAGCACCCGCGCGTGCCGCAACGGCGTCAACCGGTCCTCCGCCCCGGCCAGCACCACCACCGGCACCCCGGCCAACCCGACCAGCGCCTTCCGCCGGTCGTGCTCGTCCAGCGACCCCCGGAACCCGACCATGCTCACCGGGTGGCACCGCCCGACCATCGCCGCGGTCGCCGCGACGTGCCGCCACGACGGCCGCCTGCCGAACAGCAACCACCGCAGCCCCGGCCGGGCGACCTCCGTCCGCCGCAGCAGCTCCGCCCGCCGCGAGCGCGCGATCCGCCGGTTGAGCGCCTTCTCCCCCGCCAGGAACGCCCGCCCGACCACACCGGGCAGCCCCAGCGTGGACCCGGCCAGCTCACCCGCCGAGGTCGCGACCAGCACCACCCCGGCGACCCGCTCGAACAGCGAGGGGTGCTGCTCGGCCAACGCCATGATCGTCATGCCGCCCATGGAGTGCCCGACCAGCACGATCCGCCCCACCGGCACCCGGTCCGCGATCACCTCGGCCAGGTCGTCCGCGCACCGGGCGATGGTCGCCGTGCCGACCGGCGCGGGCGCGGAGCCGCCGTGCCCCCGGTGGTCGTACCGCAGCACCCGGCCCGGCACCTCCGCCGCCACCACGTCCCACGACGTGTGGTCCAACGTCCAGCCGTGCAGCAGCACGGTCGTCAGCTCCGCGTCCCGCGGCCCGGTGTCGACCACGTGCAGCGCCGTCCCGTCGGACGTCACGAACCGACGCCCGGCCTCCCACGGCGCGGAAGTCCGCTCGCCCACCCCGGCCCCGCTCACCCGAGCAGGAACGACCGGCGCCACGCCCGCGTCCCGGGCGCGCCGACCAGCCCCACCTCGTCCAGGAACTTCATGATCCGCTCGCCCGACCAGCGGATCGTCTCCCGCCAGTGCGGGTTGGTCAGCGCCGCCTTGTGCGCCTCGTCCCGGTTCAGCCCGACCGCCGCGTACACCTCGGGGTTGATCAGCGACCGCGTGATGAACATGGACGTGGTCGCGATCAGCCACCGCTGGTACGGCAGCTCCTTGCGGGTCAGCTCCTCCATGCCGCGCACGACCTCCTCGCGCGCGAACCGCACGTGCCGGGCCTCTTCGAGCACGTGGATCCGGTTGACCATGCGCACCAGCGGCTGCACCGTCTCGTCGGCCATGGTCTCGCGCTGCAACCGGTCCAGGATCTCCTCCGCGACCAGGATCGACCCGTACAGCGCGGGCCCGTAGCCGATCACCGGCAGCAGCTTGCCGAGCTGGTAGGTGTACCGGCGCGGCCCGTAGGGCGGGCAGCCGATCCGCTCCACCATGCGGGCGAACATGGTCGAGTGCCGGCACTCGTCGGCGACCTCGGTCAGCGCGTACTGCGCGTGCTTCGTCGTCGGGTCGGAGCGGTAGACCTCCTTGAGCAGCATCTGCATCAGCAGGATCTCGAACCACAGGCCGACGCTGGCCACGCTGGCCACCTCGTGCCGGGACAGGTCGATGCGCTGCTCCGGGGTCATCCGCTCCCACAGCGCGGTGCCGTACAGCGAGCACCGGTGCTCCGGGGTGTACCGCAGGCCGTCGACCAGGGGCGCCGACCAGTCGATGTCGACTTCCGGGTCGTAGAACTTGTCGGCCGAGGAGTTGAGCAGGCGCTCGGCCGTCTTCTCGCGATCCGCGACCTTCAAGGTCCTCGACATCGGTCCCTCCCGGGATTTACGTGTTACTTGAGGTAACGGTTACTTCTGGTAGCGTGCGTCACATGGCTCGAACTGTCAAGGGCGGCACGGACGCGCGCCGCGAGCGGTGGAAGGGTCACCGCGAGGCGCGGCGCGCCGAGTTCGTGGAGGCCACGATCCGCGCCGTCGCCCAGCACGGACCCGACGTCGGCATGGACGAGATCGCCGCCGAGGCGGGCGTCAGCAAGCCGGTGCTCTACCGGCACTTCGCCGACAAGTCGGACCTGTACCTGGCCGTCGGCCGGCGCGGCACCGAGATGCTGATGGACCGCATGGGGCCCGCGATCGAGCACGACGGCCCGATCCGGGCGCGGATCAAGCGCATCGTGGACGCGTACCTGTCGGTGATCGAGGAGCACCCCAACCTGTACCGGTTCGTGGTGCGCAAGTCGTTCACCGACCGCCCGGTCGAGCAGGACGTGGTGACCGAGGACAAGCAGCTCATCGCGGCGGCCCTGGCCCGGCTGCTGGGCGACTACCTGCGCGCGTTCGGCATGGACTCCGGCGGGGCCGAGCCGTGGGCGCACGCGCTGGTCGGCATGGTGCAGAACGCGGGCGACTGGTGGCTCGACCGGCAGTCCATGACGCGGGCGAGCCTGAGCGACTACCTCACCACGATCATCTGGCACGCCATCGACGGCCTGCTCCGCTCGGCGGGCGTGGTGCTCGACCCGGACGCCCCGCTGACCGCCGCGGCGCCGCCCGCGACACCCGCCGCCGGCTCACCCGAAGACCTGCACGAAGGCCCCCACCTGCGGGTCGTCGACGTCGAGGAGGCGTGATGTCCGAAGAGCACGACGAGGACGGCTACACCGGCGAGGCCACGCTGGTGTTCGACGGGCGGGAGGTGCCGGTGAGCGTCGAGCTGCGCGGCTACTTCCAGCCCATCGACGGCCGCTACCACTGGTACGGCCGGGTCGGCGCGAACGACCGGGTCACCGAGCTGGTGGAGGGCGGTGCGCGGACCGCGCTGCTGCGCACCCCCGGCGGGTCGGCGACCGGGTCGCTCACCGACCCGGACCCGTGGCGGCGGTACCGCGTCGCGGGGATCTCCACCCCGCCGTTCGCGGTCGGCTGAGCCGGGCCGGGAACGCGGAAGGGGCACCCGATCGGGTGCCCCTTCCGCGTGTCCGTCACCCGGACCCGAAGTCTCACGACGGCGACCCGGGACGTCCGACGGCCGGACGTCCGGTCACGGGACGCCCGGCCGCCGGGTCGCTCAATCGCCCAGTCGCTCAGTCGCCGGAGATGAAACCGACCCGGCGGGCGTCGCTCGGACCGATCTCCACGTACGCGATGCGCGCCGCGGGCACCACGTAGCGGGCGCCCTTCTGGTCGACCAGCACGAGCTGCCCGGTGCCGGCCTTCAGCGCGTCCGCGACCTGCGCCTCGACCTCTTCGGGGGTGAGCCCGCTGGACACCACGAGCTCTCGCGGGCTGTCCGCGATCCCGACCCTGACCTCCACGCTGACCTCCGTGCGGCGTTGATGGCGTTCGACCACCAACCCTAGCCGAGCCCGAGCGCCGTCATGCGGCGCGTGTGGCTCTGCTGGAGCCGCCGGAACAGCGCCGCGATGCCCGCGAGGTCGCCCGAGCCGCGCACGATCAGCTCCGCGAGCCCGTCCCGCTCGGCCACCACGTACTGGGCCTGCGTCAACGCCTCGCCGAGCAGCCGGCGGCCCCACAGCGTGAGCCGGTCGCGCAGCTTCGGGTCCTGGTCGCAGGCGGCCCGAACTTCGCGCTCGGCGAACGCCGAGTGGCCCGTGTCGGCCAGCACCGCGAGCACCAGCTCCCTGGTCGGCTCGTCCAGCCACTCCGCGACCTCGCGGTAGAAGTCGGCCGCCAGCGCGTCCCCGACGTACGCCTTCACCAGCGACTCGAGCCACGAGCGCGGCGCGGTGGAGGCGTGGAAGGCGTCGAAGCCCGCGGCGAAGGGCCGCATGGCCTCCTCCAGCGAGTGGCCGCGCTCGGCCAGGTACCGGTCCAGCAGCGCGTAGTGCCCGATCTCGGCCGCCGCCATCTGCGACAACGCGGCCCGCCCGGCCAGCGTGGGCGCGGTCCGGGCGTCCTCGGCCAGCCGGTCGAACGCCGACAGCTCGCCGTACGCGAGCGCGCCGAGCAGGTCCACGACACCCTCGGCCACCTGCTCCTGCCCGCCCACCGCGACGGCCTCCCCGTCCACCGCGGTGGCCTGGCCCGCCGCCGCATCCACTCCCGCGTCGCTCATACCGACGGAGCCTAGTCGGGTGTCGTTCGCTACACCCCAGGCACGGCGAACCGCACCGGACCTCGCGATCCAGCCCGATCGGCCTAGTCGCCGGGTAGACTCGGCAGACGACGCCCGGCGCGGCGCGGCCCAGTGGGGGCTCGCAGCGGTGCCGAAGGCTGAACTGCGGCGGCACCGTGCCGTCAGGAGAGGGTGCGCGCACACACCTCGCTGGCCCTCCCGCGACCCGCCCGGCCCCCTGCGGTGGCCCCCTCGGCGGTGACGCGGTCGAGCGGCCCGTACAGGCCGTGGCGCGCTGGTACGAGAGAGGCGATCACCCTGACCGCGACGAACGAAGAGACCCATATCGACCCGGTGGTGTTGGAGCACAGCGAGGCGGGCGTGCCCGACGTGGACACCTCGCACCCCCTCGTGGCCGACGCGCCGGTCAGGTCCGATTCGCCCACGTTCGGCGAGCTGGGCGTGCGCGAGGAGATCGTGCGGGCGCTGGCCGAGGCGGGCATCCACCGGACCTTCGCCATCCAGGAGCTGACCCTGCCGCTGGCGCTGGCCGGCGACGACGTCATCGGGCAGGCCCGCACCGGCACCGGCAAGACGCTGGGCTTCGGCATCCCGCTGCTGCAGCGGATCACCGTGCCGGGTGACGGCACGCCGCAGGCGCTGGTGGTCGTGCCGACGCGCGAGCTGTGCCTCCAGGTCACCCACGACCTGACCGACGCGTCCAAGCACCTGGGCGTGCGCGTGCTGGCGATCTACGGCGGCCGGCCCTACGAGCCGCAGATCGCGGCGCTGCGCAAGGGCGTGGACGTCGTCGTCGGCACGCCCGGCCGGCTGCTGGACCTCGCCGAGCAGCGCCACCTCGTGCTCGGCAAGGTGCGCGGGCTGGTGCTGGACGAGGCCGACGAGATGCTCGACCTGGGCTTCCTGCCCGACATCGAGCGGATCCTGCGGATGGTGCCCGACGAGCGGCAGACCATGCTGTTCTCGGCGACCATGCCGGGGCCGATCATCACGCTGGCGCGCACGTTCCTCAACCAGCCGACGCACGTGCGGGCCGAGGAGAACGACGCGGGCGCGATCCACGAGCGCACCGAGCAGTTCGTCTACCGGGCGCACGCGCTGGACAAGTCCGAGCTGCTGGCCCGCGCGCTCCAGGCCCGCGACCGCGGCCTGTCGATGGTGTTCACGCGGACCAAGCGCACCGCCCAGAAGGTGGCCGACGAGCTGGTCGAGCGCGGCTTCGCCGCCGCGGCCGTGCACGGCGACCTCGGGCAGGGCGCGCGCGAGCAGGCGCTGCGGGCGTTCCGGTCGGGCAAGATCGACGTGCTGGTGGCGACCGACGTGGCCGCGCGCGGCATCGACGTCGAGGGCGTCACGCACGTGATCAACTACCAGTGCCCCGAGGACGAGAAGACCTACGTGCACCGGATCGGCCGCACGGGTCGGGCCGGGCGGACCGGCGTCGCGATCACGCTCGTGGACTGGGACGAGACGCCCCGGTGGAAGATGATCAGCGACACGCTGGACCTGGGCAAACCGGAGCCGGTGGAGACCTACTCGACGTCCGACCACCTGTTCACGGACCTCGACATCCCGGCGGGTTCGACGGGCCGGCTGCCGCTGGGGCTGCGCACGCGCGCCGGGCTGGACGCGGAGCCCGAGGAGAACCTGAAGGGCGAGAAGAAGACCCGCAAGCGCCGCCGGGGCGGCCGGGGCGGTGACGCGGCCCAGCCCGCCACCGCCGAGCCGACCGCCGGCGGTGCCGGAGCGGCGACCGAGGAAGGCGGCACGCGGCCGCGCCGGCGTCGCCGGAGCCGGGCCGGCGTGGCGACGGGCGACACCCCCGTCACCGAGGCCGCGCCGGAGGCGTCGGCCGAGGCCCCGGAGCAGCCCGCGGCCGCCGAGGGCGATCGACCGAGGCGTCGTCGGCGTCGTCGCACGGGCGGTGGCGGCGAGGCGTCCGACAACGCGCCGGCGACCGCCGAGTAGGGCATGATCGTGGCGGGCAGCGCGGGTCCGAGCGCTGCCCGACCCGAGTTCGGTAACACAATCGGGTGATCATGGCCCGAAAATGTACGGAAACACTGTTACCGCACCTCGGTTGAAAGCGAGGAGCCCCCCGAACCACCCCGGACCCCTGACCAGCCACCCACCCGACCCCGCCGGCACCACCGGCCCCACCACCAGCCGCCGGCACCACCACCCCCGGACGCCCGCACCACCGCGACCCACCCGGCCAGCCCACCGACCCGCCGGCCACAACCCCGGCACCACCGCGGCCCATGCGGCCGACCCACACCGCCGGCCCACCGACCCTCAGGCCACCGGGCCACCGGGCCACCGGGCCACCGACCGCCAGGTCACCGGGCCGGCCGAACCGCCACTCCGCACGGCCGGCCCGCCCGTCGCCCTGGCGCGCCACCCGGCTCGTGGCACGCCAATCGGGACGCTTGGAGCGGGTTGTGGTGCCGCCTCACACCGACCTCTTCCCGGTGGTGGCAGCATGTCCGCCAGACCGAACGCGACAGATCACCGACCATCGGGAGCCGGGCAGTGGGCCAGCCGGAGCAGGCGGAGTCGAACGGGCAGGTCGTGCTGGACGAGGAAGACGTCCTGGCCGAGCCCGACGAGCCGCGGGTCGAGCCGCAGGAAGACGACTTCGAGCCGCTGCCGCCGAGGTCGTGGCGGACGAAGGCGGACTTCGTCGGCGTGACGTTGGTGGTGGCGGCGGTGCTCGTGGCGAGCCTCGTCCTGTGGCTCACCAGCGACGCGCGCAACACCGTCAGCCAGACCGGCCCGTCCGGGATCACCCCCCTCCAGCCCGCCACGGAGCTGCCGCCGACGCTGTCGGAGATCTGGCGCGCGCCCAGCGGCGCGACGCCGGTGCCGGTGAACCTCGACTCGGTCGTCGTCACGGGCGACGGGGGCGAGGTCGTCGGCCGGGACGCGCTCACCGGCGACGTCCGCTGGCGCTACGCCCGCGACCTGCCGCTGTGCACGGTCTCCACGGCCTGGGGCCGGGTCTTCGCGGTGCACCGCAAGGACACCAACTGCTCCGAGGTCACGACCCTCGAAACCGGTTCCGGCAAGCGGGGGCCGCAGCGCAACGGTGACGCGGAGTTCGGCACCCGCCTGCTGAACGAGGGCTCGCACGTGCTCACCACCGGCGGGTCGTACGTCGAGGTCTACCGGCGCGACGACCTGGTCCGCTCGCTCGAGTACGGCACCCTGCGCGCCATCGTGAACCCGAACAAGCAGCCCCGCACCGGCTGCACGTACGGCTCGTTCGCGGTCACCGGCGGCAAGATCGCGTTGATCGAGCGCTGCCCCTCCCTGGACCCCTCCGACCGGCTCACGGTCCTCAAGCCCAACCCGGAGAAGTCCGACGAACCGCAGGTCATCACCACCGCGGTGACCGGCGAGCACGGCGCGCGGGTGATCGCGGTGACCGCGAACCGGGTGGCGCTCGCCGTGCCCGGCCGGCTCGTGGTGTTCGACTCCGAGACCGGCGGCTCGGTCGCGAGCTACCCCGTCGACGTCACCGCCGAGGAACTCGCCGGCGACCCGCCCGGCCGTGTGGCGTCCACCTTCACCAGCACCGCGAACATCTACTGGTTCACCGGCTCGAAGACGGTGGCGCTGTCGCTCAACGACCTCAACCCGCTGTGGACCGTGAACGGCACCCTCGGCGCGGGCACCACGCTCGCCGGGCGGCTGCTGCTGCCGGTCGAGGGCGGGCTGAAGGTGGTCGACCAGGTCACCGGCCAGGAGGTGGCCGAGGTCCCGGTCGACCGGGGCGACCACACCGGCCCGGTCGAGATGGCCACCGAGGGGCCGGTCGTGCTGGAGCAGCGCGGCGGCACGCTCGTCGCCCTCCGGTAGCCGCCGCGACAACGCCTCGGGCGACCGCCGGCATCGCACTGCGGGAACCCGACGCGTCAACCCCGGGCGACCGGCGACGCGGACGTGGCACCCCCTACAGCAGGCCGGGGCGACCGGTGACGGCAGGTGTGGCACGGCGGCACCCCGTGTGCGGCGGACCTCGAGGCGGCAGGCGACGGCAAGCGGCACACGGCGGTGACCCGGCGGTGCAGGCGGCGGGTGGGCGACTCCGGCGACGGCAGGCGGCACACGGCGCGGTGATCCCGGCGGCGCAGGCGGCACACGGCGGTGATCCCGGCGTCGGGAGGCGGCGCGGGCGTGGCACTGCGGCAACGCGTCACGCGCCCGCGCGGCCGGTGCGGCAGACTGCCAGACGTGCACTCGCAGTTCAGCCCGCACCGGGCGCGACGCGTGGACCTGCCCGGGCGGCACGGCCCGGTCGCGGCCCTGCGCGAACCCGCCACCGGCCGCGACCTCGGCGCCACCGCGCTGCTCCTGCCCGGCTACACGGGGTCCAAAGAGGACTTCGCGCCCCTGTTCGACCCGATCGCCGACGCCGGCGTCGAGGCCGTCGCGATCGACCTGCCCGGCCAGTACGAGTCGGCCGGCCCGACGTCGGAGGCGGAGTACCGCACCGAGGCGCTCGGCGCGGCGGTCGCCGAGCTGGTCGCGAAGCTCGCCGCCGACGGCCGGCGCGTGCTGCTGCTGGGCCACTCGTTCGGCGGCCTGGTCGCGCGCGGCGCGGTGTTGGCCGGTGCGCCGGTGTCCGGGTTGACGCTGATGTCGTCCGGCCCGTCGGAGCTGCCGCCGGGCGAGCGCCGCACCGCCCTGGACTACGGCGAGGTGGTGCTCCGCGAGCAGGGCATCGAGGCGTCGCACGAGGTCAACGAGACGCGGCAGGCGCTCAACCCGCGGTGGCGGGCGGTCCCGCAGGAGCTGAAGGACTTCTACCGGGAACGCTTCGTCCGCTCGTCACCGGCCGGGCTGCTCGGCATGGGCCAGGCGCTGCGCCACGAGCCGGACCTGGTCGCGAAGCTGGCCCGCGTCACCCGGTCGGCCGGCGTCCCGTGCCTGGTGGTGTGCGGGGAGTTCGACGACGCCTGGTCGGCGGCGAGCCAGCGGGACATGGCCGAGCGCCTCGACGCCGACTTCGCGGTGCTGCCCGGCGTCATGCACAACCCGAACACCGAGGCGCCGGACGCCCTGCTGGCCACGCTCCTGCCGACCTGGCGCGCCTGGCTCTCCTGACGGCGGGCGGCCTCACGCCCACCAGTAGAACCACATCGTCGCCGCCGCCAGCAGCACGACCAGCAGGCCGCACAGCGCCACGGGCCAGCCGCGGCGGCGGTCGGCGACGACCTGGGCCACCACCGCGGCCGCGGCCGCCGCGGTGTGGCCGATCACGACACCCAGGCCGGGGCCGGGCAGGTCACGGGTCCCCGCGTAGACCTGCACGCCGATCATGGCCAACGCCAGCAGCACCAGGCCGACCGCGAGGACGCCGCTGACGCCGCGCCACAGCCTGGCCAGGCGTGGTTCGGGTCTGCTGTCCACCATCGTCACGCGGCCAACTCTACGGCGCGAGCAAGGCCCACGGGTCGAGCGTCGGCGCGGCCTGCTGCCCCTCGGGGCACGAGCGGCGGAAGTCGCACCACGTGCACCGGTTCCCGGTGCGCGGCGGGAACAGCACCTCGGGGTCGCCGCCCGCCTCCAGCGTGTCGGTGGCCAGCCGCAGCTCGTCGGCCGCCTCCTCGGCCCGCGTCACGTGCCGCGCCAGGCTCTCCTCGGTGTGCTCCCACACCGACACCGTGCCGGTGGGCAGGTGGTGCAGCTCCACCCGGCGGCACGGCTTGCGCAACGTGCGCCGCGCGGCCAGCGCGTACAGCGCCAACGCCTGCGAGCCCCGCGCGTCGTCCACGGTCAGCGCGTGCCGGCCGGTCTTGTAGTCGACGATCACCAGCTCGCCGTCGCGCAGGTCGATCCGGTCGACCCGGCCCTCGGCGACGATCTTCGACGTGGGCGTGGACACCCAGCGCTCGATGCCGACCGGCTCGATCGACGTGTCCAGCTCGCCGACGTAGTCGCGCACCCACCCGACCGCCCGGTCGCGGTACTCGGCGGCCTGCTCGGCGTCCCGGAAGCCGTCGTTCTTCCACTGCCGGTGCAGCAGCGCCACCGCCTGCTCCGGGCTGCGGCGCGGCGCGGGCAGGTCGAACAACGCCTTCAGCGCGTTGTGCACCACCGCGCCGAGCGTGTTGTGCGCCCACGCCCCGCCGCGCGGCGGCGTCGGCCGGTCCAGGTAGGCCATGCGGAACCGGCGCGGGCAGTCGGCCCACGTCGCGAGCTTGGCGGGCGTGACCCGCACCAGCTTCTTCGGCATCGCCCCGAAGTCGAACCCCAGCTGCTCCTGCACGGAACCAAGTTACCGAGGGGGTCCGACAGTGTTGGATTGCGCCGCCTCCGGCGTCGCGGGCGAGGTCGCCCGGAAGTCGGCCGTTCGCGCCCTGATCCCCGACGATCGAAAAGCGTGATCGCCGGGGATGAGGACGCGAACGGCCGACGCGACCTCGCGGGAGGGGTCGGGTGAGGTGACTCCCAGGGTGAGGGCCGCGGCGGTGGTGAGGACTGCGGTGGGGTCAGCCGACGAGGACCTTGCAGCCCGTGGCGCGGTCGGCGAGGGCGTCCAGGACGTCCGGCGAGGTGGTCTCCGCGCCCAGCCGCACGGTCTTGTTGGTGCCGTGGTAGTCGCTCGACCCCGTGGTCAGCAGGCCCAGTTCGCGCGCCAGGCCGCGCAGCCGCTCCCGCGTCGGCGCGTCGTGGTCGGGGTGGTCGACCTCGACCCCGCCCAGCCCGAGCGCCGCGAGGTCGGCGACCACCTGGTCGGTCACGATCGGGCCGCGGGACGAGGCGAACGGGTGCGCGAGCACGGTGACGCCGCCCGCCTCGGCGATCATCTCGATCGCCCGCGCCACTGGCGTGTCGGTGCGCGGCACGTAGTAGCGGCCACCCGTGAGGTACTTGGCGAACGCCTCGTCGACGGTCTCGACCACCCCGGCCCGGATCAACGCCATGGCCAGGTGGGGTCGACCGGCGGGCGCGTCGGCCGGCATGGCGGCCATCAGCTCGTCCGGGTCGATCGGGAACCCGTCCGCCACCATCCGCTCGGCCATGCGGCGCAGCCGCCGGCGTCGTTCGAGGCGCAGCCGCAGCTGCTCCTCGACCAGCGCGGGCGAGGTGTGGTCGTACAGGTAGGCGAGGAGGTGGACGGTGATGACCCGGCCCCGGCCGTCGTCGGAGGCACAGGACAGCTCCGCGCCGCGCACCAGCTTCAGGCCGGCGGGCAGCGCGTTGGCCGCTTCCGCCCAGCCGGCGGCGGTGTCGTGGTCGGTGAGCGCCACGGCGCTCAGACCGGTGGCGGCCGCGGCCGCCACCAGCTCCGCGGGCGTGTCCGTGCCGTCGGACTCGGTCGAGTGGGTGTGCAGGTCGATGCGCACCCGACCAGTCTGAACTACGGCACCATCTTCTTGCCGCGCGCCGCCCGCTGCGCCTTGATCATCGAGAAGCGCTCGGCCTGTGCCTTCTTGTCGCCGAAGGTCAACTCGGAGATCGCGTCGTAGACCTCCTCGGGGTTGGGCAGGTACTCGATCCGGTTGAGGGCCTGGATCTGACCCGCCGACTCCACGACCAGGGTCCCGAAGCCGAACATGCGCCCGAGCACCGAGCGCTCGTAGGTGAGGTCGGTCACCTTGCTGATCGGCATCATCGCGACCTTGGTCTCGAAGACCCCCGAGGAGATCATGAACCTCTTGTCGGTGACGACGATCCGCTCCACCCACCACTCCATGACGAAGTAGGCGAGCCTGAGCACCACGAACAACGAGGCGTACCAGAGGATGTTCTGGAAGATGCCCGCGTTGTCGGGCAGCAGGTAGGAGATCATCATCGCGCCGGCGAGCAGCGCCGCCGCCTCGAGGAGATCCCAGAGCAGACTGCTCCAGTGCCTGCGGACCCGGATGACCCGACGCTCCGTGGGGAGCAGGTACTCGTCGGGGTCCCGTGGTGCGAACATGCCTTCGACCTCTCGCCGTGGGGGAGGACCGGGCGACTCAGAACAATTGTTGCACGAAGGTGATGAGCGCCTCAGCGGCGTCCCGGAGCGTGCCCAGGATGTTCTGCACCAGCTGAGCCGCGTTCTGCGGCTCGGCGATGAGGAAGAACAGGACCAAGGCGACCCCTGCGAAAGTGAGGATCTTCTTCAGGTTCACGGTGATCAACCCCGTTCGCTACCCGCACCCGTTTGGCGCCAGTGAAAACCGTTGTACCGCACTCCGCGACACGTCGGGAGATTTGTACCGCACTTGGGTCAGCGTGCTGCACCGCCAACCCGGTGTGACTACGGTTCGTGATCGTGACGGCCGAACGAGAACCTCTCATCCACTGTGTCGGCGGCATCGTGCACGACTCGAACGGGCGACTGTTACTCGTGCGGAGGGCCAATCCCCCAGGTGAGGGACTGTGGTCGTTACCGGGTGGCCGAGTGGAGCCCGGCGAGTCGGACGAGACCGCAATCGTGCGGGAACTGCGGGAGGAAACGGGACTCTCCGTGACCGTCGGCGAGTTGGTCGGAACCGTGACGAGACCTGCGCCGAACGGCCTCTACGTGATCCGCGACTACGCCTGCCAGGTGCGATCGGGCGTGCTCCGACCGGGGGACGACGCCTCCGCGGCGTGTTGGGCCGACGCTGCGATCTTGGACACACTCCCACTCACCGGGATGCTCCGCGAGACCTTGGCGGAGTGGGGTCGGCTCCCCCGTTCGTGACGGACATCCCCCGTACGAGATCGACTTCGCCCGATCAGGGTAGCCAGACGAGGCGTTGGCCGTGCGGCGCGGTCTTGGCCAACGCCTGGACCGACCGCGCCTCGCCGTCCTCGAACCGGACCAGGCCGACCACGCCGAACGCGGGGTCGCCCGGTCCGGGGCGCAGGTCGTCGCGCCCCGGCAGCACGTGGGCGAGGCCCGCGGCGTAGCCCTCGTGGCTGAGCCACCACACCGGGCGGCCGAGGTCGCGCAGCGCGGCGACGAACTCCTCCCCCGGCACGTACGCCAGGACGCTGCTGGTCAGGACCACCAGCGGCAGGTCCTCGGGCACGCGGGCGGCGGCCTTGGCCAGGTCCGCCACCGCGTCGCCCGCCACCAGCTCCGGCGGGGACTTGCGCTGCACGGTCGCGGCCACGCCGAACAGCCTGAGCCGCTCCGGCTGGTCGGCCCACACGCACGCCTCCAGCCAGGCGTAGGTGTCCTCGTCGGCGAGGTCGGCGGGCGCGCGGTCGAGCCCGACCCTGGCCGCGATCTTCACCGTTTTGGGGATCTTCGGCAGCTCCGCGCCGGGGGCCAGCTCCAGCGCGCAGTGCAGCCCGAGGGCCGCCTTGGCGGGTCCGGCGGCGAGCTGGCCGGCCTGCTGGGTCTGGTAGCGGTAGCCGTAGCGGTCCAGGTTGAGCAGCAGCCCGGCCGAGCAGCCGACCTCCAGCAGCCCGACCGGTCCCTTCACCTTCGCCAGCGCCGGGTAGACCAGGGTCGCGCGGCGCACCTCGTTGGTCTGCACGGTCCGGGAGCCGATCAGCCCGCGCATCCGGTCGGCGCGCTCCAGCACGAAGTCCCGGAACAGCGGCCAGGTGTGCTCGTCCGCGCCGTACGTGCCGCCGAGCGACGGGTAGTAGTCCGACAGCCGGTGGAACGGCTCGGCCTGCACGAGCCGGTGCGCCGCCGCCAGGAGCAGGGTCGCGTGCGCGAACCGCTCCGGGGCGGCGGTCAGCAGGCCGGCGACGTCCGGATCGTCGGCGGCGCGCGCGGCCAGGTGCTCGTAGAGCGGCGAGACGCCGTGCGCCTCCTGCTCGGCGAACCGGGCCAGTCGTTCCCGCACCAGATCCAGCGAGGTCACGTCACTCCTTGGGTTCGGGCCTGCCGGGCTGCTCGCCGCCGCGCGCTCCACCGGTCGAGTTCCCGGGCACGTAGGAGCGCTTGGGCACCATGACCTTCCGGCGGAACACGCAGACGACCGTTCCATCCTGTTTGTACCCGCGCGTCTCGACGTGCACCACGCCCCGGTCGTCCTTCGACTTGGACGGCGTCTTGGCCAGCACCTCGGTCTCACCGTAGATGGTGTCGCCGTGGAACGTGGGCTTGACGTGCCGCAGCGACTCCACCTCCAGGTTGGCGATGGCCTTGCCCGACACGTCGGGCACCGACATGCCCAGCAGCAGCGAGTAGACGTAGTTGCCGACGACGACGTTCCGGCCGAACTCGGTGGCCTCCGCGGCGTAGTGCGCGTCCATGTGCAGCGGGTGGTGGTTCATGGTGAGCAGGCAGAACAGGTGGTCGTCGTACTCGGTGACCGTCTTCCCGGGCCAGTGCTTGTAGACCGCGCCGACCTCGAACTCCTCGTAGTAACGCCCGAACTGCACCGCATGCCTCCGTTGGCCGGCTGTCTGGGGGTCGGGTGTGATCGAGGACCACACCGACCGGGACGACAGTGTGAGCACCGGGGGAGTACCCTCGGCAACTGGTCTGTGAGCGACTACACCGCCACGGACGACCGACCCGAGGAGGTGAGGACTACCGATGAGTAACGACCCCCATCCTGCGAGTACCTCGCGCGTCCTCATCGGGGGGCCGGCTCCTCGGGGCTAGGCCCGGCGTTACCCGGTCGGGGACGTGCCGTCGTCGTTCCGTCGAGTCGACGCTTCCCGACCCGGAGGTCACCCGTGCCCAGCTTGCCCTCGCTCGGCGGCCTGAGAGGCCGCGCCCAGGACCGTCCCGCCACGCCGATCCCCGTGCCGCTGTCGGCCTACGTGGTGGACTGCGGCGTGTACGTGGACGGCGCGCGGCTGCCCGGCCGCTGGTCGCACACCGACGCGGTGGACGAGGTGCGCCGGCGCGGCGAGGGTTTCGTCTGGATCGGGCTGCACGAGCCGGACGAGGAGCAGATCCAGGGCGTCGCGGAGACGTTCGGCCTGCACGAGCTGGCGGTCGAGGACGCGGTGCACGCGCACCAGCGGCCCAAGCTCGAACGCTACGACAACATGCTGTTCATGGTGCTCAAGACGGTCCGGTACATCCAGAACTCGTCGCCGGACACCGCCAACGAGATCGTCGAGAGCGGCGAGATCATGGTGTTCCTGGGGCGCGAGTTCGTGGTGACGGTCCGGCACGGCAACCACTCGGGGCTCGCCGCGGTGCGGCGGGAGCTGGAGGAGGAGCCGGAGCGGCTGCGGCACGGCCCGGCGGCGGTGCTGTACTCGATCGCCGACCACGTGGTCGACACCTACCTCGACGTGACCGACCACATCGAGGACGACATCGACCAGATGGAGGCGCTGGTCTTCCAGCCGCGCAGCCGGGTCAGCGCGGACCAGATCTACCTGATGAAGCGCGAGGTGCTGGAGCTGCGCCGGGCGGTGATGCCGCTGGCGGTGCCGCTGCGGCGGCTGGCGGAGGGCTACACGCCGCTGGTGCCCGAGCAGGTGCGCTCGTACTTCCGCGACGTCGACGACCACCTCACCGAGGTGTCGGAGCGGGTGATGAACTTCGACGAGCTGCTGACCACGCTGGTCAACGCGGTGCTGGCGAAGATCACGCTCCAGCAGAACTCGGACATGCGCAAGCTCGCCGCCTGGGTGGCGATCATCTCCGTGCCGACCATGGTGGTCGGCGTGTACGGCATGAACTTCGACTTCATGCCGGAGCTGCACTGGCGCTACGGCTACCCCATGGTGATCGCGGTGATCCTCGTGGTCTGCCTGACGCTGTACCGAATATTCCGTCGCAACCAGTGGCTGTAGCGGCCCCTTCCCCCTGCCCCTTCCTGCGACGGGATGGTCCCCCCATGTCCAGAATGCTCACCAACCTGCGGTTCTGGGTGCTCACGTTCCTGCTCGGCTGGCTCGCCACGGTGACCCTGCTGATCGCGAACGGGCACTGACCGGTCAGGTCCACGGCGCGGTGTCCCAGGTGAACGGGACGCCGTGCCCCACGCCCGTGCCCAGGCGCAGCGAGATGCCCGCCGGCCACAGCTTGAGCAGCAGCCGGAACTCGTACGCGCCCGCGGTGTGGGTCCGCCGCGGCTCGTAGACCAGCAGCGCCAGCGGCGCCATCGGGGTGGCGCGGGAGGCGGCGTCGGCCAGGATCGCGCGGCCCATGGCGCGGTCGGCGGGCGAGGCGTACTGCCAGACCACCGAGTGCCAGACGACGGTCAGCACGTCGCGCTCGGGCCGGGCGAGCTGCTCGGCCAGCCACTCCGGGCCGGTCGCGCGCCGCACCGGCACCGGGTCGAGCCTGGCCAGCCCGATCGCCGCCTGGAGCCGGTCGAAGCGGTGCACCTGGTCGGCCCACACGAACGACGACAGGTGCAGCCGCCCGTCCTCTGCGGACACGTCGACCGGGTTGAGGTCGCACGCCGCCCGGCGGACCAGGCGCAGGTTGTGGCGCAGGTCGACGGGGGGCCTGCCGGTCCACCGCGGGTCGAGGCGGAACGGGCTGCCCGGGTCGCCGAACGTCTCCCCGTCGACGCGGTAGGCGATGCGGTGCGGGCGCAGGTTCAGCCCGCCGGACGCCCCCACCTCCAGCAGCCGGACGGGGAACGAGGCGCGCCGGTCGGCCTCGGCGGCGGCCAGGTGGGTGGCGGTCTGGAGGCCGCCGAACAGCGGCGCGCTGCGGCCCGGCTCGTTGGTCTGCACGACCGTGGAGGCGACCAGGGCGCGCAGCCGGTCGGTGTGCTCGTGCAGCACGGGCAGCGCGTCGTCCCACACCGAGCCCAGGTCGGGTTCGCCGCCGACGGTCGGGTAGTGCTTCGCCAGGGTCGGCGCGCGGCCCTCCAGCACGAGCCGGTGCAGGGCCCCGGCGAACCGCAGGCCGGGCACGGTGCCGTGGCGGTCGCACTCCGCGCCCGCCATCACCCGCGCGGTGACGCCGCCCCGGGCCAGGTCGTCCGCCGCCGACACCAGCAGCCGGTGGGTGAGCGGGCTGTGGACCCGGCAGGCGCGGGACGCGTCGAGGAACAGCTCGGCGAGCACACCGTGACGCTAACCCGGTTTCCCTTGTGCGGCAGGGGGACGAGGCCGGATTTCACCCTTTTCCCGACGAGGTGTCGCCGGCGGCGCGAACGCCTAGGCTCGGTGGATGCCGAAGGTGCTCGCGGTGGCCGACGAGGTCGTGGAACGGCTGTGGACGGACCGGGTGCGCGGGTTCGACGACGTGGACCTGATCGTCGCGGCGGGCGACCTGCCGTTCGACTACCTGGAGTTCCTGGCGACCGCGCTGGACCGGCCGTGCGTGTTCGTGCCCGGCAACCACGACGTGGACCTGACCGGGTACGCGAACGTGCGGGGCCTGTGGACCAGGGCGGGCCTGCCGGCGCGCTGGCCGGGTCCGGCGGGCGGGGTGAACGCCGACGAGCGGGTGGTGGACGTCGCCGGGCTGCGGATCGCCGGGCTGGGCGGCTCGATCCGGTACCGGGAGGGGCCGAACCAGTGGACCGAGCGGCAGCAGGCGCGGCGGCTGCGGCGGGTGCTGCGGACCGCCCGGTGGCGGCGGCTGCGGGACGGCCGCGGGGTGGACGTGCTGCTCACCCACTCGCCGCCGCTGGGCTGCGGCGACGAGCCGGACCCGCCGCACCGGGGGTTCGCCTGCCTGCACGACGCGGTGCGGCGGCTGCGGCCCGCGCTGCTGCTGCACGGGCACATCCACCCGCACGGCGAGCCGAGACCGGACCGCACGCTCGGCGCGACGCGGGTGGTGAACGTGGTGGGTCACAAGGTGTTGGACATCCCGTCCGGAGGGCGTCGAGAGGAGGAGGGCCGTGCCCCGTGACACCGGGTTCCCGCGGGCCGACGCGGAGAACGACTTCCAGCGGGCGCGCCGGCGGCAGGTGATGTCGCGGCTGGCCGCGTGGCTGCGCCGGGAGCCGGACGACGTGAACATCATGCTGCCGTTCCACGAGGTGGTGGAGTCGCTCGGGCTGGTCACCGAGCGGCGGCTGGGGCTGCGGACGATCCGGCTGGACTCGATCGTGGGCAGCGTGGACCGGACCCGGGACTTCGACCGCCGGTTCCGGCCCACGTCGGCGCGGGTGCGGGAGCGGTGGCAGCGGTTGGCGCTGGCGCAGCGGCGCGGCGAGGCGGTGCCGCCGATCGAGGTGTACCGGGTCGGTGACCTGCACTTCGTGCAGGACGGGCACCACCGGGTGTCGGTCGCGCACGCGCTGGGGCTGGAGGTGATCGACGCGTACGTGACGGAGGTCGTGACGCGGGTCGCGGCGCACGGGATCCGCCACCGGGGCGACCTGATCGTGAAGGACTACCGGCGGCTGTTCCTGGAACGGGTGCCGCTGGGCGGGCAGGAGGGGGCCTCGGTGCTGCTGTCGGACCCGCGGGACTACGCCGCGCTGGGCGAGCACGTGGAGGCGTGGGGCTTCCGGCTGATGCAGGACGAGGGCGTGTTCCTGGACCGGCCGACGGTCGCCCGGCGCTGGTACGCCGAGGAGTACCGGCCGGTGGTGGACATGCTGCGGCAGGCGGACCTGGTCGGCGACCGCACGGAGACCGAGGCGTACCTGTGGGTCGCGGGCGAGCGGTACCGGCTGATCCGCACCCACCGGTGGGACGCCGACGTCATCTCGACGCTGCGGTCGCGCCGGTGAGCTACCGCTGGTCCTCCAGCCGGGGCAGCGGGCGGGCCCGGTCCATGACCCGGTCGGTGTAGCTGTCCAGCAGCCGGGTCGCGACCTGCTGGCCGTAGCCGAGGATGACCGCCCACAGCAGCAGGGCCGCCTGCGACGCCACGCCGATGAGACCGGTGGTCACGCCCGCGCCGAGGCCCAGGATGCCGACCACGGCCAGCGCCGCGCCCAGCAGCACCTTGATCATGGCCTGGTAGCCGACCATCACGTACGGCGAGAGGCTGGGGCGTCGCCGCAGCAGCAGCACGACGGCCGACAGCACCGCGCCGAACGCGCCGAACACCTGCGTCAGCCACACGTCCGCGCCCGAGGCGGTCTGGCCCGCCGGGCACACCGTGGGCAGCTTCTCCGCGCTCACGCACATCGGGATCAGGCCCGGCCGCAGCAGGCCGACCACGCCCAGCAGGGTGTTGACCACGAACAGCACCACGGACGTGGCGATCAGCTTGTTGCGCAGCGCCCGCGACCCGGCGTGGGCGAAGTCGGAGGCGTCGAACGCGGCCCGCAGCGCGTCGACCACGATCTCCCGTTCGACGGCGAGCGGGAACTCGCCGGGGCGCAGCTCCTCCAGGGCGACCCGGCGCGGGTCGGCCTCGTCCAGGTTCTCGGCGACGCGGGCCTTGAGGCCGGGCAGCCGGCCGAGGAACCCGCTGCCCGCGGCGACGACCGCGATCTCGGCCTCGTGCAGGGACCGCCAGGCGCGTTCGATGTGCCACCCGGACCACCACGACGCGACCGTGCGCCGGCGCGACTCGGTGCGCGTGATCATGTCCTCGACCACGGCGGCCTCCTGCTCGGCCACCGCCCGCCACTGCCGGCTCTCCGGGTCGAGCGGGTCGGGCGGGCCGAGCGCGGCGAGGTCGGACCGCACCCGGTCCAGGCGGGACTGCACCACCAGCCGCCAGTCCGTGACCCGGGGTGTGCGCGTGCCCATGACCAGCATCGTCGCAGCAAGGACCACCGGTCAGGCGATCACCCGAAGGGGTGGTGAGCGTCGGTGTGTCACGGTGGGTGGGGAAGCGCCGGCGGGCGGCACTCCCCCGCCCGGCTCAGGCCGTCCGGCCCGGCTCCACGAGCTGCCGCAGCCGCGGCGGCATGCGCTTCTCCAGCCCGAACGGTTCCAGGTGGGCCTGCAGGACGCCGTCGAACGCCCGCTTCACCGACGTGGTGTCCCAGGTGTCGCTCTCCAGGATCGGCTGCTTGAAGTACGGGTGGCCGACCAGGTGCAGCTGCCGCCCGTTGCACCGGACGACCTGGCCGGTGATGCCGTCGGCCGCGTCGCTGAGCAGGAACAGCACGAGCGGCGCGACCTTGCCGGGGGTGCGGTCGGCGGGGATGGCCCGCAGCGAGCGCTCCGACTTCCACACCATCCGGGTGTGGGCGACCGGGCACACGGCGTTGACCCGGATGTTCTCCCCTTCCAGGTCGAGCGCCCAGGACGAGCTGAGCGACGCGACCGCGCCTTTGGTGGCCGAGTAGGCGCCCAGTTTCCGCTGGCCCAGAAACGCGCCGGACGAAATGTTCACGATCGAGCCGGAACCCTGCTCGCGCATCGCGCGCATCGCCGCCATTCCGGTGTATATGACTCCCAGGACGTTCACGTCGACGATCCGCCGGATGGATTCCGGCTCGTCCTCCCAGGGCAGCGCCTCGTAGTTCAGCCCGGCGTTGTTGACCAGGCCGTCGAGCCGGCCGAACTCGGCCAGGCACATTCCCACGATCTTCTCGGCCTCGCCGGCGTCGGCCACCGTGTGCCCGCTGGCCACCGCGCGCCCGCCGTACGTCCGGATGCGCTCGGCGACCTGTTCCGCCTGGTCGGAGTCGATGTCGTTGACCACCACCGCGGCGCCGGCCTGCGCCGCGTGCATCGCGTACGCCTCGCCGAGCCCCCGTCCCGCCCCGGTGACCACGACCGCCTTGCCGTCAAGAATCCCCATCTCGCGCTCTTCTCTGTGCTCGGCGGTCTCCCCTGCCCCGGCGCTTCGCGGTCGGGGTCGTTCCCGCCTTTCGACCAGGGTGGGGACCGGTCGCGGCGGCGTGCGCGGCGAATGCGACGAGATGCGTGTTTGCTGCGCTGAATGGACTACGGAGTTCGTCCCTGCCGATGCCCCCGACTGGTCGGTCCCTTCCCGTGACCTCCGGAAAACCCCCGTTTGGCCGTCGTCGGGACCACCGGGAAAACGTGAAAGGCCGCCCCCGGCGACCGGGGGGCGGCCTTCCGGCGGCCGGTCAGCCGCGGTAGGTCAGGTTGCGCCCGCTGCCCGGGTCGAACAGCTGCACCTGGTCGGCGTCGAACCAGATCTCGGCCGGCTCGCCCGCGACCGCGGTGGACGTCGCGGCGATCCGGGCGACCAGCGACACGCCGCCCCCCGGCACGTCGGCCGAGCCAGCGTCGGCCGCCAGCTCGGCCAGCTCCGCCGACGTCGCCTGCTCACCGTGGAGGCTGAAGTAGGCGAACTTGTCCGATCCCATCGACTCCAGCACGTCCACGTCGCTGGTGAACGTGACGCCCTTCGCCCGCACGGCCTCGTCCACCAGCCGGGCGTCCTCGAAGTGCTCGGGCCGCAACCCCATGATCACCTCGCGGGGCGCGTCCGCGCCTTCGAGCAGCGTGCGCACCCGGTCGGTGAGCGGCACGTCGCCCAGGCCCGAGCGCAGCACGCCGTTCTCCAGCGCGGCCGGCACGAAGTTCATCGCGGGCGAGCCGATGAACCCGGCGACGAACAGGTTGGCCGGGTTGTCATAGAGGAACTGCGGCGCGCCGACCTGCTGCACCGCGCCGCCGCGCATCACCACCACCCGGTCGCCGAGGGTCATCGCCTCGGTCTGGTCGTGCGTCACGTACACGGTGGTGGTGCCGAGCCGCTTCTGCAGCCGCGACACCGAGGTGCGCATCTGCACGCGCAGCTTGGCGTCCAGGTTGGACAGCGGCTCGTCCATCAGGAACGCCTTGGGGCTGCGCACGATCGCGCGCCCCATCGCGACCCGCTGCCGCTGCCCGCCGGACAGGTTCGACGGCTTGCGGTCCAGGTGCTGGGTCAGGTCGAGGATCTCGGCGGCGTCGCGGACCTTCTTCTCCACGGTCGCGTCGTCCACTTTGGCCAGTCGCAGCGGGAAGGCCATGTTCTCCTTCACCGTCATGTGCGGGTACAGCGCGTAGGACTGGAACACCATGGCGATGTCGCGGTCCTTGGGCGCGCGCTCGTTGACCCGCTCGCCGCCGATGCGCAGCTCGCCGGACGTGATGTCCTCCAGGCCCGCGATCATGTTGAGGGTCGTGGACTTCCCGCAGCCGGACGGGCCGACGAGGATGACGAACTCGCCGTCGGCGATCTCGAGGTCCACGTCCCGCACGGCCACCGCGCCGTCGGGGTACTGCTTGGTCACGCGGTCCAGAACGATCTCGGCCATTGCTTCACCCCTTGACGGCGCCGGAGGTCAACCCGGCGACGATCCGACGCTGGAAGAACAACACGAACAGGATGATCGGGATCGTGATGACCACCGCCGCGGCGGCGATCGACCCGGTCGGGTCCTCGAACTGCGAGCTGCCGGTGAAGAACGACAGCGCCACCGGCACCGTGCGCGAGCTCTCGGTCGAGGTCAGCGAGATCGCGAACAGGAAGTCGTTCCAGCAGAAGATGAACACCAGGATGGCGGTGGTGAACACGCCGGGCGCGGCCAGCGGCGCGATGACCCGGCGGAACGCCTGGCCGGGCGTCGCGCCGTCCATCTTCGCCGCCTTCTCCAGCTCCCACGGGATCTCCCGGAAGAACGCCGACAGCGTGTAGATCGCGAGCGGCAGCGCGAACGTGATGTAGGGCAGGATCAGGCCGGGCCAGGTGTCGAACAGGCCCAGCGACCGCTCGATCTCGAACAGCGGCGAGACCAGCGAGATCTGCGGGAACATCGCGATCAGCAGCGACACGCCGACGAGCAGCCGCTTGCCGGGGAAGTCGAGGCGGGCGATCGCGTAGGCGGCCATCGTGCCGAACACGACCGCGACGGCGGTGGCGATCAGCGCGATGCCGATCGAGTTCACCAGCGCCCGCACGAACTCCGTGGTGGAGAAGATCGCCTTGTAGTTCTCGAACGTCCACTGGCGCGGGATGAAGTTGCCGTCGCCCAGGGTCTCCTTGGTCTTGAACGACAGCGACACGATCCACAGCACCGGGATCAGCGCGTACGCCACCACGAGGATGTTGAGGACGGTCCAGCGCGCCTTGCGGGCCCCCGTCACGGCCCCGCCGATGCCGGCCATCAGCGCCTCCCCCCGCCGTCGCCGCCGGGCGCGGCGGCGCCGAACAGCTTCACGAACACGAACGCGATGATCGCCACCGCGATGAAGATCAGCACCGACATGGTGGAGCCGATGCCGAGGTTCAGGCCCTTGATGAGGTTGTTGTAGGTCAGCATGGACACCGACGAGGTGCCCTGCGAGCCGGCCGTGAGCACGAACAGGTTGTCGAAGATGCGGAACGCGTCGAGGGTGCGGAACAGCAGGGCCACCAGGATCGCGGGCTTCATCACCGGCACCATCACCCGGGTGAACCGCTGCCACGCGGTCGCGCCGTCCATCGCGGCGGCCTTGAGCAGGTCGTCCGGCACCAGCGCGAGGCCCGCCATGAGCAGCAGCGCCATGAACGGCGTGGTCTTCCAGATCTCGGCCAGCGTCACGACCATGAGCGCCGGGACCTTCTCGGTGAGCACCGGGTCGCCGCCCGCCAGGGTCTCGGCCAGGTAGCCGGTGCCGGGCGTCCACGCGTACCGCCAGGAGAACGCGGCGACGACCGTGACGATGCCGTACGGGATGAGCGTGGCGGTGCGCACGATGCCCCGGCCGACGAGGGTGCGGTGCATGATCAGCGCGAGCGCCATGCCGAGCACCAGCTCGACCGCCACGGACACCACCGTGATCACGACGGTGACCCACATGGCGTTCCACCAGTAGGGGTTGGACAGCACGGTCACGTAGTTGTCGAGGCCGACGAACTCGGTGCGGTCCGGGAACTTCAGGTCGTAGCGCTGCAACGACAGCCAGAACGAGTACAGGATCGGCCAGCCCGCGACGGCGGCCATGATGAGGATGGCGGGCGCGCACAGCAGCAGGCCGAGCCGGCGTTCGGCCTTCTTGCCCTCGCTGAGCGCGGCCTTGGCCTTCGGGGACAGCTCCGCCGGGGCGGCGGCGTCGGTCGGGTCGGTGGTGGTGGTCGCCGGGTGGCTCACGGCAGCACCCCCTTCGAGTCGAGCGCGTCCTGGAGCTCGCCGCGCAGCCGCTCCGCGGTCTGCCGGGGGTCGATGCCCGCCGGGGGCGAGAGGATGCTGGAGATCACGGTCGAGACGTTCTGGTAGGCGGGGGTCACCGGGCGGGCGCTCGCGTTCTTCAGCGTCTCCAGGATCGCTTCCTTCATCGGGTACGGCTCGGCCATCTCCGGGTCGTCGTAGACGGACTCGATGGTCGGCGGCACGCCGTCGTGGATGGCGGCGAACTTCTGGTTCTCCGCGCTGCGCAGGCACTGCACGGCGTCGAACGACTGGTCCGCGTGCCGGGTGAAGGCGCTCACGGCGTAGTTGATGCCGCCGACGGTGACCTTGGCCGGTCCGCCGTCGATGGACGGGTAGGGGGCCCACTTCAGGTTCTTCGCCAGGTCGGGCACGGCCTGGGCGGCGGCGTAGACGTAGGGCCAGTTCAGCTGGAACGCGGCCTTGCCGCTCTCCATGAGCAGGCGGGCCTGGTCCTCGGCGGCGTTGGAGAACGACGGGTCGACCACCTTGGACGTGGCGAACTGCTTGAGCACGTCCAGCGCCTTGACCGCGCCGTCGTCCACGACGGCCTTCGTGCCGCCGTCGTCCAGGATCTTCCCGCCCGCGGTGTTGACGAGCGTGTTGTAGAGGACGACGAGCCCTTCGTACTGCTTGCCCTGCGCGGCGACCAGGCCGGGGGTCCGGTCGTCGCCGTCGGCTTCGAGGCGGGTGCCCGCCTCGATCATCTCGGACCACGTCTTCGGCGGCGTGGGCACCAGGTCGCCGCGGTACCAGAGGAGCTGGACGTTGGTGTTGTCCGGAGCGCCGTACAGCCTGCCCTCGTAGCGGGCGGTCTCCAGCGGGGTCTCCAACGTGCCCTGCTCGACCCGCGCCCGGTCCTCGCCGGTGAACTCCTTGATCCAGCCCGCCTCGGCCAGCTCGGCGGTCCACGTCACGTCGAGCGCCAGCACGTCCATGTCGGGGTCGCCCGCGGCGAGCCGGCGGACCATCTGCTCGCGCTGGCCGTCCGCCTCGCGCGGCAGCTTGTGGTAGACGATCTCGTAGCCGTCGGCCCGCTCGTTGCAGTTGTCGACGATCTTCTGGAAGTTCTCCTGCGGGTACTTGTAGACGTTGATGGTGATCCCGCCGTCACCCGAACCACAGCCCGCCAGCACGGTCGTCGCGATCAACGCGGCGCCCCCTGCGGCGGCCAACCGATGACCCTTGCCCCTCATCGGTCCTGCCTCCTTCCCGACAACGGAGGGGCCGAACCGCGACGCCCGGCACCTCGTCGTGCCCGCCGGTCGACTGGGTCGACCGGTGGATCGAACGTAGGCCCGGTGATCAGGTGCCGCAACCACCGGAGCCGCGGAACGGCGTTACCCGATCCGGTGGCGGGATAAACCTCCGACCTCAGTCCTTGCCGAGGTCCGAAGGGCGCATCGCGAGCTTGGCGAGCAGGTCGCGGCCGCGTTCCGCGGACCGGGGCTGGCACAGCACGTCGTAGCGGCCGGCGACGAGCTGGCTCGCGCTCTGGAAGTCCCGCTTGCCGCGCGCCGACCCGTACCCGACGGCGGCGAAGATGAGGCCGAACGCGATGCCGACCACCAGGCCCGCGACGATGGGCCCGAGGCTCGCGCCGGGGCTGGTGTTGAACAGGCTGAGCAGCACGCCCACGAACAGGCCGAACCACGCGCCCGACGCCGCGCCGGTGCCCAGCACGCGCCCCCAGGTGAGGCGGCCGGTGACCCGTTCGACAAGCATCAGGTCGACGCCGACGATCGTCACCTCCTGGACGGGGAAGTCGCCGTCGGCCAGGAAGTCGACCGCGCGCTGCGCCTCCTCGTAGGTGCTGTACGAGCCGATGGGCCAGCCGGTGGGCGGGGTGGGCAGGCGGGGAGGCACCCCGGGTCGGTTCTGGCCGGAGCCGGAGAAGGAACTCGTCACGGTGACCACCTCTTCGCGGTGCTGATCACCCCATCCTGCCAATACCGGGCGAGCGGCGCGAAACGGGTTGACGGGAAACACACGCGAACGTGACCTGTCGGGACGGGCCGGGAGCGGGCGGCCGGCACCCGACAGGGACCGTTCCGGCCGTGGTGGCGGCGGGCTCCGGGCGGGCACGGGCGTGGCGCGGCGGGTGAGGCGTGGCGGACGGGCGGCCTGCGGGTGAGGCGTGGCGGACTGACCGGGCGCGGCAGGTTGAGGCGTGGCGGACCGGGTCGGGCGGCGTCGCGTGGCCGGCGGCGGGCGCGGTCGGTCGGGTGTGAACGGGGGCAGCTGTGGACAAACGGACGCGGCCGGGCAGCCGGGTCCGGCCCGGCGGGTCACGCATCCGGGGTCGTTCACACCGCCCGCCGGCTGATCGGGGACTCCCGGCGCGTCCCGAACCCCCGTCCCGGCCTGCTCGGACGTCGGCGAACCCGGCGCTGCGCGCCGCCGGCGTGTGCTCCGCAGGGGTCCCCGCCCAGGGGACCCCTGCTTTGATCTTGCCGGCGTCCGCCGACGTCGGGAAGCGGTCGGGCGCGGCCTGTGGACAACCGGCGGTCAGCCGCGGGACTGGTAGTCGCGCAGCAGGCCGCGGCTGATGATGGTCTTCTGGATCTCGCTCGTGCCCTCGCCGATGAGCAGGAACGGGGCCTCGCGCATCAGGCGCTCGATCTCGTACTCCTTGGAGTAGCCGTAGCCGCCGTGGATGCGGAACGCCTCCTGCGTCACCTCGGCGCAGTACTCGGAGGCGATGAGCTTGGCCATGCCGGCCTCGACGTCGTTGCGCGCGCCGGAGTCCTTCAGCCGCGCCGCGTTGACCATCATCAGGTGGGCGGCCTCGACCTTGGTCGCCATCTCGGCGAGCTTGAACGCGATGGCCTGGTGCTCGGCGATCGGCTTGCCGAACGTCCGGCGCTGCTGCGCGTACTCGATGGCCAGCTCGAACGACCGCAGCGCGATGCCGCACGCCCGCGCCGCCACGTTCACCCGGCCGACCTCGACGCCGTCCATCATGTGCCGGAACCCGTGCCCGGTCTCGCCGCCCAGGACCTGCCGGGCCGGGACGCGGAAGCCGTCGAACACCATCTCGGTGGTGTCCACGCCCTTGTAGCCCATCTTGTCGATCTTGCCGGGGATGGTGAGGCCGGGCGCGACCTCGCCGTAGCCCTCGGGCTTCTCGACCAGGAACGTGGTCAGGTTGCGGTGCGGCTTGTCCGCGCCCTCGTCGGTCCGCACCAGCACGGCGGTGAGGTTGGACGTGCCGCCGTTGGTCAGCCACATCTTCTGGCCGTTGACCACGAAGTCGTCGCCGTCGCGCACGGCGCGGGTGCGGATCGCGGCCACGTCGGAGCCCAGCTCCGGCTCGGACATCGAGAACGAGCCGCGCACCTCGCCGGTGGCCATCCGCGGCAGGTACTCGCGCTGCTGCTCGGGCGTGCCGTGCTGCTTGAGCATGTGCGCCACGATGAAGTGCGTGTTGATCACGCCGGAGACCGACATCCAGCCGCGGGCGATCTGCTCGACCACCAGGGCGTAGGTCAGCAGGGACTCGCCGAGCCCGCCGAACTCCTCGGGGATGGTGAGCCCGAACAGGCCCATCTCCTTCATGCCCTCGACGATGTCGGCCGGGTAGGTGTCGCCGTGCTCCAGCGCCTGGGCGTGCGGGATGATCTCCTTGTCCACGAAGGTGCGGACCGTCGACAGGATCTCCTCCTGGACGTCGGTCAGTCCAGCGGTCCGGGCCAGGCGCGCCATCGCGTTTCCCTTCGTAGCTCTCGGGTTACCGGCGAGTATGGACCGGTTAACGCGCGTTCGCGCCACGGGAGTGCTCATCGCCACGCGCTGAACCGAAACAGCGGGTTAGCCTGTGCCCCCGCACGGACCACAGGGGGAACCGCATGTCTCAGCCGTACCAGCAGCCCGCCTACTACCCGCCGCCGAGGCAGACCAACGGGATGGCGATCGCGGCGCTGATCACCGCGTTCCTGTTCTCGCCCGCCGGCATCGTGCTCGGGATCGTGGCCCGCAAGCAGATCCGGCGGACCGGCGAGGAGGGCTGGGGCATGGCGACCGCCGGGTTGATCATCGGCGTCGTGCTCACCGTGCTGTGGCTGCTGGCCCTCGTGCTGTGGGTCGTCCTGGTGGTGTGGCTGTACCGGGAGGCCGCGAACCTGCCCGTGCCGCGCTAGGCCGCGCGGTCAGGAGGCGCGCAGCTCCACCTCTCCGCCGCAGTGGCGGCAGACGTCGGCGAACACGTGGACGTCCTCGGCGCACGTGGGGCAGGGGCGGAAGCTGCGCTCGAGCAGGTCGTCGCGGCGGCGGCGGAACAGCGGCCGGCGCGGGGTTCGGTGTCGGGGCACGGCGACCACCATGCCCGCGCACCACCCCGTGATCGCCACTCCACGCCGCCGTTTGTGGGGATGCTCACCACTCCGACCGGCACCGGGTAAGTGTTTCGTCACTGTTCGAACAGGTGAAGCCACGCATCGAGGTGCGGGCATTCGGCGCGCAGGCGCGCCAGTCCGAGGTCCTGGATCGCCAGGGGACCGTCGATCGTCTTGACGTAGCCCGGGCAGTAGTCGAGGAGCCGTTTCGAGGGCGCGGTCGCCGGTCCGTCGTTGATCAGCTCGGGGCCGCCGGCGGCGCGGACGTCGCCGCGGAGCCGGTCGGCGAGGTCCTCGCCGAGGACCTGCCCCAGCGCGTCGGCGGCCGCGAACACCCACGCCTCCAGCTCGTGCACCACCAGGTGCGGCCGGAACCGCCGGTCGCCCACCGCGTCGGCCAGGCAGCGCTCGACGTGCCCGACCCGCTCGTAGACGTCGCCGGACGGCCGGTCCGCCATGCCGGGGCAGTCGGCCGGGAACGCGTAGTAGTCGAACAACGTGGTGAGCACGTCGATGCTGGTGTCGTTCAGCAGGAGTCCGCTGTCCCGGCGGATCTGCCCCCAGCCGGTGACGCCGCCCTTGTGCGACGGACCGGCGGCCGGCCGTTTGGTCTTCACCAGGGACAGGCTGGTGATCCACCCGAGCCCTTCGAGGTGGGGTCGGATGACGGAATCGGCCACGACCTCCTCCGTCTGCCCCTCGACCAGCAGGTGGACCCGCCGGGCGGCACGGCTCACGTGCGCCCGCCCGGCCTGCCCCCGATGAGGTTCTTCTCCCACAGCTCACCCAGCGAGTACTCCTCGAGCCACCGGCCGAGCCGTTCGCGGTCCGGCCGGACGAAGGTCGAGGCCCCGTCGACCCGCTCGACGACGATCAGGTCGTCGAGGTCGAACTGGTTCATCAGGGTGACCGACTGGGTGGCGAGGAGCACCTGGGCGCGCACGGACGCCTGCCGGAGCAGCCCGGCCAACTGGACGACGGCGTAGGGGTGCAGCCCGAGTTCCGGCTCGTCCAGGACGACCAGCGACGGCAGGCGCGGGTGCAGCAGCAGCGTCGCGAGGCACACGAACCGCAACGTGCCGTCCGACATCTGGTCGGCCGAGAACACCGCGTCCGAGCCGTTCTGCCGCCACCGCAGCCGCAGCCGGTCGCTCCTCTCGGGGCGCAGCACGAAGTCCCGGAAGAACGGCGCGACCTGGCGGACGACCCCGACGATCCGCCGGTAGGCCGCCCGGTCGGCCTGCTCGTCGCTGTCCGCGAGGGCCAGCAGGACGGCCGCGAGGTTGCCCGCGTCGTCGCGCAACGACAGGTTGTCGGCCGTCGGCACCAACTGCTTGACCGGCGCGTTCCGGCTGGTGTCGTGGAAGTGGTAGACGCGGCAGTCCCGCAGCAACCCAACGATGTCGGTCACGACAACGCGCTCGACCAGCTCGGAGAGCTCATGCAGACGCGTCTCCCTGCCGCCGCGGCTGGGCACCACCTCGTACGGCCGGGCCTCGCGCATGACCACTTCACCCGCGAAGATCAACTCGTCGTTGCTCGCAGGGACGAGCACCGCTTCATAGCCGTGGCGGATCGTGCCGAGCGCGATCCGGAGCCGGTCCGCGCCGGACGTGAGCAGCGCCGACGCGCCGCCGTTCAGGCCGACGAAGTAGCCCAGGTCGGACTCGACCAGCCGGCCCAACAGCTCGAACACGCGCACGAAGTTGCTCTTGCCCGCACCGTTCGCGCCGATCAGCACGTTGAGCCGGCCGAGGTCCACCCGTGCCGACCGGATCGAGGCGTACCCCTCGATCTCGATCGACGCCAGCTCGCGGTCGGCCACGCGATCACTCTACGGCCACCCGCCGACCGGGAGGCCCGGACGGGTCAGTCCTCCGGCGGCGACCACACGTTCGTGCGGGACATGCCGGCGGCACGGCCCTTGGACGAGATGACCAGGGCCATCTTGCGCGACGCCTCGTCGATCATCTCGTCGCCGAGCATCGCCGCGCCGCGCTTGCCGCCCTTCTCGGACGTGAAGTAGTCGTACGCGTCGAGGATGTTCTCCGCGTGGTCGTAGTCGTCCTGCTTGGGGCTGAACACCTCGTTCGCCGCGTCGATCTGGCCGGGGTGCAGGACCCACTTGCCGTCGAAGCCCAGCGCGGCCGAGCGGCCGGCCACGCGCTTGAAGCCCTCGACGTCGCGGATCTGCAGGTACGGGCCGTCGATGGCCTGCTTGTCGTGGGCGCGGGCGGCCATGAGGATCTGCATCAGGATGTAGTGGTAGGCGTCGCCGACGTCGTAGCCGGGCGGCTGCTCGCCGACGACCAGGGACTTCATGTTGATCGACGCCATGAAGTCGGCGGGGCCGAAGATGATCGTCTCCACCCGCGGGGAGGCGGTGGCGATGGCGTTGACGTTGGTCAGGCCGAGGGCGTTCTCGATCTGCGCCTCGATGCCGATGCGCCCGACCTCGTAGCCCATGGTCTTCTCGATCTGGGTGAGCAGCAGGTCCAGCGCGTGCACCTGCTCCGGGGTCTGCACCTTGGGCAGCATGACGCAGTCCAGGTTCGCGCCCGCGCCCTCGACGACCTCGGTGACGTCGCGGTAGGTCCACTCGGTGGTCCAGTCGTTCACCCGGACCACGCGCGCCTTGGAGCCCCAGCCGCCCTCGTTCAGCGAGGCGACGATGGTCTTGCGGGCGTCCGGCTTGGCCAGCGGCGCGCACGCGTCCTCCAGGTCGAGGAACACCTGGTCCGCGGGCAGCGTGCGGGCCTTGTCGATCATCTTCTGGCTCGAGCCGGGCACGGCCAGGCAGGAACGACGGGGACGCTGCTGGTCGACCACTGGGGGTACCTCCTCGTACCGGCCGGTAACTGACGCTGGGGCGAAGCGTGGCACGCGGCCGGGGCACCCGCCATCGCGTGAGTCCCGATTCACAGGCCCGTGGCAGGCTGAACCGGTGGAGATCGAGCAGGTGCTGGACAACGCGTTGCGCAAGGCCGCCGCGGTGTGGGTCCGACCGGAGGGCCACGGGTCGCGGCTGGTGTGGGCGCTGTGGCGCGACGGCGCGGTGCTGGTGGCGGTCGGCGGCACGGAGCAGGACGTGCCGGGCCTGGCCGACGGGGTCGCGTGCACGGTGACCGTCCGCTCCCCCACCACCCGCTCCCACCTGGTCGACGCGCGGGTCACCGCCCGCCGGGCGCGCCCGGACGCGGAGACCGACGCGGCGCTGCGGGCCGCCCGGCTGAACGGCAGGCCGGCGTGGGCCGAGGTCTACCGGCTGGAGTTGGCGTGATCACCGTCCCGGACGGCTTCGGCGCGATCCTCGGCGAGGAGGCGCGCGGGTGGCTGGCCGCGCTGCCCGCCCTGGCCACCCGGTTCTGCGCCCGCTGGCGGCTCGCCCCGGACGGCCCGCTGCTCCACGGCCACGTCGCCGTGGTGCTGCCGGTGCGCCGGGCCGACGGTCACCCGGCCGTGCTCAAGCTGACCTGGCTGGACGAGGAGACCCGGCAGGAGCCGCTGGCGCTGCGGGCGTGGCGCGGCCGGGGCGTGGTGGACCTGCTCGACCACGACGACGACCACGGCGCGTTGCTGCTGGAACGCCTCGACCACACCCGTTCGCTGGACGACGCGCCGATCGAGGAGGCGCTGGCCGTCACCGGCGGGCTGCTGCGCCGGCTGCGCGTCCCGGCCGGTCCCGGGTTCCGCCGCCCCGCGTTCCCCGACCTGGTCGCGGAGAACGCCGGGCTGGGCGGCCCGCTGCCGGACGCGCTCGTCGCCCACGCCAGCGAACTGGGCCGCGACCTCGCCGCACGCGCCGCGCACACCCTGGTCAACGAGGACCTGCACTACGAGAACGTGCTGCGCGGCGACCGCGAGCCGTGGGTGATGATCGACCCGAAACCGCTGTCCGGCGACCCCGAGTTCGGCGTGATCCCGTTGCTGTGGAACAGGTTCGGCGAGCTGGACGGCGAACGCGGGCTGCGCGACCGGTTCGCCGCGCTGTGCGACATCGGCGAGCTGGACCCCGACCTGGCCCGCGCGTGGACGTTCTGCCGGGCGGTCGACACCTGGCTGTGGTGCCTGGCCGAGGGGCTGCCCGGGATGGCCGACGCGGTCGGGGCGATCGCCCGCGCGTTCCGGCCCTGACCGGGCGCGGCCCGCCGTCGTCCACAGTGGAACGCAGCGGCGCGGCACGCGGCGGACTAACCTGATCACGTGGTCGCCGTGAACCGCGTCTTCGCCGCACAGCTCGCCGGGCTGCCCGTGTTCGGGCCGGACGGCGAGTCGATCGGCAAGGTCCGCGACCTGGTCATCGGCCTGCGGGTGGACCGGCAGCCGCCGCGCGTGCTGGGCCTGGTGCTGGAGCTCGCGACCCGTCGGCGCATCTTCGTGCCGATGCTGCGGGTGACCTCGATCGAGCCGAACGCCGTGACGCTCGCCACGGGCACGGTGAACCTGCGCCAGTTCCACCAGCGCACCAACGAGGTGCTGGTGGTCGGCGAGCTGCTCGACGCGCGGGTGCGGCTCGGCTCGGGCGCGGTGGCGGTGCTGGTGGACGCGGCGATGGAGCCCACCCGCACCCGGGACTGGCGGATGACGCGGGTCGCGGTGCGGGAGCGCACCGGCCGGCTGGCCCGCCGCGGCCCCGTGCAGGTGCTGCGCTGGGAGGAGCTGTCCGGGTTGTCGGTGACGGAGCTGGCGGGCCAGCCGCAGGGCGCGCAGCACCTGGTGGCGGTGTTCGAGACGATGCGCGCGGCGGACGTGGCGCTGGCCCTGCACAGCCTGCCGCTGAAGCGCCGCTACGAGGTGGCCGAGGCGCTGGACGACGAACGGCTCGCCGACGTCATCGAGGAGATGGGCGAGGAGGACCAGAAGGACCTGCTCGCCCACCTGGACGACGAGCGCGCCGCGGACATCCTGGAGGCGATGAACCCCGACGACGCGGCGGACCTGCTGGCCGAGCTGCCCGAGGGGGAGAAGGACCGGCTGCTGGAGCTGATGGAGCCGGAGGAGTCCGCGCCGGTGAGGCGGCTGCTGGAGTACAGCTTCGACACCGCGGGCGGGTTGATGACGCCGGAGCCGGTGGTGCTCGCGCCGGACGCGACCGTGGCCGAGGCGCTCGCGCACGTGCGCAACCCGGACCTGACGCCCGCGCTGGCCAGCATGGTGTTCGTGTGCCGGCCGCCGACGGCCACGCCCACCGGCCGCTACCTGGGCTGCGTGCACATCCAGCGGCTGCTGCGGGAACCGCCGTCGGACCTGGTGGCGGGCGTGCTGGACACCGACCTGGCGACGCTGTCGCCGTCCGCGTCGCTCGGCGACGTGACCCGCTACTTCGCCGCCTACAACCTGGTGTGCGGGCCGGTGGTGGACGAGAGCGACCACCTGCTCGGCGCGGTCGCCGTGGACGACGTGCTGGACCACCTGCTGCCGGTCAACTGGCGGGAAACGGGGCTGTCCCATGCCTGAGCCGCAGCCGCGCCGGCGGCTCGACCAGCCGCGCACGGAGGGCAGGCTCCGGCTGTCGGTGGACCCGGAGGCGTTCGGCCGGTTCTCCGAGCGGCTGGCCCGGTTCCTCGGCACCGGCAAGTTCCTGTTCTGGCAGACGCTGATCGTGATCGTGTGGATCACGCTGAACCTGGCCGCGGTGTCGCTGCGCTGGGACCCGTACCCGTTCATCCTGCTCAACCTGGCGTTCTCCACGCAGGCCGCGTACGCCGCGCCGCTGATCCTGCTGGCCCAGAACCGGCAGGACGACCGGGACCGGGTGTCGCTGGAGGAGGACCGGGCGCGGGCCGCGCAGACCAAGGCCGACACCGAGTACCTGGCGCGTGAGCTGGCCGCGCTGCGGCTGGCCGTGGGCGAGGTGGTGACCCGCGACTACCTGCGCAGCGAGCTGGAACGCGTGTTCCGCGAGCGCAAGCGCCCCGGCAAGGACAAGGACGCCAAGGATCTGCGGGACAAGGACGCCCGGGACAAGGACGGCAAGGACCGGGACGGCCGGGAGCGCGACGCCAGGGACGCGGTCCGGGACGACGTGCCCTCGACGTGAGCCCCCGGGTCAGGGTTCGTCCGCGCCGAGCCGGTCGCAGGTGCGGCCGAACGCCTCCAGCTCCGCGTGGGTGAACGTCTCGGCGAAGTGCCGCGCCACGCCCGTCAGGTGGGTGCCGGACGCGACGCGGAGCCGGTCCAGGCCCTGCGCGGTCAGCACCGCCACCACGCCGCGACCGTCGCCGTCGGCGCGCTCCCGCAGCACCAGGCCGGCGCGTTCGAGCCGGTCGACGAGCCTGGTGACGCCGGAGCGGGACAGCAGGACGGCGTCGGCCAGCTCGGTCATCCGCAGCCGGTGCTGCGGCGACTCGGCGAGCTGGACCAGGACGTCGTAGGCCGCGAGCGACAGGCGTTGCTCGGCGATGAGTTCGGCTTCCAGGATCCGAGTGAGCCTCGCGTGCGCCCGGAGGAAGGATCGCCACACCGCCAGCTCGGTACGGGTGGGCAACCGGGCAGGTCCGGTGTCCGGCACGGATACCGATGTTACGGAAAGCACGCAACCGGCTGCGCGCTGGCCCCGGTTCCGCGGGTGACCAACCGGTAGCTTGGAGGTGCACGGCCCGCCGTAGCATGGCGGTCCCACCACCTCTTTCCGAAGGCGCTTCCCGTGACTCTTCCCACCGTTGACGACGTGCAGAAGGCGTTGGCCGGCGTGCAGGACCCCGAGATCCGGCGTCCGATCACCGACCTGGGCATGGTCAAGGGCGTCGTGGTCGGCGACGACGGGGTCGTGGACGTGGCCGTCTACCTCACCGTGGCCGGCTGCCCGCTGCGCGACAAGATCACCGCCGACGTGACGACCGCGGTGTCCGCGCTCGACGGCGTGTCCGGCGTGCGCGTGGAGCTGGACGTGATGAGCGACGCCCAGCGCACCGAGCTGCGCAAGTCGCTGCGCGGCGGCGTCGAGGAGCCGGTCATCCCGTTCGCCCAGCCGGGCTCGCTGACCCGCGTGTACTGCGTGGCGTCGGGCAAGGGCGGCGTCGGCAAGTCGTCGGTGACGGTGAACCTGGCCGTCGCGATGGCCGCGCGCGGCCTGTCGGTGGGCGTGGTGGACGCCGACATCTACGGCCACTCGATCCCGCGCATGCTGGGCACCGACGCCCGGCCGACCCAGGTCGAGAAGATGATCATGCCGCCGCAGTCGCACGGCGTGAAGTTGATCTCCATCGGCATGTTCACGCCGGGCAACACCCCGGTCGTGTGGCGCGGCCCGATGCTGCACCGCGCGTTGCAGCAGTTCCTGGCCGACGTGTTCTGGGGCGACCTGGACGTGCTGCTGCTGGACCTGCCGCCGGGCACCGGCGACATCGCGATCTCGGTGGCGCAGCTCGTGCCGAACGCCGAGATCCTGGTCGTGACCACGCCGCAGCAGGCGGCGGCGGAGGTGGCCGAGCGGGCCGGCTCGATCGCGTTGCAGACCCGGCAGCGGATCGCGGGCGTGATCGAGAACATGTCGTGGCTGGAGCTGCCGGACGGCACCCGGATGGACGTGTTCGGCGAGGGCGGCGGGCAGACCGTGGCCGACTCGCTGACCCAGGCCGTGGGCGCGGACGTGCCGCTGCTCGGCCAGGTGCCGCTCGACCCGCGGCTGCGGGAGCAGGGCGACGCGGGCACGCCGATCGTGCTGGCGCACCCCGAGTCGACCGCGGGCCGGGTGCTCACGACCGTGGCGGGCAAGCTGTCGACGCGGTCGCGCGGCCTGGCGGGCCGCCTGCTGAACGTCTCACCGGCGGGTCGCTGACCGCTCGCCGTATTTCCACGCCACAGGGGCTCCCGTGCACCGGGGGCCCCTGTTTCGTCGTGCGCGCCGCACGACGGGCGTTGACGAACAGCCGCCCGTCTGCAACCTTTGTACGCAACCTCGCAAAAATCTGACAGATCAACTCAAGAAATTAATACTACGTCGCAACTTGTCGGCAGGCGTCCGCCGCGGTCTGTCGTGAGCGCACCGTCGTCCCCAACGAAGAGGACACCGATGAAACGGAAGCAGCGCAGCCGGCGACTGGTCGGCGGCATCCTCGCGATCGGCCTGACCGTGTTCGGCCTCTCCCCCGCCTCCGGCGCGCCCGCCGGCGCGCGACCCGACCCCGCCGCCGACTCCGGGATCGGCGCGTCGGCGGTCAACCTCGCCGCGGGCAAGCCCACGTCGGCGAGCAGCTCGCAGCCCGGCTACCCGCCCGCCAACGCCACCGACGGCAACCGCGAGACCTACTGGGAGAGCGGCAACAACGCGTTCCCGCAGTGGCTCCAGGTGGACCTCGGCGCGGCGGTCGCCGTCAACCGGGTGGTGCTCCGGCTGCCGGGCGGCTGGGGCGCGCGCACCCAGGCGGTGGCCGTGCAGGGCAGCACGAACGGCACCGCGTTCACGGACCTCTCGCCGTCCGCGGCGCGCGTGTTCGACCCGGCGGCCGGCAACACCGCGACCATCGACTTCACCGCCCGGGACACCCGGTACGTGCGGCTGCACGTCACCGCCAACACGGGCTGGCCCGCGGGCCAGGTCGCGGAGCTGGAGGTGCACGGCCCGGAGACCGGCGACGTGCGGCCCCCGTCCCCGCCCGGCGACCTCACCCTCACCGAGCCCGCCGCCGGGCAGATCCGGCTGGCCTGGTCCGCGTCGTCCGACGACACCGGCGTCACCGGGTACACCGTGTACGCCAACGGCGCGGAACGCGCCTCGGTGCCCGGCGCCACGCTCACCTACACCGACAGCCGGCCGGCCACCGACACCGTCACCTACACGGTGCGGGCGCGGGACGCGGCGGGCAACGTGTCCGGCGACAGCAACCCCGTGACGCGGGTCGGCCGGGGCGGCGGCGGCACGGACCTCGCCCGCGGCAAGCCGATCGAGGCGTCGTCGTCGGTGTTCTCGTTCGTGGCCGCCAACGCCAACGACGGTGACGTCGCCACCTACTGGGAGGCGGGCGGGCAGTCGTCCACGCTGACCGTGAAGCTGGGCGCGAACGCCGACGTGGACCGCGTGGTGGTCCGGCTCAACCCCGACCCGGTGTGGGGTCCGCGCACGCAGAGCTTCCAGGTGCTGGGCCGGGAGCAGTCGGCGACGGGCTTCACGTCGCTGGTCGCCCGAGCCGACCACGCGTTCAGCCCGGCCGGCAACCAGAACACGGTGACCGTCCCGGTCGGCGCGCGGGTGGCGGACGTGCGGCTGCAGTTCTTCGGCAACACCGGCGCGCCCGGCGGGCAGGTGGCCGAGCTGCAGGTCGTCGGCGTCGCCGCGCCCAACCCGGACCTCACCGTCACGTCGCTGACCTGGTCGCCCGCCGCGCCGACGGAGGTCGACGCGGTCACCCTGACCGCCGCGGTGCGCAACGCGGGCTCGGCCGCCGCGCCCGCGACGACGGTCGACTTCAGCGTCGGCGGCGCGGTCGTCGGCAGCGCGTCGGTCGCCGCGCTGGCGGCGGGGGCGTCGGCCGCGGTGTCGTTCCCGGCGGGCCGGCGGCCGATGGGCAGCCACCAGGTGAAGGCGGTGGTCGACCCGACCAACGCCGTGGTCGAGCGGGACGACGCGAACAACACCCACACCGCGCCGTCGCCGCTGGTCGTGACGCAGGCCCCCGGCCCGGACCTCCTGGTCGCCGACGTGGTGTCGAACCCGCCGAACCCGGCGGTGGGCGCGACCGTGTCGTTCACCGCGTCGGTGCGCAACCGCGGCACGTCGGGCGTGGGCGCGGGCTCCGTGACCCGGCTCGTGGTCGGCGGCGCCACGCTGGACACCACCACCCCGGCCGTCGCGGCGGGCGCGACGGTGACCGTGCCCGTCACCGGCACGTGGCGGGCCACCGCGGGCGGCGCGACGATCACCGCCACGGCCGACGCGACCGGCGCCGTCGCCGAGACCGACGAGGCGAACAACACGTGGTCGCGGTCGATCGTCGTCGGCCGGGGCGCGGCCGTCCCGTACGTCGAGCACGAGGCGGAAGCGGCCCGCTACCAGGGCACCCTGCTGGAGGCGGACCCGCTGCGCCGGTTCGGGCACACGAACTTCGCCACCGAGTCGTCGGGGCGCAAGTCGGTGCGGCTCGACCGCACGGGCCAGTTCGTGGAGTTCACGTCCACCGCGCCGGCGAACTCGATCGTGGTGCGCAACTCGATCCCCGACGCCCCCGGCGGCGGTGGCATCGAGGCCACCATCAGCCTGTACGTGGACGACGTGTTCACGCAGAAGCTGACGCTGTCGTCGCGGCACAGCTGGCTGTACGGCAACACCGACGACCCGGAAGGGCTGACGAACACGCCGCAGGCCGACGCGCGCCGGCTGTTCGACGAGGCGAACGCCCTGCTGGCGCGGTCCTACCCGGCCGGCACCCGGTTCCGGCTCCAGCGGGACGCGGACGACACGGCCGCGTTCCACATCATCGACCTGATCGACCTGGAGCAGGTCGCGCCGCCGTCGTCCCAGCCCGCCGGCTGCACGTCGATCACGGCCTACGGCGCGGTGCCGAACGACGACGGCGACGACACCGACGCCATCCAGCGGGCCGTGACCGACGACCAGAACGGCGTCATCGGCTGCGTGTGGATCCCGGCCGGGCAGTGGCGGCAGGAGAAGAAGATCCTCACCGACGACCCGCTCGACCGCGGCCAGTACAACCAGGTGGGGATCAGGGACGTCACCATCCGCGGCGCGGGCATGTGGCACTCGCGGCTGGTCACGCTCACCGAGCCGCACCTGGCGCGGGGCGGCATCAACCACCCGCACGAGGGCAACTTCGGGTTCGACATCGACGCGAACACGCAGATCTCGGACCTGGCGATCTTCGGTTCCGGCCGGATCCGCGGCGGGCCCGGCGGCGCCGAGGGCGGGGTGGGCCTGAACGGCCGGTTCGGCCAGGGCACGCGCATCACGAACGTGTGGATCGAGCACGCGAACGTGGGCGTGTGGGTCGGGCGCGACTACGACAACATCCCGGCGCTGTGGGGTCCCGCGGACGGGGTGGAGTTCAGCGGCATGCGGATCCGCAACACCTACGCCGACGGGATCAACTTCACCAACGGCACGCGCAACTCGCGGGTGTTCAACTCGTCGTTCCGGACCACGGGCGACGACTCGCTGGCGGTGTGGGCGAACCGGTACGTCAAGGACCAGGCCGTCGACGTCGCGCACGACAACGCGTTCCTGAACAACACCATCCAGTTGCCGTGGCGGGCCAACGGCATCGCCATCTACGGCGGCCACGGCAACCGGGCCGAGCACAACCTGGTGTACGACACCATGAACTACCCGGGGATCATGCTGGCGACCGACCACGACCCGTTGCCGTTCTCCGGGCAGACGCTGCTCGCGGACAACGCCCTGTTCCGGACGGGTGGCGCGTTCTGGGGCGAGGCGCAGGAGTTCGGCGCGATCACCCTGTTCGCGCAGGGCCGCGACATCCCGGGGGTGACGATCCGGGACACCGAGATCCACGACTCGACCTACGACGGCATCCAGTTCAAGTCGGGTGGCGGGGCCGTGCCGGGGGTGGTGATCAGCGACGTCCGGATCGACCGCTCGAACAACGGGGCGGGGATCCTGGCGATGAACGGCGCGCGCGGGAGCGCGACGCTGACCAACGTGACGATCACCAACTCGGCGTCCGGGCACGTCGTGGTGGAGCCGGGCGCGCAGTTCACCATCACCGGCGCGCCGACCTCGGCGTCCGCCGCCGACGCTCCGCCGTCGCCCGCCGCGGCCCGGCGGGGGCGCGGCGTCTCCTGACCGGCCACGGCCGGAACGCCGCCGCGGGGGTTCCCCGCTCTCCCGGGAACCCCCGCGGCGGCGGGACCAGGTCGAACGGGAGGCTTCGCGCGGATCGCTTCGCAGGGGTACCCGCCAGGGGACCCCTGCTTTGATCTTACCGACAGGCACCGACAATTCCGGGGCCTCGCGCCCGGCCACCCCGCCCGGCCGTCGTCGTCACGCCCCGCCGCAGCGCCCGGCGGTCACGCTCAACCCTTGCCGACCGTCGTGCCGGCGGTCCCGCCCGATCCCTGCTCCCGGCCGTCGTGCCCGGCTGTCGCGCTCGGTCGTCGTGTCCGGTCGTCGTGCTCAGACCTCGAGCCTCGACCGGTCGATTAACAGCGGGCCGGCCGAGGGGTCAGGTGGCATCCGGGTCGTAGGGGGGCCGCTCCCCGCGCTCCAGCGGCCGGTCCCGGCTCGTCGTGTCGCGCGCCGGCGGCACGGCCGGGTGGCCGTTCGACTTCTCGCTCGGCTCGTCGTCCCACAGGTGCTTGGTGATCGCGCGCTTGGGGTCGAAGTTCCGCAGCTCCCGCAGGTCCTCCAGGGGCTTGCGGAGCTGCTCGAACTCCGGCCCCATCTCCTGCTTCAGCTGCTCCCGCGCCCCGGTCGCGTACTCGCGGACCCGGCGGAGCGACTTGCCGACCCAGGCCGCGGCGTCCGGCAGCCGCTCCGGCCCCAGGATGAACAGCCCCGCCACGATGATGACGAGGATCTCAAGCCACCCGATGCTGTCGAACACCCGCGTGCCCCACCTTCCGCGCCACCCTGCCTGACCGCCAGCGTAGCCGTCAGTCGGACCTCAAAGTCACCTGCACGGTCAGCTCACGGCCCTGCCTGGCCAGCACGACCGGCACCGTCTCGCCGATTTCATGTTCCCTTACCGCGACCGTCAGCTCGGCGGCGTTGCGCACCATCCGGTCGCCGACCCGGGTGATGACGTCGCCCTCCTCGATGCCGGCCGCGTCGGCCGCGCCGCCCTCCAGCACGTTCTGCACCTGCGCGCCCTCGGCGGTCTCCGCCGACGCCGACCGCACGTTCACGTTCATGTCGGCGTGCTTGACCGACCCGTCGCGGATCAGCGCCTGGGACACCTTGCGCGCGTAGTTGCCGGAGATCGCGAACCCGAGGCCGACCGACCCGCCGGTCTCGGTGCGGATCGAGGAGTTGATCCCCACCAGCGCGCCGGACGAGTCGACCAGCGCGCCGCCGGAGTTGCCGGGGTTGATGGCCGCGTCGGTCTGGATCGCGTCGTAGGTGACCTGCGGCCCGCCGTTCTCGCCCGCGGCGGTCACGGGCCGGTGCAGGGCGCTGACGATGCCCTCGGTCACGGTGTTCGACAGCGACAGCGGCGAGCCGATGGCCAGCACGGTGTCGCCGACGGCCAGGTCGTCGGAGTCGCCGAACTGCAGCACGGTCGGGTTGTCCACCTCGACCTTGATCACCGCGAGGTCGGTCTTGGAGTCGCGGCCGACGACCTGCGCGACGGCGCGCTTGCCGTCGATGAACACCACGGTCAGCTTCGCCGACGTGTCCTGCACCGCCGGGGCGACCACGTGGTCGTTGGTGAGCACGTACCCGGCGCCGTCGATGACCACGCCGGAGCCGACGCCGGCCACGTTCGCGCCCTTGAACTCGATCGACACGACGCTGGGCGTGACGCGCTTGGCGATGTCGGCGACCGAGCCGACGGGCCGCTCCTTGCCGGGCTTGACCTCGGCGAGCGTGACGCCGCCGTCGGTGAGCGGGTTGCCGACCCGGCCCAGCAGCCAGCCGACCACGCCGCCCGCCGCGCCGACCAGCAGCGCGGCCACCAGGAGCACGGCCAGGGCGGTCGGCTTGACGCGTCGCCCGAACAGCAGTTCGGGCACGCTGAGCCGCGGTCCGGGCCCGGGTTCGGCCTCGGTGTCGGCGGCGGGCTGCTCGGTGACGGCGGGCGGGCCGATGACGGCCGACGCGCCGGGGTCGCGCCACGCGTCGCCCGCGGGTTTGCCCTCCCAGAAGACGGGTTCGACCTCGGGTTCGCCGCCGAGGTCCACCGGCGGGCGTTGCAGGCGGGTGCCCGGGTCGCCCGGCGGCCGGCCGAACGCCGTGGCCAGCGCCTCCGGTGGCGGCGGCGCGAGCCGGACGGAGCCGTTGCCGCCGTCGAGGACGGGCCGGTCGCCGGCGAACGCGCCCGCCACGCCCCTCGGCCGGCCGAACACGGCCTGCTGGCCGGGGTCCACGGGCGGGCGGTTCAGCGGGCGCGGTGCGAGCCTGCGGTGCGCCCCGTCGTCGACGCCCGACCTGGGGGTCCCGTTGCCCTGCTCTGGCTCCCTCATCGCTCCCCGCACGTCGTCACACCATGGTCGTCGCGGGGCAATCGTGCCCGGCGACCGGTGAAGTTGCCGTCAGCGGGCTGGTCAGCGGCCCATCAGGCCGGTGTCGGCCACGGGTCGCAGCGCGGCGCCGGGCTCGCGGTCGGCGGCCGCGGACGACGGCGCGACCACGGGCGAGGGCTGCGGGGTGTTGCCCTGGGCGGGCACGGGCGCGGGGTCGTCGCCGCCCGGCGCGACGAGCGCGAGCGCGCCCAGCATGAGCCCGGAGACGACGACGCCGGCGCCCTGCCGTGCGCGTCTACCCCCGAAGACTCCGAAGCGGCTTCCGCCGCCGGTTCCGAAAGGGCGGCCGGCCCCCAGCACGGGACCGCTGCCGAACGCGACCCGGTCGGGCCGCTGCACGGTGACGAGCTGGCCGTCCTCGGTGACCGCGAGGCCGTCCGGCGCGCTGGGCAGCTCCACCTCCTGCGGGATCGCGCCCAGCCTGGCCAGCAGGCCGGCGGGCGCGCAGGGCGCGTCGGCGGCGCGGACCGCGGACCGCGCCTGCTGCTGCGAGTACGCCTCGGCGGCGCAGAACGGGCAGCGGGCCAGGTGGGCCGCCGCCCGGTTGTGCGCCGAGGCGGACAGCTCGCCGTCGACGAAGGCGACGACCGCGTCGGGCAGCAGGTGCTGCTCGGGCAGTTGCCAACCTCGCAGATCGGTCATGCAGAGTCCTCCTGAACGAGACCCCGACGGCGTTCCAGTGCGACCCTCAGGGCCTGGCGGCCCCGGTGGATCCTGCTCCTCACGGTACCCAGTTTCACGCCGAGGGTGGCGCCGATCTCCTCGTAGGAGAGTCCTTCCACGTCGCACAGCACCACGGCGGCCCGGAACTCCGGCGGCAGCTCGTCCAGCGCGGCCTGCAGCTCCGGGTCGAGGTGCGTGTCGTCGTAGACCTCCTCCGGCGTCGGGTCGTCGCCGGGGATGCGGTCGCTCTCCTCGGGCAGGGCCTCCATGCGCACGCGGGAGCGGCGGCGGGCCATGTCGAGGAACAGGTTCGTGGTGATGCGGTGCAGCCAGCCCTCGAAGGTGCCGGGTTTGTAGGACGCCAGCGACCGGAAGACCCGGATGAACGTCTCCTGGGTGAGGTCCTCGGCGTCGTGCTGGTTGCCGGTGAGGCGGTAGGCCAGCCGGTACACCCGGTCGGCGTGTTCGCGCACGACTTCGTCCCACGTGGGCGGGATCCACTCCACGTCGTCGATGGGGGCCGTCGGTGCGGCGGTCGGCTGCTCAGGCATCGGGCGGGTAAGCACCTCCAGTGGGCTGGCTGCCCTGCTGCACGGGTCAACGCTCGTGTCCCCTGACGTGTTCCCGTGGGTCCTGCTCGTCATGCGTTGGGACCAGCGTGACGTCCTCCCTTATAACCATCGTGAGAGGCGGCTGAGAGCACGCTGAGAATCCGGCGTCGTCCGCCGGAACCACCCGAACCGCCGCCGGCGGCGTTAGCCTTCGTGCTGTGGATGCGCCGACGCGCGAGTACGTGGAGCGCTACCTGCCCGAGGACGCCGTGATCGCGGCGGCGCGGGCTCGTGGCGCCGAGTTGGGCTGCGTGCCGATCGGGTCCGGCGGCGGGGCGGCGTTGCGGTTCCTCGCCGCGGCGCTGCGGGCCAGGGCCGTGGTGGAGGTCGGCACGGGCGCCGGGGTCGGCGCGTTGTACCTGCTCGGCGGCATGCCCGAGGCCGGCGTGCTGACCTCGATCGACGTGGCGCCGGAGCACCAGCGGGCGGCGCGGGCGGCGTTCGCGGAGGCCGGGATCGCGGTGTCCCGCACCCGGTTGATCACGGGGCGGGCGCTGGAGGTGCTGCCGCGGCTCACCGACGGCGCGTACGACCTGGTGTTCGTGGACGCGGCGAAGTCGGAGTACCCGGCGTACCTGGCCGAGGGCGTGCGGCTGCTGCGGCCGGGCGGGGTGATCGCGTTCGACAACGTGCTGTGGCACGGGCGCGTGGTCGACCCGGCCCACCGCGACCCGGACACGACGGCGATGCGCGAGGTGGCGCGGGCGGTGCGCGAGGACGACCGGCTGGTGCCGGTGATCCTGCCGCTGGGCGACGGGCTGCTGGTGGCCGCGAAGGCGGGCTGACCGGCGGGCCGCCCCGACCCGGTGGCACCGGTCCGGGCGGTGTGCCCAGCCGGGTGGGGTTCGGGGCGGACGCCGGTCGGGGACCCCCGGGAGGAGGTCCCCGACCTCGCGGCTCAGTACGCCGTGACGCCCTTCCCGAGCACCGTGACCCCGCCGGTGGACACGGTGTAGCGCTGCCGGTCCGTCGCCGGGTCCACGCCGATCAGCGCGCCGTCGGGCACCACGACGTTCTTGTCCAGGATCGCCCGCCGCACCACCGCCCCGCGCCCGATCCGCACGCCCGGCAGCAGCACGCTGCCCTGCACCACCGACCCGGACTCCACCACCACGTCCGAGCTGATCACCGACCCGTGGACGGTGCCGGAGATGATCGACCCCGGCCCCACCATCGAGTCCTCGGCGCTGCCCCCGGCGATGAACTTCGCCGGCGGCAGCGGCGGCGTCGCCGTCCGGATCGGCCACGCCTGGTTGTAGAGGTTGAACACCGGCCGCACCGACACGAGGTCCATGTGGGCCTCGTAGTAGGCGTCGATGGTGCCCACGTCGCGCCAGTAGCCCCGGTCCCGGTCGGTCTCGCCCGGCACCTTGTTGTCCGCGAAGTCGTAGACGTGCGCCTGCCCCTGGTCGACGAGCATCGGGATGATGTCGCCGCCCATGTCGTGGTCGGAGTCGGGGTTGGCGGCGTCCGCGCGCAACGCCTCGATGAGCGCCTCCGTGGTGAACACGTAGTTGCCCATCGACGCGAACGTGACCTCGGGGTCGTCCGGCACGTGCGGCGGCTCCGACGGCTTCTCCAGGAAGCGGGTGATGAGCCCGGTCTCGTCGGAGTCGATGCAGCCGAACGCCTTGGCCTCGGCGCGCGGCACCCGGATGCCCGCGACGGTCACGCCCGCCCCGGTCTCCACGTGCTGCTCCACCATCTGGCCGGGGTCCATCCGGTAGACGTGGTCCGCGCCGAAGATGATCACGTGCTCCGGCTTCTCGTCGTTGACGAGGTTCAACGACTGGAAGATGGCGTCGGCGCTGCCGGTGTACCAGCGAGGGCCCAGCCGCTGCTGGGCCGGCACCGGTGTGACGTACTGGCCGAGCACATTGGACAGCCTCCAGGTGGTGGAGATGTGCCGGTCCAGGGAATGGGATTTGTACTGGGTGAGCACGCAGAGCTTGACGAAACCCGCGTTCACCAGGTTGGACAGGACGAAGTCCACCAGCCGGTAGTTACCGCCGAAGGGCACCGCCGGCTTTGCCCGGTCGGCGGTCAACGGCCACAACCGTTTCCCCTCGCCACCGGCGAGGACAATTCCCAGAACGTGCGGTTGCCCTTTCACGACAACGACCCTAACGGGGTGGGCACCGGCCCACCAACGGCGAAGTAACGCAAACTCCTCACGTTCACCCGGCCGTCCCCGGCAAGGGGGTTACGGTGGCCCCCGTGCGAATTGGACTGCTCACACGGGAGTACCCGCCGGAGGTCTACGGCGGCGCTGGGGTGCACGTCGGTTTCCTGGTGCCGAGGTTGCGCGAACTGGTCGACGTGGACGTGCACGCCTTCGGCGGGCCGCGCGCGGACGCCAGGGCGCACAACCCGGCGCACGGGCTGGAGCAGGCGAACGCCGCGCTGGCCACGCTGTCGGTGGACCTCGAGATGGCCGCCGCGCTGGGTGACGCGCAGCTCGCGCACTCCCACACCTGGTACGCCAACATGGCCGGTCACCTGGCCAAACTGCTGCACGGCATCCCGCACGTGGTGACCGCGCACTCGCTGGAGCCGCGCCGGCCGTGGAAGGCCGAGCAGCTCGGCGGCGGCTACCGCGTCTCGTCCTGGGTGGAGCGCACCGCGTACGAGGCGGCGGACGCGGTGATCGCGGTCAGCGAGGGCATGCGGGCCGACGTGCTGGACTGCTACCCCGCGCTGGACCCCGCCCGGGTGCACGTGGTGCGCAACGGCATCGACACGGCGGCCTACCACCCGGTGACCGAGACCGACGCGCTGGTCCGCCACGGGATCGACCCGACGCGGCCGATCGTGACGTTCGTGGGCCGGATCACGCGGCAGAAGGGCGTCGGGCACCTCGTCGCCGCCGCGCACCGGATCTCGCCGGACGCCCAGGTCGTGCTGTGCGCGGGCGCGCCGGACACGCCGGAGATCGCCGAGGAGACGCGCCTGGCGGTGGCCGAGCTGGCCGCCGCCCGGCCCGGGGTGTTCTGGATCCGACAGATGCTCCAGCCCGCCGAGGTGCGGCAGATCCTCAGCCGCTCGACCGTGTTCGTGTGCCCGTCGGTGTACGAGCCGCTGGGCATCGTGAACCTGGAGGCGATGGCGTGCGGCACCGCCGTGGTGGCCTCCGACGTGGGCGGCATCCCCGAGGTCGTGGACCACGGGCGCACCGGGCTGCTCGTGCACTACGACGAGAAGGACGTCGAGGCGTACCGGGTGGCGCTGGCCGACGCGGTCAACGAGGTGCTGGGCGACCCGGCGCGGGCGGCGGCGTTCGGCGAGGCCGGGCGGCAGCGGGCCGTGGAGGAGTTCTCCTGGGCGACGGTCGCCGAGCAGACCGTGGCCGTGTACGAAGCGGCGCTGGCCGGCGTCCGGTGACCGACTGACACCGCGGTGTGACGGTCGCCACTCCGACGGGGTGCAACTCCCCGGGGTGGCGACCGCCTTTTAACCAGTAGGGGCGACTACTGGGGGCGGACCATGCGGTGGCTGGTGCTCCTGCTCGCGCTGGTGGCCGGCGGCTGCGCCCCGTCGGCGTTCAGCGCGGAGCAGGTCAGGTTGACCATGAAGGGGCAGCCGGTGCTCGACGCGCCGGGCCTGCAGGCGCGGGCCGAGGCGGAGCTGAGCTACACGCTGTCGTTCGGGTACGTGGCGCGGACCGGGAAGTCGGAGGTGAGCTGCTGGTTCGCCCGCACCGGGGAGGCGTTCGAGGTCGACACGCGGCTGTGGTGCGGCCCCGTGCAGGTGCCCGGCACGGCGGCGGCCACGGACTGGGTGCCGGTGCCGATGAAGGAGGTCGAGCGCGACTCGTCCGGGATCCGGCTGGAGGTGCAGCCGCCGCAGGTGCCCGCGCAGGGCTCCCGCAGCACGCCGGTGGGGAAGCTGGTGCGCACCGACGGGCGGGAGACCGAGGCCGACCAGGGCGTCGGCGAGGCCGGGCCGGACTTCCTGGCCGTGCTGCCCGACGACGGGCAGGCGCTCGACCCGGCGTCCGCGATGGTGCGCGACGACCAGTTGGAGGTGCGCGTCACGGGCTACGCGTCGCCGTCGGTGTGGCCGACGGCGGAGGGCGACCTGCGCGCCGAGCACGGGGTGGCGTTACGGGTGCTGCGGGTGCGGGTGACGCGGCACGGCGAGGTGGACTCGGCGTTCGGGCAGACGCCGTGGCGGGGGTGGGTGCCGCAGGCGCCGGAGCTGTCGTTGGACGTGCCGGGGCGGCGGCACCGGCTGCCCGCCGACCGGTTGCCGGACGACGGGTCGGCGTTGATCGTCTACACCGTGCCGGCCGGCGGCGGGCCGGAGGCGCTGGTGCTCGACACGGTCGGGGCGAAGTCGCTCCAGCAGCGGGTCCACGTGCCGTCCGGGCAGGTCGTCGGCGAGGCGCCGGCGGTGCTGCGGCGGGCGCCGGGGCCGGAGGCGATCTCGGTGTCGACGCCGGTGTCGGTGGGCGCGGCGGCCGGGTCGCTGGAGGTGGTGCGGGCGCGGCTGGGCCGGCAGCGGCCGGTGTCCGACGGCGGGCAGTACGAGCTGGCCACGGCCGGCCCGGGGCTGGCGCTGGTGGAGCTGCGGCTGGTCGGGCACGGGCTGCCGGCGGCGCTGGGCGCGGGGCGGACGGCGGGGCTGGTGACGCTGACGGTGCCGGGCGGGCAGCCGGCGCGGCAGGTCGGCGCGCGGTACGGCGGGGAGGTGTTCCCGACGGCGGTCGTGTTCGAGGTGCCCGAGGACGTGCGGTCGGTGGCGCTGTCGGTTGCGGCCGGGCGGGTCACCGTGCCTCAGCTGGGCGAGGTCGCGGTGACCGGCGGCGCGGCGGCGGAGGTGCCGTTGGACTTCTGAACCCGGTGCGCCGCGACGGCGGCGCAGGCCGCCAACCCCAGCCACGCGGTGACCAGCGCGGTCAGGCCCGGCCAGCCGCCGGCCTGGTAGGCGGCGCTGCCCGCCGTGCCGCCCGTGCTGCTGCCGACGTAGAAGGCGAACAGGTAGACGCCCGACGCCTGGCCGCGCACGTGCTCGGGGGCGCGAGCGCCGACCCACCCGCTCGCCACCGCGTGCGCGGCGAAGAAGCCGCCGGTGAAGAGGGTGAGGCCGACGGCGATCGCGGCGACGTGGTCGGGCAGCGTGAGCGCGGCGCCCGCGGCGGCCACCGCCAGGCCGGCGAGGGTGGCGCGGGCCCGGCCGTGGCGGTCGGCGAACCGGCCCGCCGCGGCGGACGCGCCACCGCCCGCCGCGTAGGCCAGGTAGACGAGGGTGGCGACGCCCGTGGCCAGGCCGAGGTCGGCGGTGAGGCGGAAGCCGATGACGTTGAAGACGGAGATGAACGCCGCCACCGCCAGGACCGCGATCGCGTACTGGCAGAGCAGGACGCGGTCGGTGAGGGCGTCCTTGAGCGCGCTCGGGCGGCGTGCGGCCGGGTGGCCCTTCGGGAGCAGGAGGGCGGCGGTGACGGCGCAGACCGCGCCGAACGCGCCGGCGAGGGCGAGGGCGGTGCGCCACGACGTGCCGTCGGTGGTGAGGCCGGTGATGAGGCGGCCCAGCATGCCGCCCGCGCTGTTGCCCGCGACCAGCGCGCCGATGGCCGCGCCGACGTGGCGCCGGCCGGCTTCCGCGGCGAGGAACGCCATGGCGGTGGCCGGGACGCCCGCGGTGGCGACGCCCTGGAGCGCGCGGGCGGCGAGGAGCGCCTCGTAGGTCGGGGCGAGCGGGAGGAGCAGGCCGAGGGCGGCGGCGGTGAGGACGGACCAGGCGATGACCCGGCGTCGGCCGACGCGGTCGGCGAGGGCGGCCATCGGGATGACCGCGAGGGCGAGCGCGCCGGTGGCGGCGCTCACGGTGAGTGACGCCTGGGCCGGGGTGAGGTGGAACCGGGCGGCGATGTCGGGCAGGACCGACTGCGGTGCGTAGAGCAGGGCGAACGTGGCCACACCCGTCGCGGCGACGGACGTGGTGAGGCGACTGGGCACGTCTTCGACGCTAATCCATGCGTCCAATACGCCGGTTTGCGAGAATCGATACCGTGATGGATGAATTGGTGCCGCGGTTGGCCGTCCTGCGCGCCCTGGCCGCCGACGAGCACGTCACCCACGCCGCCGAAGCCGCCGGCGTCCCGCAACCGACCGTGAGCCGCTGGCTGACCGCGCTGGGCACGTCACTCGGCGCGCCGGTCGTCATACGATCGGGGAGACGGGTGCGCCTGACCAGGGCAGGCCGCCTGCTGTGCGAAGCCGCCGACCGCGCCCTGACCGCGCTGGAAGCGGGCCACCGCGCCGCCACCGAAGAGGTGTCACCCGAACGGGGCGTCGTCGCCCTGGGCTTCCTCCACCTGCTGGGCCGCTCGGTCGTCCCGACCCTGGTCAGCGCCTTCCGCGACGCCCACCCGTCCGTGCGCTTCCGGCTGGTGCAGAGTTCGCGGCAGGACATCCTCACCCACCTGGCGGACGGCGTTGTCGACCTGGCCCTCGTCTCCCCGCCGCCGACCGACCCGGCGTTCGCCCACGCCGTCGTGCGCGAGGAGGAGCTGGTCCTCGTCGTGCCGCCCGGCCACCGCCTGGCGGCCCGCGCGGCGGTCGCGGTCGCGGAGCTGGCGGCCGAGGAGTTCGTGGGGCTCGAACCGGGCTACGGCCTGCGGCAGATCACCGACGACCTGTGCCGGGCGGCCGGCTTCACCCCCACCCTGGCCTTCGAGGGCCAGGAAACCGAGACCGTCCGCGGTCTCGTGGCGGCCGGCCTGGGCGTCGCCCTGCTGCCGCACGCCGACTCCCCCTCCGGCCTCCCGGAAATCCCCCTGACCCCGCGCGCGTCGCGCGAGATCGCCCTCGCCTGGCCCGCCGACGTCCCCCTCCCACCCGCCGTCCGAGCCTTCCGCGACCACGCCCTCACCGCCTGACCCCCGGCCACGCCCGCCTCGCGCCTCGCCGGCCGCGCGCCCGCGGCGACGTCCGGGCCGATCAGGCACCCGGCCCGGGCCGGGTCCGATCCCGCCGGTCCGGCCCGCCGCGCTCGGCCTGGCCGATCCGGGGCCGGCACGTCCGGCTGCGCTCGGCCTGGCCGGCGGTGCGCCATCGGCGGGCGGCCACCGGTTCGTGCCACGGCCCAGCCGGCGGCGGTGGGCGGTTCGGCCGGGTCGCGGTCCGGGCCCGGCGGTCCAGGCCGGCTGATCCGGGCCATCCGGTCCGGGCCGGCCCGTCTCCGCTCGCCGGTCCGGGCTGGCTGGTCCGGGCTCGCCGGTCTCCGCTCGCTGCTCCGGGCCGGCTGCTCCGGGCTCGCAGGTCCCGGCTGGCAGGTCCGGGCTCGCCGTGATCCGGGTGGCTGGTCCGGGATCGCCGATCCGGGTGGCCGGCGGCCGGCGTTGGACGGGGCGGGGTCGGGGTGGTCAGGGGGTGGGTGGGGCACTGGTCGGGAGGGGTGGTCGGGGGCGGTTGCGGTTCCTCGATTCAACCGAGGTACGGTAACGGTGTTTCCGTACATTTTCGGGACATGATCACCCGATCGTGTTGGTCGGGGTGGTGGCGTAGGTCTCCGCCAGTTCGATCAGGGTCCGCGCGGCGAAGCCGGTGGCGCCCGCGACGACCTCGTCGTACACCTTGTCCGCGCGCGCCGGGCCCGCGATGTCCAGGTGCGCCCAGGGCACGTCGCCCACGAACTCGCGCAGGAACAGCGCCGCCGTGATGCCGCCCGGCCCCGGCGGGCACTGGCGGACGTCCGCGATGTCGCTCCGCACGTCCTCGACCAGGTCCGCCAACAGCGGCATCCGCCACCACGACTCGCCGACCCGCGCCCCCGCCTCCGCCACCCGCGCGGCGAGGTCGTCGTCGGTCGCGAACAGGCCCCCGGTGCGCAGGCCGAGCGTGACCTTCATCGCCCCGGTCAGCGTGGCCACGTCCACCAGCACGTCCGGCCGGAGGTTGCGGACCGCGTAGGCCAGGGCGTCGGCCAGCACCAGGCGGCCCTCGGCGTCGGTGTTCGTCACCTCGGTCGTCGTCCCCCCGTAGTGGGTGATGACGTCACCCGGTCGGTACGCCGACCCGGACACGTGGTTCTCCGCGGCCGGCACCAGGCCGGTCACCCGGACGGGCAGGCTCTGCCGGGCCACGCCGATCAGGGCGGCGATCACCGCCGCGCCGCCGGACATGTCCGTGCGCATCAGGTGCATGCCGTCCGCCGGCTTGACGGAGATGCCGCCGGTGTCGAACGTGATGCCCTTGCCGACCAGCACGAGGTGCGGGCCGCCGTCCCCGGTCCCGGGCCAGGTCAGCTCGATGAACCGCGGCGGCCGGGCCGAGCCGCCGCCCACGGCGAGCACGCCGCCGAACCGCTGCTCGGCGAGCCACTTCTCGTCCCGCACCTCGACCCGCAGGCCGGGCACGGCCTTGGCGGCCTTCACGGCGGCGGCGGCCAGCCAGGCCGGGTCCTTGACGTTCGACGGGGTGTTGGCCAGGTCCCGGCTCAGCGAGGTGGCCGCCGCCAGCGTGGTCGCCTTGCGCACGACGTCCGCCACCCCCGGGGCGGCGGTCACCAGGCGCAGGGACTTCACCCGCTTGGGCGGTTCCTCCCCGGTGACCTTGAACCGGTACCCGCCCAGGGCGACACCGAGCGTGAACGCCGCCACGGCCTCGCCCGCCACGTCGTCGGGCAGCAGCACGTCGTAGGTGGTCGCGCCCTTCGCGGCGTCCGCGTCCAGCGCCCGCACCAGGGCCGCGCCGGCCTTGCGCCAGTCGCCGGGGGCGCCGTCGCCGACCCCGACGACCCGGTCCCGCCCCTGCCGGGACGTCGCGCCGGCCCGGCCGCTCACGTCGTCGGCGTCCACGACCCGCTCCGCGCCCGGCCCGAGCCGCGCCTCGTCCCCGCCGGACGCGACGAGCACCGCGGGCACACCCCGGCGGAGGGTGTCGGCCACCTCGACGGTGACCAGCGGGGTGGGCAGGGGTGCTCGCACGGGGACCTCCGGGGGACGGGCGTGGTCGATCACGCCGGGTGGACAAGCCGCAGGTGGGGGCCGCGGCGCGACGTAGCGATGCCCCGGTTCCACAGTGGAAACCGGGGCTTCGACGCTTTCTCTCTCCGGCCGGTCAGCCGGCGGCTGCCTTGAGGGCGTCGCCCAGGGCGTTGGCCTCATCCGCCGACATCTCGACGACGAGGCGCCCACCACCCTCGAGCGGAACGCGCATCACGATGCCGCGCCCCTCCTTGGTCACCTCGAGGGGACCGTCGCCGGTCCGGGGCTTCATGGCCGCCATCGCGTGCTCCCTCCGTCAACATCTTCCCCGTCCGACCAGGGCCGGATACTCCGCCCATTCTCCCCTATGCGGACTCGGCAGCGAAACCGAACCGATCTTTCCGGCCGGCCGGCGACCTGCCGGCGATCATCACCGAGCCGCAGATCAGGGCCAGGATCGCCGCCTCCCAACGACTTCCGCGGCACGCCGCCGACCGTCACCTGGTCGTGACCCGTCACCGCTCTGTGGCGTGTCGCGGGGTGGCCCTGACACACTCGGACCTCGTGCGAGCCCGTTCCGCGCTCTTCGACGTCTACGGCGGCCACCTCCGCGAGCGGGGTGGCGCGGCGACCATCGCCGCGCTCGTCCGGTTGCTGGAGCCGCTGGACTTCGCCGCGCCCGCGGTGCGCACGGCGGTGTCGCGCACGGTGCGGCAGGGCTGGTTGGAGCCGGTGCGCCTGCCGGGCGGCCCGGGGTACGCGATGACACCCCGCGCGGAACGCCGGCTGGACGAGGCGGCGGCCCGCATCTACCGCACCCGGCCGTCCACGTGGGACGGTCGGTGGCACGTGGTGGTGCTGGAGGAGCTGCCCGCGCGGGAGGCGCGGGAGCGGGTGGCGTCGTCGCTGCAACTGCTCGGTTACGGCGCGTTGGGGCCGGTGACGTGGGTCGCGCCGCGCCCGTCGCCGGAGCTGGCGGACGTGCTGGCGGCCGAGGGTGTGGCGGGCAGCACGTTCCTCGGCGGCCACGAGGGCGACCCGGCGGAGCTGGCGGGCCGGGCGTGGGACCTGGCGACGCTGGGCCGCGACTACGCGCGGTTCGTGGCGGAGTGGGAGCCGGTGATGTCCGGTGTGGACGGTACGTCCCCGGCGGCGGCGTTCGCGGCGTCGCAGCGGTTCCTGCACGCCTGGCGCAAGTTCCTGTTCCGCGACCCGGGCCTGCCGCGGGAGCTGCTGCCGGCCGACTGGCCGGGCGCGGACGCGGCCGCGTTCTTCGACCGGCACACCAACCGCCTCGCGCCCGCGGCGGCCAAGTTCGTCGACGATTGCCTCGCCCACCACTGACCGGAGGTCCACCCGTGTCCGAACTCCTCATCGACGACGCCGACGGCGTCCGCACGTTCACGCTGAACCGGCCCGAGTCGTTCAACTCGTTCACGGTGGCGTTGAAGGAGCGGTTCCTGGAGGCGGTGGTGGAGGCGGCCGGCGACGACGCCGTGCGGGCGGTGGTGGTGACCGGCGCGGGGAAGGCGTTCTGCGCCGGTCAGGACCTCAAGGAGCACGTGGCGTTGTTGGAGGCGGGCGACCCGGCGCCGCTGGAGACGGTGGAGAAGCACTACAACCCGCTGGTCAAGGCGATCGTGGGGATGCCGAAGCCGGTGATCGCGGCGGTGAACGGCATGGCGGCGGGCGCGGGGGCGTCGTTGGCGTTCGCGAGCGACCTGCGGGTGGCCGGGGAGGGCGCGAAGTTCCTGATGGCGTTCGCGAACGTGGGGTTGACCGCGGACTCGGGCGCGTCGTGGACGCTGCCGAGGCTGATCGGGCACGGGCGGGCGATGGAGATGATGCTGCTGGCGCAGCCGGTGGACGCGCGGGAGGCGTTGCGGATCGGCCTGGTGGGTCAGGTGGTGCCGGACGGCGAGGTGCTGTCGACGGCGCAGGCGCTGGCCCGGAAGCTGGCCGCCGGGCCGACCACCGCCTACGCGAAGATCAAGGAGGCGATGGCGTTCTCCGGCGCGCTGGCGGCGGCGTTGGAGGTGGAGGCGCGCACGCAGGCGGAGGCGGGGGCGACGGCCGACCACCGGGAGGCGGTGGCCGCGTTCGTGGCGAAGCGGAAGCCGACGTTCACCGGCCGGTGACGGCCCCGGCGGCGCGGAAGCAGGCCGCGATGTGGTCGTCGACCATGCCGGTGGCCTGCATCAGCGCGTAGCAGGTGGTGGGGCCGAGGAAGGCGAAGCCGCGGCGCTTGAGCTCCTTGGCCATGGCCTTGGACTCGGGGGTGACGGCGGGCACGTCGGCGATCGTGGCGGGCCGTTCGTGGTGCTCGGGCGCGAACGACCAGAGCAGGTCGTCCAGCGGCACGTCGAGTTCGGCGACGGCGCGGGCGTTGTTGATCGTGGCGTCGATCTTGGCGCGGTTGCGGACGATGCCCGCGTCGGCGAGGAGCCGGTCGACGTCGTCGGGTCCGAAGGCGGCGACGCGCTCGGGCACGAACCCGGCGAACGCGGCCCGGAAGTTCTCGCGCTTGCGCAGGATGGTGATCCAGGACAGGCCGGACTGGAACGACTCCAGCGCCATGCGTTCGAACAGGGCCGACTCGCCGTGCAGCTCGACGCCCCACTCGGTGTCGTGGTACTCGACGTAGTCGGGGGTGCTGTCGCCCCACGGGCAGCGGACGACGTCGGTCACGGGGTGTACCTCCGGGCGAATGCGGCGAAGCGGTGCAGCGAGAGTCTCACACCCGGCGCGAAGGCCAGGTTGAGCGGCAGGGCGATGTCCTCGGACCAGACCAGCTCGCTGCGGTCCGGGCCGCGCGGGACGACGCGGAACTCGCCGGCGCCGCGGACGAGGCGGCCGGTGTGCTCGACGGCGCACCGCGCGGGTGGTTCCCACGCGGTGATGCGCATGGTGTCGGTGAAGCCGAGCCGGCCGACGCCGGTGAACGCGGTCAGCCCGCTGCCGACGCTCGCGCCGTCGCCGCCGGTCACGCGGACGGTGGTGGCGAGCATCCACTCGCCCTGCCTGGCCCAGTCGGTGAGCGCCGCCCAGGTGGTCCGGGCGGGCGCTTCGACCTGGACGCGCAGGTCAAGCCGGGTCACGCTCGGGTTCCCGGTCCGGTTCGCGGTCCGTGCCCGGGTGCGCCGCGGCGGGCCGCCCGGCTTCGGTTTCCCGCTCGGCCGCGGTGTCGCGGTCGGCCCCGGTCCCCCGGTCCGCCGCGCTCGCGCGGGCGGCTTCGCCCTCCGGGTCGGTCCCGGCCCCGTTCCGCGCCGCGGTCGCGGCGTCGCGGTCGGCCGGGGTGGTCGCCGACGTCCCGGTGGCGGGTTCGACGCCCGGTTCGGCCTCCAGCTCGGCGACCCGGTCGCGCAGCCGTTCGACCTCGCCGGCCAGGCGGTCCAGCGCCCAGTCCACCTCGGTCATCTTGTAACCGCGCATGACCTGCTGGAACTTCAGGTCACGCACGTCCTGCGGGGTCACGTCGTCGGCCGGCAGGCGGGTCGGCGACGCGCCGGGCGGCAGCGGCGCCAGCTCCTCGCCGCGCCCGAACACCAGCGCGGCCAGCAGGAACACCACCGCCGCCACGAGCGCCATGATGACGATGTAGAAGAGCGCTGAGGTCACGTGACGATCGTGACACATGCCCCGCGGGTCAGACCGACGAGAACACCACACAGCGCCGGGCGAGGACGGCGAGCCGCAGCGCGATGGCGAACGAGAACGCGGTCGCGGCGGCCACCGGCGGCGACAGGAGCAGCCGCTGGGGGTCCAGGTAGGCGGTGGCGGCGAGGATGGCCACGTTGCCGAGCAGGGACAGGCCGACCGACCCGACCGCGACGACCCCGGCGAGGCGGGCCAGCGTGGCGGTGCCGACGGTGGTGCGGGCGAGCCGGCGTCCGACGAGCAGCGCGAGCACCGCCACGCCCGCCACGACCCACGCCGAGGCGTCGTTGAAGCGGGCGACGGCGAGGTACCAGTCGGGCGGCGGGGCGGCGAAGTCGGTCCACGCGCCGATCCAGAACATGCGGTTCAGCTCCCACATCACGTAGGCGAGGGGGAGGACGAGCGTCACCGACCGCAGCGTGCGCGTGCCGTGGGCCAGGGCGAGCAGGCCCTGGTACTCGCGGGCGATGGTGGCGACGGGGCCGAACTCGGCGACGGCGCGGCGTTGGGCGGCCTCCTCGCCGAGCCCGCCGTCGCGGTGCGCGGCGGCGGCGTCGTGGAGGCTGTCGCGGGCCTCGGCGAGCAGGTCGCCCTTGACCGGGTCGGGGCCGCGCAGGCGTTGGTCGAGGGCGGTCACGTAGTCGTCGATCACGCCTGCGCCGGCCACGGCCCACCTCCCAGCACGCCCTCGATGGCGGTGGTGAACTCGCGCCACGCGGTGCGTTCGGCGGCGAGCGCGCGCTGGCCCGCCTTCGTGAGCCGGTAGGTGCGGCGCTGCCGGCCGCCGACGGTGCTCCACTCGCTGGCGACCAGGCCCGCGGTCTCCAGCCGGCGCAGGGCCGGGTAGACGGTGCCGGTGGGCAGGTCGAGCGCGCCGCCGCTGCGCCGTTGCAGCGCCTCGATGATGGCGTAGCCGTGCAGCTGGCCGCCGTCGAGCGTGGCCAGCAGGAGCGCGTCGAGGTGCCCGCGCAACGCGTCGGACTTCATGGGTAGCCACTCTACGGATCAGGGCCGGTCGGCGGAATCGGGGACATCCCCGATGTTGAGTTGTCTGCCTACATATAACGTACCTACTCATGGATGCTCTCGGACTGGCCCGGCTCCAGTTCGCCACCACCACGTCGTTCCACTTCCTGTTCGTGCTGCTGACGCTCGGACTGGTGACGTCGGTGGCGGTGATGCAGACCCGGGCCACGCTGTCCGCCGACCCCGTGCACGCCCGGATGACGCGCTTCTGGGGTCGGCTCTACGTGGTGAACTACGCGCTCGGCATCGCGACCGGCATCGTCATGGAGTTCCAGTTCGGGTTGAACTGGTCGGGGCTGTCGACGTTCGCGGGCGACGTGTTCGGCGCGCCGCTGGCGCTGGAGACGCTGGTGGCGTTCTTCCTGGAGTCCACGTTCCTCGGCCTGTGGATCTTCGGCTGGGACCGGGTGAACAAGTGGGTGCACCTGGCGCTGATCTGGCTGGTCGCGCTGACCGCGTTCGCCTCCGCGTTCTGGATCATGATGGCGAACGCGTTCCTCCAGCACCCGGCCGGGCACGAGCTGCGCGACGGCGTGCTGCGGCTGGTGGACTTCTCCGCGCTGGTGGCCAACCCGACGTTCGGGACGGCGTTCCTGCACGTGTGCTTCGCGTCGTTGACCGTCGGCGGCGTGTTCCTGACCGGGGTCAGCGCCTACCACTTCCTCCGGCGCACCCCGGAGGTGGACTTCTTCCGCCGGTCGCTGCGGCTGGGCGTGGTGCTCACGGCGGTGGCGACGCCGCTGCTGGTCGGGTTCGGGTTCGGGCAGTTCCCGATCGTCCGGGAGTACCAGCCGGACAAGTTCGACACGGTCGGCGCGGTCGACGGCGCGGGCCTCGGCTTCATGATCCAGATCGGGTTCGCGCTGCTGCTGGCGAGCTGGGCGACGGTGCCGCTGCTGTTCCGCGACTGGGTGGTGCGGCTGCGGTTCCCGCTGTACCTGATGGTGCTCGGCATCCCGCTGCCGTTCGTGGCGGCGATCGGCGGGTGGCTGTTCCGCGAGGTCGGGCGGCAGCCGTGGCTGGTGCAGGGGCTGCTGACCACGCAGGACGCGATGTCGCACGTCGACCGTGACCGGTTGCTCGTGTCGTTCGTCGCGTTCACCGGCGTGTTCGTCGCGCTGGCGGTCGCCGACTGGGTGCTGATCGCCCGGTTGGCGCGGCGCGGACCGGTGTCCTCCGACGAGGCGCCGGTGTCGCCTCTCGTCCCGGCGCTGTAGAGGGGTGTGTGGCGTGGAAGGTGTGTGGGTTGGCCTGCTGACGTTCCTGACCTGCGGTTACTTCGCGTTGGCCGGGTTCGACTACGGGGTCGGCGCGGTGCTGCGGCTGGTCGGGCGCGACGAGCCGGAGCGGCGGGCGGTGCTGCGGGCGGTGACGCCGTTCTTCCTGGGCAACGAGGTGTGGCTGGTCGCGGCAGTGGGCGTGCTGTTCGGCGCGTTCCCGAGGCTGGAGGGCGAGCTGCTGTCGTCGCAGCACACCGTGTTCGCGGTGCTGCTGGCCGGCTTGGTGTGCTTCACGGTCGCGGTGCAGCTGCGGTCGCCCGGCTGGGACTTCGCGCTCGTCGGCGGCGCGCTGGTCGTGGCGGTGGCGTGGGGCGTGCTGCTGGGGCGGGTGCTGGGCGGTCCGGTCGTGGTGTGGGGCGCGGGGACGGCGGTGCTGTTCTCGGCGCACGGCGCGGTGTTCCTGGCGTGGCGGCTGTCGGGCGGGCTGCGGGAGCGGGCGGTGCGGATCGCCCGGTTCCTCCTGCCGGCGGTCGCGGTGTTCGTGGTCGCGGCGGTGGTGACGGCCGGGCCGGTCGCGGCGCCCGCGTTCGGGGTGACGGCGGTCGTGGCGCTGGGGCTGGTGGGCGCGGCCTGGGTGGCGTTGCGGGGGCGGCGGCACGGGCCGGCGTTCGCCTGCACGGCGGTGGTGTGCGCGTTGCCGGTGGTGGGGGTGTTCGGCGCGCGGTCGGTGGTGACGGTGTCGGTCATGGCGGACCTGCCGACGTTGCGGGTGTTGACGTGGGCGGCGGTCGTGGTGGTGCCGCTGGTGCTGGTGTTCCAGTGGGCGACGTGGTGGATGTCCCGTGCGGCACGGTGACCGCAGGTACGTCGTCGTCCTGTCGGCGCTGGCGGTCGTCACGGCCGCGGTGGTGTTGGCGCAGGCCGAGGTGGTGGCGTCGGTGCTGGCCGGCGGGTGGTCGGCGTGGTGGCTGGTGGCGGTGGTCGCGGCGCGCGGGCTCGTGGTGTGGGGCGGGCGGGTCGTGGCGCAGCGGCACGCGGCATCGGTGAAGGCGTCGTGGCGCAAGCGGGTGCTGCGCGGGGCGGCCGGGTCCGGGGAGCGGGCCGGGTCGGTGGCGACGCTGGTGGTGAAGGGCCTGGACGCGGTGGAGCCGTACTTCGCCGGCTACCTGCCGCAGCTCGTGGTGGCGGCCGTGGTGCCGGTGGCGGTGGTGGCGCGGTTGTCGTTCGCGGACCTGGCGTCGGGCCTGGTGGTGCTGGTGACGTTGCCGTTGGTGCCGGTGTTCGCGGCGTTGGTCGGGATGCGCACGCGGGACCGGACGCGGGCGCAGTGGGCCGGGTTGGCGGTGGTGGGCGGGCACTTCCTGGACGTGGTGCGCGGTCTGGGCACGTTGACGGTGTTCGGGCGGGCGGCGGCGCAGGCGGGGACGGTGCGGGCGATGGCGGGGGCGCACGCGGAGGCGACGTTGCGCACGTTGCGGGTGGCGTTCCTGTCGGCGTTGGTGCTGGAGCTGGTGGCGACGCTGTCGGTGGCGCTGGTGGCCGTGCCGGTGGGGTTGCGGCTGCTGGAGGGCGGGGTGACGTTGCGGGTGGCGCTGCTGGTGCTGCTGCTCGCGCCGGAGGCGTACCTGCCGCTGCGCGCGGCGGGCGCGCAGTTCCACGCCTCGGCCGAGGGCCTGGCCGTGCTGGAGGCGGCCGCCGCCCACGCGTCCCCGCCCGGTGCGGTCACGCGGGATGCCGGGTCGGAGGGGGCAGGGGAGCCGGCGGACGTTTCCTCGGCCGCGCAGGGGTCTCGGCCGAGCGGATCGCCGACCGCGGCGCTTTCCCGGCGGGACGAGCCGCCGGCCGCGCGAGGGGGCGGGCTGTCGGCCGCGCACGGCTCGCCGCAGGGTTCGCCGCCGGTCGAGCCGCCGGCCGCGCACCGGTCACAGCCGCACGAAACAGCCACCGCGCCGCGATCCGGGCCGCACGCATCGGCCGCACACCGGTCCCACCCGGCCGAAGCGCCGGCTGCGCAGGCGTCCCCGCCCGGGGGATCCCCGATCTTCATGCTGCCACAACGGAACGGCGGGGCGAAGGGCGCGGACGCGGCCTGTGGACAACTCGGCGTGCCGGCACCCGACCTGCGGTCCGCCGAGATCGTGGTCGACCGGGTGGTCGTCCGCTACCCCGGCCGCGCGAGCCTGGGCGAGCTGTCGTTGCGCATCGCGCCCGGCGAGCGGATCGCGGTCGTCGGGCCCAGCGGCGTCGGGAAGAGCACGCTGCTGGGCCTGCTGCTCGGCTTCGTGACGCCCGCGTCCGGCCGGATCACGGTCGGCGGCGTGGACCTGCGGGACGTCGACCGGCGGTCGTGGCTGCGCCAACTCGCCTGGGTGCCCCAACGGCCCACGCTGTTCCCCGGCACGGTCGCCGACAACATCGCGCTCGGGTCGTCCGGTGACGTGCGGGCCGCCGCGGCGGAGCTGGGGTTGGGGCACCTGGTGGACGCCGGGCACCCGCTGTCCTCCGGCGAGCGGCAGCGGGTGGCGTTGGCGCGGGCGTTGCTCCGGGACGAGGCGCGGTTGCTGCTGTTGGACGAGCCGACGTCCCGGTTGGACGGCGGGACGGAGGAGGCGGTGTTGCGGGTGACGCGGCGGTTGGCCCGGGGTCGGACGGCGCTGCTGGTGGCGCACCGGCCCGCGGTGCTCGACGAGGTGGACCGGGTGGTGGCGCTCCGGTGAGGCGGCTGGTGCCGGCGGTCGCGGCCGGGGTGGCGGCCGAGTTGGCCGGGATCGGCCTGATGACGACGGCCGTGTGGCTCGTCGTGCGGGCCGCCGGGCAGCCGCCGCTCGCGGCGTTGACGGTGGCGATCGTGGCGGTGCGCGCGTTGGCCGTGGCGCGCGGCGGGCTGCGGTACGCGGAACGGCTGGCCGGGCACTCGGCGGTGCTCCGGCACCTCGCCGACCTGCGCGGACGGGTGTACGACGCGCTGCTGCGCCGCCCGCTGGCCCGCGGTGACGCGCTGACCCGGCTGGTGTCCGATGTGGACCGGGTGCAGGACGCGCTGCTGCGCTGCCTGCTGCCGGGCGCGGTGGCGGCCGTGGTGGGGCTGGTCGCACTGGCGGCCACGGGGTTCGCCTGGCCGCTCGTGCTCGGCCTGGTGGCGAACGCGTGCGTCATCCCGGCGATCGCGCACCGGATGGCGGTCCGGCACCTCGACGCCCTCGCCCCGCTGCGGTCCGAGCTGGCGGAGCGGACCGTCGTGCTGCTGGACGGCGCGGCGGAGCTGACCGCGTTCGGCGCGCTGGACCGGGAGCTGGCCGCGACCGGCCGGGTGGTGGACGCGCTGGCCCACCGGGAACGGCGGGGCGACGCGGTCGCGGCGGTGTGGGCCGCGGCGGCCGTGGTCGTGCAGTTCGGGGTGGCGCTGGCGTTCCTGCGGTCGGGCGCGCCGGCCCACGTCGTGCTCGGCTCGGTCGCGGTGCTGGAGGTCACCCTGCCCCTGGCCCCGGCCGCCCAGAGGTGGGCGGAGGCGCGCGGCTCGGTCCGCCGCGTCCGCGACGCGCTCCGCGCCGAGCCGGTCCCCGCGCCGCACGTCGAGCTGCCGGCCGGACGCCGGGTCGGCGTGGTGGGCGCGAGCGGCGCGGGCAAGAGCACCTACCTGCGGGCGTTGGCCGCCGCCCACCCCGGTGTCGCCAAGGGCGTGCTGGACGACGCCCACGTCTTCCACGCCACCGTGGAGGCCAACGTGCGCCTCGCCCGCCCGGACGCGTCACGCGAGGAGCTGGACCGGGTGGCCGCCGTGGTGGACCTGGACGTGCCGTGGGACACGGTCGTCGGGGAGGACGGCGACGCCCTGTCCGGCGGCCAGCGCCAACGCCTGCTGCTCGCCCGCGCGCTGCTCGCCGACCCGGACGTGCTGCTGCTGGACGAGCCGGTCGAGGGCCTGCCCGTCGACCACGGCGACGCCGTGCTGCGCCGGGTGCTCGACCACGCGCGCGGCGCGGTCGTGCTCGTCACCCACCGCCTCGCCCCGCTGGCCGGCTTCGACCACGTCCTGGTGTTCGAGGACGGCCGCGTCGCCCGGGAGGGCACGCCCGCCGGGCTGGCGGCGTCCCCCGGCCACTACCGCGACCGCTGGAGCACCGAGCGCATGGCGGGCCGGTCCTCCGCGGGCACGTCCACCGGCGACGGCAGCCACTCCCCGTCGAACGGCTCGAACTGCGTCAACGTGGAGGACGCCACCGGCACGCCGCACCGGCGCAGGGCGGTGACCGCGATCTGAGCCGCCATCGGCCCGAGCTGCCGCAGGTCCCGGTTGCGGTGCTTGCGCACCCCCAGGTTGACCTGGGCGATCCCGTCCAGCCCGTAGCGGGCGTGCGCGTCGAGCAGCAGCCCGATCTCCACGCCGTAGCCGGGCGCGAACGGCACCGACTCCAGGAACTCGCGCGTGCCCGCGTACTCGCCGCCCAGCGGCTGCACGACACCGGCCAGCTCGGGCCGCAGGGCGTTGAGCAGGGGTCGGGCCGCCAGCTCGGTCACCCGGCCGCCGCCGGTGCTCTCCAGCCGCAACGGCCGCCGGTAGAAGCCCTTCACCAGGTGCACGTCGCGGGTCAGCAGCGGGCCGAGCAGCGCGGGCACGAACTCCGGGTCCGGGTCCACCAGGTCGGAGTCCAGGAACACCACCAGGTCGCCGGTCGTCGCGGCCAGCGACCGCCACAGCACCTCGCCCTTGCCCGGCCGGGGCGCGAACTGCGGCAGCACGTCGGTCCGGTGCACGACCCGCGCCCCGGCCGCCGCCGCGCGCGCCACCGTCCCGTCGCTCGACCCGGAGTCCACGACCACCAGCTCGTCCACCAGACCGCCGAGCAGCGGCCGGACCACGCCGACGACGCCGCCGACGGTGGCCTCCTCGTCCAGCGCGGGCAGCACCACGCTGACCGTGCGGCCGGCCTTGCGGGCCACCAGCTCCGGCACCGTCCACCGCGGGCGCTGCCAGGTGTTGGCGGCGAACCAGTCCGCCATCAGGCCAACGCCCTCAGCACCCGGGCCGGCGGGCGCGTGCCCGCGATGCTCGCCACCATCTCCACCACATGCCGGGTCTGCCGCACCTGGTGCGCCCGGAACACCTTCGCGCCGGTCCACGCCGCCACGGACGTCGCGGCCAGCGTGCCGTCCACCCGGTCGTCCACGTCCGCGCCCAGGGTCTCGCCGACGAAGTCCTTGTTCGACAACGCCATCAGCACCGGCCACCCGGTGGCCACCAGCTCGTCCAGCCGGCGCAGCAGCTCCAGGCCGTGCCAGGTGTTCTTGCCGAAGTCGTGCGTCGGGTCGATCAGCACGCCCGCCGCGGGCACGCCCAGCGCGACCACCCGCTCGGCCCGCGCCACCAGCTCGGCCGCCACGGACGCCACCACGTCGGCGTACCGGACGCGGTGCGGGTCGGTGCGCGGTTCGAGGCCGCCGGTGTGGGAGCACACGATGCCCACGCCGAACTCGGCCGCCACCTCCGCGAGCCGCGGGTCCGCGCCCGCCCACGTGTCGTTGATCAGGTCCGCGCCCGCCTCGCACACCGCGCGGCCGACCTCGTGCCGCCACGTGTCCACGCTGATCACGAGGTCCGGGTGCCGCTCGCGGACCGCCGCGACGAACGGCACGACCCGCCGCGCCTCCTCGGCGGCGTCCACCACCTCGCCCTTCGAGCCGGCGCGCACCCCGCCGATGTCGACGATGTCCGCGCCGTCGGCGACCGCCCTGTCCACCGCGGCCATCGCCGCGTCGTCGGCGAAGGTCGCGCCCCGGTCGTAGAACGAGTCGCGCGTCCGGTTGACGATGGCCATCACCAGCGCGCGATCCCCGGCGACCTCTCGTGACCCGAACCGCATGACCGCATCGTGCCACGTCGCCCGACGGGGTGAGCTGCGTCACAGACTTCTGCTACTGACGAGTACGGTTCGTGTTTACTCGCCGGTAACACCCTGCGTGATCCCGGTCACGGTCAAGGAGGACCTCGTGCGCCGATCACTCCCCCTGCTGCTCGCCGCCCTCGTGGCGCTCGTCCCCGCCCCGCCCGCCCAGGCCGCGCCCGGCTTCGCGGTGTCCTACGAGACCATCCCCGGCGAGGGCGGCACCCCGTTGCGGGCCTTCGTCGTCACGCCCACCGGCCGCGGCGGCGGCCCCTTCCCGCTGCTCGTGATGCCGTCGAGCTGGGGCGTCAACAACATCGAGTACGTGGGCGCGGCCGCCAAGCTCGCCTACCGGTCCGGCTACTCGGTGATCAGCTACACCTCGCGGGGCTTCCACGACTCCGGGGGCGAGATCGACGTGGCGGGCCCGGACACCGTGGCCGACGTCAGCCGGGTGGTCGACTGGGGCCTCGCGCACGCCCACGGCGACCCGGCGCGGATCGGCGTCGCCGGCATCTCCTACGGCGCGGGCCAGTCCCTGCTCGCCGCCGCGGCCGACCCGCGGATCAAGGCCGTGGCCGCGCTGAGCACGTGGACCGACCTGGCCCGGTCGCTGTACCCGAACGAGACGGTCGGCACGCAGGCCGTCGAGCTGCTGCTGGCCGCCGGCCGGCTGACCGGCCGGCCCGGGCCGGTGCTGCGCGAGGCCGAGGCCGCCTACCGGGAGGGGCGGTTCGCCGACGTGCTGCCGATCTCCCCGCCGCGCTCCCCCGCCACCCGCGTGTCGTCCATCAAAGCCGCGGTGATGATCGGCAACGCGTGGAACGACGGCCTGTTCGCGCCGAGCCAGATCACCGACTTCTTCGAGGCGCTGACCGGTCCCAAGCGGCTCATGCTCTCCCCCGGCGACCACGCCACCGCGGAGCTGTTCGGCGCGGCCGGGCTGCCCGACGAGATCTGGGCGTCGGTCGGCCGCTGGTTCGACCACCACCTCGCCGGCGTGGCCAACGGCATCGACCGCGAGCACCCCGTGCAGGTGAAGCCGAACAACGGCGGCGGCTGGCGGTCGTTCCCCACGTGGGCCGCGGCCACCGCCCGGACCGAGACCGTGCCGCTGGCCGCGGACCGCATCCGCGCCGGGTGGCCCACCATCGCCGAGAGCGGCACCGTGCTGGTGTCCGGCGCGTTGCAGGGCTTCCTGAACCTGCCGGTGGGCGTGGCCACGCCGCTGGTGGACCGGGGCGCGGCGGCGGTGTGGCGCGGACCGGTCCAGTGGACCGCGACCACGGTCAGCGGCACGCCCCGCGCGCACCTCACCGTGACGCCGAGCGCCGCGAGGACCACCCTGTACGCCTACCTGTACGAGGTGAACCCGCTGGGCCTCGGCGCGCTGGTCACGCACAAGCCGGTGACGCTCGCCGGCACCGCCACCCGGACCGTCGACCTGGACCTGGAGCCGGTGGTGTGGAACGTGGCCGCGGGCAACCGGCTGGTGCTGGTCGTGGACACGGTGGACGCCCGCTACCAGGGCTCCAGCACGCTCGGCTCGACGGTCGCGTTCGGCGCGGACTCGTGGCTGCGCGTGCCGCTGGGCTGACACCTCGCCCGGCCGACACCTCGCAGGGCCGACCGCACCACACGGCCGACCGCCCCACACGGCCGGCGTGCCGCTACGCCTCCGGCAGCGCGGTGACGGCGGCCTCGGCCAGGGTGGTCGCGAGGTCGCAGAGGGGGCGGTCCCCGTCGGCCCCGGGCTCGCGCACGGACAGCTGCACCAGCTCGGTCAGCCGCCCGTGCCGGCCGGGGTCGGACCGGTGCACGGCGCGGACGGTGCAGCTGCCCTCGCCGTCGTAGCCGGGCGTGACGAACGCCGCCCGCCCGGCCAGCCGGGTGGGTCGCCCGTCGCCCGCGTCCAGCGGCGCGGACCGGTCGAAGCGCAGCTCCACCTCGACGTCGTCCACCGCGCCGTGCCAGCCGCACTCCCACCGCCCGAACCCGACCCGGGGACGGGCGACGTCGATCCCGGGCACGGCCGCGGTGAGCGCCCCGGCGTCGAGCAGGGCGCAGGCGTCGAGGTGCGCGAGCGACCCGGACGGGAAGGCCGGCCGCCGGGCGATCCGCCCACCCGAGGCGTGCGCCCGGTCCAGCACGCCGGCGGCGGTGTCGGCGGCCACGTCGGCGATCTCGCACAGCGGCGCGGTCCCGCGCTCGTCCGCGTAGTCCGCGCGGACCACGACCACCGGACGACCGTCGCCGGGCAGCCTCAAGGCGCGTTCGCACGAGTCGCTCTCCTCCGGCCACGCCACCACGTCCACCGCGCCCACCCGCCGCGCGGCCGTCGCGCCCTCCTCCGGCCGGGAGTCGGTGAACCGCACCTCGACGTCGACCCGGGCCGCGCCGCCGCCGGGGTCGATGATCACGTCGCACCGGTGGAAACCGCCATAGGCCGGGTCCAGTTCGGTCCGGCCGAACCCGCCGAGAGCCGCCGGCCGCACGAGCGCGCACGGATCGGCGGTGCGCGGGTCGCCGAACACCTCCACCCCGCCGAACAGGCCGAACGCCCAGCCGAACCCGGCCGCCGCCTCGACCGCGACGGCCGCGACCACCGCCACCCAGCGCCACCACTTCACCGGCCGCCGGCCCGGGACCCGCACCGGTCGCGCCACGACCAGCCGCACGTCGCCGTTCGCCTGCACCACCGTGTTGGCCGAACCGGACACGAATGCCGACTGGGTGACCGGTGACGCACGGCGAGTGACCTCATCACGCACCGCGCCAGGGTGCCGCGCGCCCGTGGTGTCCGCAGGCCGAAACGCGATGACCCACGTGTCGAACGACCGACCCTGACAGCGGTTGACAGGATTTCCTGACAGGATCCCCGCCATGGAATCCAAGTCGACGTTCAAGATCACCCGATGGGACCAGACCGTCTACGACGAGGCGGAGCCGCAGCTGGGCCGGGCGTTCGTGGACAAGACCTACAGCGGGGTCATGGAGGGCACCAGCACCGCCGAGCTGACCATGTGCCAGCCGTCGGACGGCTCGGCGGGCTACGTGGGCACGGAGCGGTTCGTCGGCACGGTCGACGGCCGCGCCGGGACGTTCGTGCTCCAGCACGGCGCGATCATGTCGCCCGCCGGCGAGCAGTTCTGGGGCCACATCGTGCCCGGCTCGGGCACCGGCGAGCTGGCCGGCATCTCCGGCACCGCCCGGCTGGAGCACGAGCTGATCACCCTGGACGCCGACCTTGGCTGACCGGGAACGGGTGATCGCCTACCGGGTCGCCGCCCACCAGTTCGACCGGACCACCGCCGACGCCGCCGACCTGCGCGTGTTCGACCTCGGCGTGCAGGACTCGGAGCGGTCGGCGGCGCCGGCGCTCGCCGCCCGCCTGGACCGCGTGCCCGACCTGGCCGCCGCGTTCACCCTCACCTGGAGCGTGCGGGGCGCGCCGCACTGGCACCGCGCGGACGAGGCGCCCGCGCTCGCGGCCCGGCTGTGGCCGTTGAGCGACGGCGACGCGGTCGCCCGGATGGACCGGCCGCCGGTCGAGGACGGGCGGGCGGCCCTGCGCGAGGTCGCGTCGGCGCTGCGGGAGGTCGTGACCGAGCCGATGACGAAGGGCGAGGCGTCGTCCCGGCTCACCGCGCGGGTGCGGCCGGAGCTGACCGCGTGGTGCCGCGGCTGCGACGCCACGCACGTGCTCGACCCGGTGTTCCGGCAGGCCGTGCTGCCCGCCGGGCTGCGGTTCGACCCGGCGCAGCGGACGGTCACGTTCGTGCCGCTGGAGCACCGGCGCGCGGTCCCGGACGCCACCGAGGGGTTCGACCGGCTGGTCACCGCCTACCTGCGGCTGCACGGGCCCGCCGGGCCGGCCGAGGTGGCGCACTACTTCGGCGCGCCGGTCCGCGACGTGAAGGACGCGTGGCCGGACGACCTGGTCGCCGTGTCGAAGCGGGCGTGGCTGCCGGCCGACCGGGTCGAGGCGTTCGAGAACCCGCCGGAGCCCGAGGTGGTGCGCCTGCTGCCGCCGCTGGACCCGTACCTCAACGCCCGCGACCGCGACCTGCTCGTGCCGGACAAGGCGCACCAGAAGCAGGTGTGGCGCACCCTCGGCCGGCGCGGCGCGCTGCTCGTGGACGGCGACATCCTCGGCACGTGGCAGGCCAGGGCGACCGGCGGCCGGCTGGACGTCAAGGTCTCGCCGTTCGTGCCCCTGGACGTCGACATGTTCGCCGAGGAGGCCGACCGGCTGGCCGCCGCCCGCGGGCTGGAGGAGGCGCGGGTCAGCTAGCGCACGCGTCGAGCGCCGCGTCCACGTCCTGCGTGACCACGAGGGAGTCGAGCGCGAACCGGGACACGAACCCGCGTTCGCGCAACTCCTCCAGCCACGACAGCAGGCCGCGGTAGTGGCCGTCCACGTCCAGCAGCACCACCGGCTTCGCGTGCATGGCCAGCACCCGCGACGTCCACACCTCGAACAGCTCCTCGCAGGTGCCGATGCCGCCGGGCAGCGCCAGGAACGCGTCGCCGTGCGCCTCCATCAACGCCTTGCGGTCCCGCATGGTCTCGACCACCAGCAGGTCGTCGGCGTCGGTGTCGGCCACCTCGCGGTCCACCAGGCCGCGCGGGATCACGCCGGTGGTGCGGGCGCCGCCCTCGCGGGCCGCCCGCGCCACCGCGCCCATCATCGACGTGCGGCCGCCGCCCCACGTCAGCGACCAGCCGCGGGCCGCGATGCCCGCGCCGACCGCGGTCGCCAGCTCCAGGTAGCCGTCCGGGACCGTCCGCAACGACCCGCAGTACACCGTGACGGCGGTCAATGCGCGTCCGCCCAGGCCTTGTGCGCGTCGTTCACCACGCGCACCGCGTCGTCGATGTCGTCGGTCAGGTACAGCAGGTCCAGGTCCTTCTCGCCCACCTTGCCGCTCGCCAGCACCGAGTCGCGCACCCAGTCGTACAGGCCCTGCCAGTACTTCGTGCCGAACAGCACCACCGGGAACTTCGTGACCTTCTTCGTCTGCACCAGGGTCAGCGCCTCGAACAGCTCGTCCAGCGTGCCGAACCCGCCCGGCAGGCAGATGAACGCCTGCGAGTACTTGATGAACATGGTCTTGCGCACGAAGAAGTAGCGGAAGTTCACGCCCAGGTCGACCCACGGGTTCAGGCCCTGCTCGAACGGCAGCTCGATGCCCAGCCCCACGGAGTACCCGCCCGCCTCCGAGCAGCCCCGGTTCACCGCCTCCATCGCGCCCGGACCGCCGCCGGTGATCACCGCGAACCCGGCCTCGGCCAGCGCGCCGCCCAGCTTGCGGCCGATCTCGTACTCGGGGTGGTCGCGGCCGGTGCGGGCCGAGCCGAACACGGTCACCGCGCTCGGCAGCTCGGCCAGCGCGCCGAACCCCTCGACGAACTCCGCCTGGATCCGCAGCACCCGCCACGGGTCGGTGTGCACCCAGTCGCTCGGGCCGCGCGAGTCCAGCAGGCGCTGGTCGGTGGTGGTCAGCTCGTCCCGCCGCTCCCGGCGCAGCACGACCGGTCCGCGCTGCTTCTCCCTGGGGTGCTCGTCCACGCCATCCTTCATTGACCGGAGTCTAGCCGCGCGGCCCGGCTCACCCGAGGAACCGGCGCAGGACGTCCGCGCACCGCACGATCTGGTCCACCGGCACGTTCTCCTGCCGGGTGTGCGCGAGCGTCGGGTCGCCGGGCCCGAAGTTCACCGCGGGCATGCCCAGCGCGGCGAAGCGGGCCACGTCCGTCCAGCCGAGCTTGGCCACCGGGTCGCCGCCGGCGGCCGCGACCAGCTCCCGGGTGGTCGGCGCGGTCAGGCCGGGCAGCGCGCCCGGCGAGCTGTCGGTCACCGTCACGTCGTAGCCCTCGAACACCTCGCGCAGGTGCAGCTCGGCCTGCTCCGGGGAGCGGTCGGGGGCGAAGCGGTGGTTCACCGTGAGCACCGCCTCGTCCGGCACGACGTTGCCCGCCACGCCGCCGCTGACCCGCACCGCCTGCAGGCCCTCCCGGTAGCGGCAGCCGTCGATGTCCACCTGCCGCGCCTCGTACGCCTCCAGCCGGCGCAGGGCCTCGCCGAGGGCGTGGATCGCGTTCACGCCCATCCAGCCACGCGCGGTGTGGGCGCGGGCTCCCTTCGTGCGGACCTCGACGCGCATCGTGCCCTGGCAGCCCGCCTCGACGACGCCGTTGGACGGCTCGCACACGATCGCCAGGTCGCCGCGCAGCCACTCCGGCAGGTCCCGCTCGACCCGGCCCAGGCCGTTGCGGACGGCCTCGACCTCCTCGCAGTCGTAGAACACGAACGTGAGGTCGTGGCGGGGCTCGGCGACGGTCGCGGCGAGGTGCAGCATCACCGCGTCGCCGCCCTTCATGTCCACCGTGCCGCAGCCGTGCAGCACGCCGTCCTCCAGGCGGGACGGCAGGTTGTCGTTGACCGGCACGGTGTCGAGGTGGCCCGCGAGCACCACCCGGGACGGGCGGCCGAGGTTCGTGCGCGCCAGCACCGCGTTGCCGGACCGGGTGACTTCCAGGGGGGTCTGCTCGCGCAGCGACCGCTCGACGAGGTCGGCGAGGCGGGCCTCGTCGCCGGAGACGCTGGGGATGTCCACCAGCGCGGCGGTCAACGTGACGGGATCGGCGGCGAGGTGCAAGGTGTCGGCCACCCGGCGCACGTTACCGTTGACAGCCGTGAGCACCGCAAACCCCACCGGCGCGTACGGCGTCGGACTCGCCACCGTCACCCCCACCGGCGCCGTGCTGGACACGTGGTTCCCGTCGCCGTCGCTCGGGACCGCGGAGCCCGGCGTGGCCCTGCTGTCGGCCGCGGAGGTCTCGGCCGAGCTGGGTGAGGCCGCCGCGAAGCAGCTCGGCGCGGACGCCGAGCGGGACGTCGAGGTCGTCGGCGTCCGGGTCGGCATCGGGTCCCTGGCCGACGCGCCCACCTCCACCTACGACGTGTGGCTCCGGCTGCACCTGCTGTCCACGCGGCTCGTGCGGCCGCACGGCGCGAACCTCGACGGCGTGTTCGGGCTGCTCAACAACGTGGTGTGGACGAACTTCGGGCCGTGCGCGGTGGAGGGGTTCGAGCAGACCCGGCTGCGGCTGCGCGCCCGCGGGCCGGTCACCGTGTACGGGGTGGACAAGTTCCCCAGGATGGTCGACTACGTCGTGCCGAGCGGGGTGCGGATCGCGGACGCGGACCGCGTGCGGCTGGGCGCGCACCTGGCGTCCGGGACGACCGTGATGCACGAGGGGTTCGTGAACTTCAACGCGGGCACGCTCGGCGCGTCCATGGTCGAGGGCCGGATCTCGGCCGGCGTGGTCGTGGGCGACGGTTCGGACGTCGGCGGCGGCGCGTCGATCATGGGCACCCTGTCCGGCGGCGGCAAGCAGGTCATCTCGGTCGGCGAGCGGTGCCTGATCGGCGCGAACGGCGGCCTGGGCATCTCGTTGGGCGACGACTGCGTGGTGGAGGCGGGCCTCTACATCACCGCGGGCACCAAGGTGACCGGCGCGGACGGGGCCGTGGTCAAGGCGGGTCAGCTGTCCGGCATGTCCAACCTGCTGTTCCTGCGCGACTCGACCACCGGCGTGGTCAAGGTCCTGCCCCGCAAGGGCACGGGCGTCGAACTGAACGCCGCCCTCCACTCCAACACCTGACCAACCCCCGCGCGTGTCCTACGTTCGGAACGCGCGTGTCCTACGTTCACGTACCCCGAGTTGAACGTTCGGAACGCTGCTGGTTGTTCTGAACGTTCAACTCGGGTGTTCCGAACGTAGGACACGCGTGACGCGAACGTAGGACACGCGGGGTTAGGTGGTCAGGCGGGTGGTGGCGGTGGTGATGGCGTGGTCGGAGGCGGTCAGGGCGATGCGGACGTGCCGGTCGCCCGTCGGGCCGTAGAACGTGCCCGGCGCGACCAGGATGCCCCGGTCCGCCAGCCACGCGACGGTGTCCCAGGCGTCCTCGCCGTCCCGGCTCGACCACAGGTACAGCCCGGCCTCCGAGTGGTCCACGGTGAACCCCGCCGCGGTCAACGCGGGCAGCAGCACGTCCCGCCGCGCCCGGTACCGCTCACGCTGCTCCGCCACGTGCGCGTCGTCCTCCAACGCCGCCGTCATGGCCGCCTGCACGGGCCGGGGCACGATCATCCCCGCGTGCTTGCGCACCTCCAGCAGCGACGCCACCAGCGCCGGGTCGCCCGTCACGAACCCCGCCCGGTACCCGGCCAGGCTGGACGACTTCGACAGCGAGTGCACCGCGAGCACGCCGTCCAGCGAACCCCCGGTCACCGACGGCGCGAGCACGGACACCGGCGACGCCATCCACGCCAGCGCCAGGTAGCACTCGTCGGACGCCACGACGGCCCCCACCGCCCGCGCGTCCGCCACGGCCTGCGCCATCCGCTCCGCGTCCAGCACCCGGCCGGTCGGGTTGGACGGCGAGTTCAGCCACACCAGCGCCGTCCCGGGCGGCGGCGGCTCGCCGTCGGCCAGCCGCACCACCGACGCCCCGGCCAGCCGCGCGCCGACCTCGTACGTCGGGTACGACAGCGCCGGGATGGCCACCACGTCACCCGGCCCGAGGCCCAGCAACGTCGGCAGCCACGCCACCAGCTCCTTGGACCCGATGGTCGGCAGCACCGCCACCGGGTCGAGCCCGGTCACGCCGTGCCGCCGCGCCAACGCCCCCACCGCGGCCTCCCGCAACGCGGGCGTGCCGTGCGTGGTCGGGTAGCCGGGCTCGTCGGAGACCGACGCGAGCGCCTCGCGGATCACCGGGGGCACGGGGTCCACCGGCGTGCCGATGGACAGGTCGACCACGCCACCGGGGTGCGCGCGCGCCGTGGCGGCGTGGTCGGCCAGCGAGTCCCAGGGGAAGTCCGGGAGCCGCCGCGAGGCGCCGGAGATCACTCGTGCGACGCCTGCGGCGGGAGGGCCTTGATGAAAGGCGGGTCCGCGCTGACCTTGCCGACCTTGGACGCGCCGCCGGGGGAGCCCAGCTCGGCGAAGAAGTCCGCGTTCGCCTTGGTGTACTCCTTCCACTCGTCCGGCACGTCGTCCTCGTAGTAGATGGCCTCGACGGGGCACACCGGCTCGCAAGCACCACAGTCGACGCACTCATCCGGGTGGATGTAGAGCATCCGGTCGCCTTCGTAGATGCAGTCGACGGGGCACTCTTCGATGCACGCCTTGTCGAGCACGTCCACGCACGGCTGGGCGATCACATAGGTCACTGCGCTCTCCTGCTCTTGTTCTGGTCCACACCGCGCAAGCCGGAGAGTACGCGGCGAAGTCGATTGTCCAACGCGCAGGCTTGCCTTATCAGCACCGTGCTCCAGCTCACAGACCGCCGTCCGGCCGCGCGGGGCACGATGCCGTGGTGCACGACGTCACCGAGTTGGAGCAGCGGTGTGCCGACGCGTGGCCGGCCCTGGTCGACCGGCCGCTCGGCCAGTGGCGGCTGCGGGCCGCCGGCGGGTTCACCGGACGCGCGAACAGCGCCCTGACCACGGGCGATCCCGGCGTGCCGGTGCCGGACGCGCTCCGCGAGGTGATCTCTTTCGCGACCGCGCACGGCATCCGGCCGACCGCGCACGTGGTGGTCGGCGCGCCCGCCGAGGCCGGGGTGCGCGCGGCCGGCTGGCGGGTCGACCTCGACCACCCGGGCGGCGCGGAGTCGCTGGTGATGACCGGCCGGCTTGATCGGTTCGCCACCCCGAAGCCCGCCGACGTGGTGGTGGCCGGCTCGCCGCCTCCCGGATGGTGGGAGCTGGCCGCCCAGCCGGACCCGACGCCCGCGCAGCGGCACGTGCTGACGTCCGGCGAGCGGGTCGGGTTCGGCGCGGTCGTGCGCGACGGCCGGGTGCTCGCCGCGGTGCGCGGCGCGGTCGTGGGCGACCTGCTGCACGTGGCGCGGCTCGCGGTGCGGCCCGAGGCGCGGCGGCGGGGACTGGCCCGGCGGCTGATGGCGGGCCTGGCCGCGTGGGGCCTGGACCGCGGCGCGACGACGTGCGCGCTCCAGGTCGCCGAGCACAACGAGGCCGCGATCGCGCTCTACGGGTCGCTGGGCTTCGGCGAGCACCACCGCTACCGCTACTGGGTGTCGAACCACTCGTAGGCGGCCGCGCGGACCCGTTTCAACGCCGAGCGCTCGCCGAAGTAGTCGCCCACCACGCCGACGACGGGCAGCATGCCGAGGGCCTGGTGGCGGAGCCGGCCCTGCGGCCGCTTGTCCAGCTCGTCCTCCAGCTTCCAGAGGACCTTGGCGAGCTTCCAGATCGTGCCGCCGATCGCGCGGAACGTGGACCGCCCCCGCAGGTCCTCGGTCAGCTCGGCGGTGCGCTCGTCCTCGTCGCGCCGGTCCACCGGCAGCCCGTCGACCTCGCGTTGGAACAGCACGTGCGCGAGCAGCCGCACCCGGTCCTCGGTGGAGGTGAACCCGTGCTCGCCCGCGATCGCCGACAGCAGCAGGCCCTGCCCGGCCGCGCCGAGCGCCGACTGGACCGGCAGCCGGTCGGCCAGCACGCCGCCGAGGCCGGGCAGCGCCGCGACCAGCGACACCACCCGGCCGACCCGGTTGAGCCAGAACTCGTCCCGCCCGGTCACGTCCAGCCGCGCCCACGCGGCCGTGCCGGGCGCCTTCACCGACGCCAGCTGGTCCCACAGCCGGTCGACGAGCGTGCGGTCGGCGTCCCGCTCCACCTCGCGGTCGCGCAGGCCGAGCAGGTTCGCGTCGCGCAACGCGTCCAGCAGCGGACCGGTCGCCCGCACGAACGGGCGCAGCGCCCGCACCACGTCCCGGTCAGTGATCGCCTCGGCCACCGGCGGTCCTCCCCATGTGCGCGCCCACCGTGACGGCGCCCGGCAGCGCGCCCCCGGCGAACAGCGCCAGGGTGCGCCAGTCGTTGAGGAGTACCACGTCGCCGCCCGGTCCGAACAAGCCGAACAGCAGCAGCGTGCCGATCCACACCAGCAGCGGGGACACCACGCCCAGGGTGCGGCGCGCGTGCCAGGACGCGGCCACCACGAGCAGCGGCGTGGTCACGATCGCGAGCACCACCGTGATCGGGAACGGCAGGTCGTCCACCCGCGGCAGCAGCGTGCCGTCCAGCCGCAGCGGCAGGAAGAACAGCTCCAGCACGGCGAGCGCGAACGCCGCGACCGCGATCCCGACGAGCGCCAGGCGATCGCTCAATCCAGCCCCCCGAACAGGTCCGTCTCCGCGCCCGCCGCGGGCCCCCTGGCCAGCACGTAGTGCTCGGCCTGCACGACGGGCTGCGCGATGCCGTTGGACAGCGCGTAGGCGGCCCGGCCGGAGCCGTCCTGCCACACGCTGATCTGCGTCGAGTGCGCCCGCAGCGCCCGCAGCTTCGCCACCAGGTGCTCGGAGATGTCGATCGTGGTGGTGATGGCGGCGTCGTCGGTGACGGGCAGCTCGCCCTCCTCGGGCAGCCGCCACGGCAGGTCGGGGATCTCCGCCAGCGCCGCCGCGCCCGCCTCCACCGCCGACCGGGACGTGACCGCGTGGAACACCCGGTCCACGTCCGTCGCGGCCGCCGTGGTGATCTCGTGCGCCCGGATGTGGTCCGGGTGGCCGTAGCCGCCGAACGCGTCGTAGGTGACCACGACCTGCGGTTTCACCGACGCGATGATCTCGGACAGGGCGGCGACCTGGTCGTCGAACGACCCGTTGACGAACGCCCGCGGGTGCCCGTTGGCCGCCACGCCCGCCATGCCGGAGTCCCGCCAGCGGCCGATGCCGCCCAGGAACCGGTGGTCGGTCACGCCCAGCGCGGCGCACGCCGACCTGAGTTCCGCGACCCGGTACCCGCCGAGCTGGTCGGCCGCGTCGGCGGTCAGCTCCTGGAGCGCGGGCGGGATGATCTCCCCCTCCTCGCCGAGGGTGCAGGTGACCACGGTGACGTGCACGCCCGCCGCCGAGTAGCGGGCGATCGTGCCGCCCGTCCACAGGCTTTCGTCGTCGGGATGTGCGTGTACCAGCAGCAACCGTGGTGGAGCAGTGAGCGTCACCGGATGAGAGTAATCGGCCGCCGCCGCGGTTCGTGCCACGAGGGTCACGTCACGCGGCGGCGGCCGGGCGGCTCAGCCGACGAGCGCGGGCACCACTTCGGCGAAGTGGCACGCCGAGAGCGTGCCGCTGCCGTCGCCGCGCCGTTCCAGCTTCGGCTCCTCGACGGCGCAGATGTCCTGCGCCTTCCAGCAGCGGGTGCGGAAGCGGCAGCCCGACGGCGGGTTCACCGGCGACGGCACGTCGCCGGTGAGCACGATCCGCTGGCGGCGGCGCTCCACCTTCGGGTTCGGCACCGGCACCGCGGACAGCAGCGCCTGCGTGTACGGGTGCATCGGCCGGGCGTAGATGTCCTCCCGGTCGCCGATCTCGATGATCTTGCCGAGGTACATCACCGCGACCCGGTCGGAGATGTGCCGCACCACCGACAGGTCGTGCGCCACGAACAGGTACGCGAGGCCCAGGCGCTCCTGCAGCTCCTCCAGCAGGTTCACCACGCCCGCCTGCACCGACACGTCCAGCGCGGACACCGGCTCGTCCAGCACCACGAGCTTCGGGTTGAGCGCGAGCGCGCGGGCGATGCCGATGCGCTGGCGCTGGCCGCCGGAGAACTCGTGCGCGTACCGGTTGCGGTGCTCCGGGTTGAGGCCCACCAGCTCCATCAGCTCGTTGACCCGCGCCTGCACGTCCCGGTTGCCGCCCTCCGGCACGCCGTGGATCTTGAACGGCTCGGAGATCAGCTCGTTGATTTGCCAGCGCGGGTTCAGCGACGCGTACGGGTCCTGAAACACGATCTGCATGTCCCGGCGCACGCCGCGCAGGTCCTTGCCGCGCAGCCGGGTCAGCTCGCGGCCCTCGAACTTCACCGAGCCGGACGTCGGCTTGTGCAGCTGGAGGATGGCGCGCCCGGTGGTGGACTTGCCGCAGCCCGACTCGCCGACCAGGCCGAGCGTCTCGCCCGGGTACAGGTCGAAGCTCACGCCGGACACCGCCTGGACCTGTCCCACCGTGCGCGGGATGATGCCGCCGCCGCGCACCGGGAACGACTTGACCAGGTCCTTGACCTCCAGCAGCGGGGTCTCGCCCGGACGGCCGCCCGAGGCGAGGCCGCCGGCCTGGGGGTTGATGTCGGTGGAGGTCATGAGGTCGGGTTCTCCTCTTCGTGCAGCCGCGCTTCGACCACGTCGAGGTCCTCGCTCACCGGGACGTCCGGGTTGGCCATGGTCAGCGCCGCGGGGTTCTCGACCACGCCGATCTCGTCGTGGGCGAACAACCGCTGCGGGTTCTCGATGGTGGCCAGGTGCGCGGAGCGGTGGCACCGCGCGAAGTGGCCGGGCCGGTCGGTCTCGAGCAGCAGCGGCTCGGTCCGGCGGCACTCGTCGATCGCCAGCGGGCAGCGCGGCGAGAACGAGCAGCCCTGCGGCAGGTTCATCAGCGACGGCGGCGCGCCCTTGATCGGGGTGAGCCGCTTGCCGAGCATGTTCGGGTTCGGGATCGAACCCAGCAGGCCGACGGTGTACGGCATCCGCTGGGCCTCGAAGACCTCGTCCACGGTGCCCTGCTCGACGACCGTGCCGCCGTACATGACCTGCACGCGGTCCACCATGCCCGCCACCACGCCCAGGTCGTGCGTGATGACCATGATGCCCGCGCTCGTCTCGTCCCGGATGCGCAGCAGCGTGTCCAGGATCTGCGCCTGCACGGTCACGTCCAGCGCCGTGGTCGGCTCGTCCGCGATGATCACGTCCGGGTCGTTGATGATCGCCATGGCGATCATCGCGCGCTGCCGCATGCCGCCGGAGAACTCGTGCGGGTACTGGGCGGCGCGGCGGTCCGGCTGCGGGATGCCCACCAGCTCCAGCGCCTCGACGGCCTTGGCCCACGCGGCCTTCTTCGACACGTCGTGGTGCGCCTGGTGCGCCTCGGCGAGCTGCCAGCCCACCGTGTACACCGGGTTCAGCGACGTCATCGGGTCCTGGAAGATCATCGAGATGCCGTTGCCGCGCACCGGCTGCATCTGCTTGTAGTTCAGGCCCACCAGCTCGCGGTCCTTGAACCTGATCGACCCGCCGACCTTCGCGGTCTTGGGCAGCAGGCCCATGATCGCCATCGACGACACCGACTTGCCCGAACCCGACTCGCCGACGATGCCCAGCACCTCGCCGGGGCCGAGGGTGAACGACACGTCGCGCACGGCGTGCACGGTGCCGTCGTCGGTCGGGAAGTCGACCGACAGGTTCTCGACCCGCAGCAGCTTCTCGCCGCCGGCGGTGTTGTCGAAGATCGACTCGGTCACGGCCGTCATCTGATTGCCACCTCCGGCGGCGGTCACGTCCACCTCGCTCATGCCTTCACCCTCTTCTGCCGCGGGTCGAAGGCGTCCCGGAGACCGTCGCCGATGAAGTTCACCGCGAGCGAGATCAGCACGATGAACACGAACGGGGTGAGGAACAGCCACGGGTGCAGCGTCAGCTCGTTCTTGTTGAGGCTGATCATCAGGCCCAGCGACGTGTCCGGGCTCTGCACGCCCAGGCCGATGAACGACAGCGCGGCCTCCAGCAGCACCGCCTGCGCGATCGCCAGCGTGGCGTTCACGATGATCACGTCCACGGTGTTGGGCAGGATGTGCCGGAACACGATCCGGAACGTGGACGCGCCCAGCGCGCGGGCGGCCTCCACGAACTCCTTCTCGCGCAGCGACAGCACCATGCCGCGGATCACCCGGGCGATCGACAGCCAGCCGATCAGGCCCAGGTACAGCGCCACGATCAGCCAGTTGCTGCCGCCGCTGCCGCCCGCCACGGACACCACGAAGCTGTTGCGGACCAGCACGGCCGCGATGATCAGGCTGGGGATCACCAGCAGCAGGTCGATGAAGCGGCTGATCAGGGTGTCGACCCAGCCCTTCATGTACCCCGCGACCGCGCCCAGCACCACGCCGATGACGGTGGACAGCACGGCCACCACGATCGCGATCTGCAGCGAGAACTGGGTGCCGCGGATGATCAGGGCGACCATGTCGCCGCCCAGCCGGTCGGTGCCGAACGGGTGGTCGGCGCTCGGCGGCAGGTACCGCTTGAAGCCCAGGTCCGTGTACGGGTACTTCCAGAACAACCCGCCGAAGAAGGCGAACAGCACCAGGATCACGAACAGGACCAGGCCGAACAGCGCGGCCTTGTGGCGGGCGAACCGCCGCAGGATGACCTGCCACTGCTTGCGCGCCGTGGTCGTGTCGAACGTGCTCGCCTCGCCCTGCTGGGGCGCGGGAGCCTGCGCCACGGGGGAACCGATCTCAGTCAAGGCGAATCCTCGGGTCCAGGAAGGCGTACAGGATGTCCGCGATCAGGTTGAACACGATGATGAACACGGCCGTCAGCATCATGAAGCCGAGGACCTGGTACGGCTCTTTCCGCTCGATCGCCTCGACGATGAACTTGCCCATGCCGGACCAGCTGAAGACCGTTTCGGTGATCACCGCGCCGCCGAAGCCGGCGCCGATGTTCAACGACGAGACCGTGATGATCGGGATGAGGGCGTTGCGGAACGCGTGGCGGAAGATCGACCGCCGCTCCGAAATGCCCTTCGCCTGCGCCGTGCGCACGTAGTCGGCGTTGAGCGTCTCCAACATCGACGCGCGCTGGAAACGGCTGTAGAGCGCGAACTGGATGACCACCAGCGAAATGGTCGGCAGGATGTACGCGCCGCTGTACTGGAACACCTGCTCGCCGAAGCTGCCGCCGAACCCGTCGCCCGGCGGGCCCGCGGTGATGATCCACCGGTCGGCGCCGATGGACTCCAGCCAGTTGTTCAACTCGATGCCGCCCGCCTTGAGCACGAGCGCCACGCAGAACAAGGGCATCGAGAACATCGCGAACGATATGCCGGTCGCGGTGTAGTCGAATATCGAATACTGTCTCACCGCGCCGACGACGCCCACGGCGATGCCGAGCAGCAGCGCGATCAGCTCCGCGCCGATGATCAGGCGCAGGGTCACGCCGAACGCCCTGGTCAGGTCTTCCTTCACGGGCTTGCCCGCGTTGCCGGGGACGACGGACTCGCCCCAGTCGCCGGTCACGAAGTTGCCCGCCCAGCTGACGTAGCGCTCCATGAACGGCTTGTCGTAGCCCGTCCGCTCGTAAGCGGCGGCGATCTCCGCCGGTGTCCGGGGCTTCGCGAGCTTCCACTCACCCAGGGGATCGCCCATGGCGTTGACGAGTCCGAAGCATAGGAATGAAGCGACGATCAACAGCGGAATCGAGATCAACAACCGCCGGATTATGTAACGGAACATGACGAGTCTCTAGTCTCCCTAGGCACCCCCGCGTGCAAGCGTGGGAGCCTACCGGACGCGGACACCGTCCGGGGGGCCGGTGCTTGTGGCACCGGCCCCCCGGCGGTTGGGTCGTGCTTCACATCACTGGACTCTCGGCGAGCCCGGCGTCGTAATTACTTCTTCTGCCAGGCGTACAGGTTCCAGGTCACGCCACCGCCGACACCGATGTAGGAGATCGGGCCGATGTCCGCGCTCGACGCGGCGAAGTCGGTCAGCTGGAACAGCGGGATGCTGTGCAGGTCGTCCCGCATGATCTTGTCCGCTTCGTTCATCATCGTGATGCGCTTCTGGTAGTCCAGCTCGCCGTTCGCGGCTGCCCACTTCTCCGTCAGGGCGGCGGAGTCGTAGTTGTTGTAGTTGCCGGAACCGCCCTTGGACTTCTGCGCGTAGTTGCCGTACGCGCCGGCCTTCAGCGGCTGGCCGACCCACGCGAACAGCGCGGCGTCGAACTCGCTGGCCGGGAGGCGCTTGTCGTTGAAGTCCGCGGCCTGGTCGGCCACGATCTCGATGCCGGCCTGCTTGCACTTGTCCTGCAGGATCCGGACCGTGTCCGAACGACGCTGGACGATCTTGTGGCCCAGCTTGAAGGAGGCGCGGAACTCGCCCTTGGTGTAGATGCCGTCGGCGCCCTGCTTCCAGCCGCCGTCCTCGAGGGTCTTCTTGGCCGCCGCGACGTCACCCTTGCCGATGTCGCCGTAGTGGTCCTCGTAGCCGACCTCGTTCGGCTGGAACGTCAGGCTGCCGAGCGGCTTGGCGTTCGGGTCGACGTCCGCGATCAGCTTCTCGACCAGGGCCTCGCGGTCGAAGCACTGGGCGATCGCCAGGCGCAGGTCCTTGTTCTCCTTGAACAGCGGGACCGCCATGTTGAAGTCGACGTGCTCGTAGGTCTGGCCACCGGCCGCGTAGACGTCGAACGCGCTGTCACCGCGGAGCTGCTGGGCGACCGCCGGGTCGGCCTGCGGCGCGATGACGCTGACTTCCTTGTTCTGCAGCTGCTGGGCCGCGGACTGGGCGTCGGTGTTCGTCTTGAGGATCACCTTGGCCGGGCCGCCGGGGTTGCCCCACCACTTCGGGTTGCGCTCGAGGACCGTCTGGTCCTTGAGGTCCGTGGAGACGATCTGGTACGGGCCGCCGGACAGGGCGACCGCCGGGTCGAAGCCCAGCCAGCCCTTCGTGTAGAAGTCGGCGACCTTCTGGACCGTCTCGTCGTTCTGGGCGGGCGTCACCTTGGTGATGTCCGCGACGCCGGTCTTCTGCTCCAGGATGTGCGCCGGCAGCAGGCTGTCGCTACCGGGCTGCGAGAACAGGCCGCGGTAGTCCGCGAACGGCTTGTCCTTGAAGAACGTGGTGGTGATCGTCTTGTCGTTGTCCGAGCACTCGAGCTTCTCGATGTTCTCGTAGCCCGTGGGGGACGAGTCGAAGATCGAGGCTTCCTCGCCGCCTTCGCCCTTGACGGTGGCCTTGCTCGTCGCGGCCAGCCACTTCAGGTAGAAGTCGTCGCAGTCGATGGGCTCGCCGTCCGACCAGACCGCGGCCTTCTGGACCTTCCACTCGATCGTCTGCGGGTCGCTCGACGTGACCTTGACCGACTCCATCAGGTCGCCGTCGACCTTGATGATGACCTTGCCGTCGACCAGCTCGGTGATGTAAGGCGAGGGCTGCACGTTGGACAGCGCGATGGTGCTGGAGAAGTTGTTCGTCGCGCCGATGTTGTTGTTGTAGTTGTGGAAGCCCTCCTCCACGGCGACCGCGACCTCGCCGATGTCGTCCACCTTGGGACGCTTGAACAGCTCGTCCTGGCCGCCGATGGCGCCGGGGTCCAGGTCCTGCGGCCCGCTCTGGTCGCCGCTGCCCGAACCGCCGCCACCGCACGCGCTCAGCACGAGCGTGGCTCCGGTCAACAGCGCAAGCGCCGAGACAGCCTTTGATCTCCTCATCGACACGTGCCCTCCTAGCACTGGGTTGGAGCGACCGTTTGAGCCGACTTCCACCCATAACCGTGATGTGCCAAACGCGCCCCGAACCGACACACCGTTGCAGCACGATAAGAAGCGGCGCGCGGCACGGTCACTGCCCATCGGCCGATCGTGACCAAAGGGTGACACGTTGGTCGCAGCACGCAACTCCGTCGTTACCCGGTGGGAGCGTTCGTTAACCGGACGGCGAGAATACTGTCAATACTGCACCGCGAACGCATCTTGAAGCCAGTGTTTCGTCCGGGTCAACGGTCAACGGTCTTCGCGCTCCCAGGCGCGCGCGGTGCTCAGCGGACCGGCGAACGGCGCGCCCGCGCCCACCCCGGTGGCCTCCGGGAGGACCACCATCAGGTCGGCTACCTGGAACAACGGCAGCGAGACGGCCTGCTGCCAGAGGACCGGCTCGATCGTCCGCAGCGCGTCGGCCAGCAGCACCTCGCCGCTGAGGGCCTGCTCGATGACCGGCTGGACCGCCTGGTCGCAGAAACCCGACAGATTCGCCGGAATGGGTGTACCGCCGTCGTCCTGTGACGGCCGGCACCCGAATGTGGATGCCAGAAGGGCCGCGGAATCGCCGGTGTCCACCTGGGGGACGACGGCAATGTCGACCACCTCATTGGGCGCGGCGGTATCCGACAGATCTTGGCCGAACAACTCATTGGGCTGCGTTGTCAGGACGCGCGCGGCGATTCCGGACAATGACAGTTGACGTTGGACTCGGTTCGCGATGGCCACGTACGGCTCGATCCCGGCCGGTGCGGCGATGGTCAACTCGAGCGGCTTGCCGTCACGCTCCCACTGCCCGCCCGCCGGTCGGGTGTAACCCGCTTCGGTGAGGAGTTGCGCCGGGTCACCGGCCTTGGGGGGCATGGTCGGGGTGTAGCCGGGCTTGCTCGGGGGGATGACCTGGGCGTCCGCCCGGAGCTTCGCACTGGGCCCGCTGCGGACGCCGAGCGCGATCAGGTCTTCGCGGTCGAGCGCGTTCATCACCGCGGTGCGGACGCGGACGTCCTGCATCTGCGGCGCGGCGGGGCGGAAGAGGAGTTGGACGACCTCCGGGCGCGGGACGACGACCGTGGTGAGCGGGTTCGTCCGGGACAGCTCCTCGACGTCCTTGGTCGCGATGGCGTCGGCGCGCAGGAGGGCGACCTGGGCGTCACCGGTGTTGAGGGCCTCGATCGTGTCGTGCTGGCTCGCGCGGCGCAGGACCAGCCGGTCGAGCGCGGGCGGCTCCTCCCAGAACCGGTCGCTGCGCTCCAGCACGATCTCGCCGCGCGGCTGGTCGAGCGACCGGACCGCGAACGGCCCCGCCGTGGCCGGGAAGCTGTCCGCGAGCGCCGCCCCCCACCCGCCGGGGGCGTCTTTCAGCAGGTGGGCGGGCAGGAGGTGGCGGAACAGGTTCCGCCAGCCGGGGTACGGCCTGCTGAACCGCACCTCCACCACCTTGCCGCCCTCGCGGCTGGCGATGTCGTCGATGAGCCGGTACCCGGCGGGGTCCACCACCCCCGGCTCCTCCCGCATCCGCTGCCAGAGGTACACGAAGTCCTCGGCCGCGATCGGCGCGGAGTCCGACCAGCTCGCGTCCCGCCGCAACGTGTACGTCACCGTGTACGGCTCCGCGCTGGTCACCTCGGCGCTGACCACGAGGTCCAGGTCGAGCCGCGGACTGCCGTCCGCGTCGGTCCGGAACGTCGAGGGCAGCAGCAGCGAGGCGAGCGCCGTGGTGACCGTGCTCTGGCTGGCCAGCGTGTGGGGGTTGTACCCGCCCTTCACGTCGTCCATCCCGACGACGATCTCGTTCTGCTTCTCCTTCGGGACGACCGTCATCCCCGGCGTCGACGGCACCAGGGGTGGCGGGGGCGTCGCCGTGCAGCCCGCCAGCACGAGCGCAGCCACCACCGCAAGAACCGTTCGCGTCCCCATGGGTACGAGCGTGCCAGACGGCGCTGACAGTTGACGCCCAACCCCACGACTCCCGCTACCCCGACCGGCCCACCGCCCCTCCCGCCGCTCCGCTCACGCACGCGCGCGGTTCGCCGGGTCCGCGGTCGAGTTCCGGGTCGTCGGGTTCGGGCTCCGGGCCGGCGTCAGGTCGGCGCGGGAGCCGGGATCAGGGCCGGGGGCGGGACCGGGATCGGAGTCGGGATCGGGATGGGAGCCGGGGCCGGAGTCGGGATCGGACCGGAGTTCGGGCCGGGTCGGGGGCCGGGGGCGGGGTGGTAATGGTCGGGGTGGTGATGGTCGGGGTGGTCGGTCGCGGTTTCCTCATGTTCCAACCGAGGGACCGTAACAGTGTTTCCGTACACTTTTGGCCGATGTTCACCCGATCGTGTTCGGCGGCCCTGGGCGACCGGTCCTGGGACGACGACGGCACCCCGGGCCGGAGCCCGAGGTGCCGTCAGCACACCCTATATATAAGGAGCGGCGGTCAGCCCCGCAACTTGTTGCGGTTGCGCTCGCGGCCGCGCTGGTTCGCGTCCAGCGTCACCTTCCGCACCCGCACGACCTCCGGCGCGACCTCGACGCACTCGTCGGCGGCGCAGAACTCGAGCGCCTCCTCCAGCGACAGCTTCCGCGGCCGGGCCAGGGTCTCCATCACGTCGGCGGTCGACGTGCGCATGTTCGTCAGCTTCTTCTCCCGGCACACGTTGACGTCGAGGTCCTCCGCGCGCGGGTTCTCGCCGACGACCATGCCCTCGTACGCCTCCGCGCCGGGCTCGACGAAGAACGTGCCCCGGTCGGCGAGCTGGATCATCGCGTACGCGGTGACCTGGCCGGACCGGTCGGCGACGAGCGAGCCGTTGTGCCTGGTCCGGATCTCGCCGGCCCACGGGCCGTAACCCTCGGACACCGCGTTGGCGATGCCGGTGCCGCGGGTCTCGGTCAGGAACTCGGTGCGGAAGCCGATGAGGCCGCGCGACGGCACGACGTACTCCAGCTTGATCCGCCCGGTCCCGTGGCCGGCCATGTTCTCCATCCGGCCCTTGCGGTTGGCGAGCAGCTGGGTGATCGCGCCCAAGTGCTCCTCCGGCGCGTCGATGGTCAGCCGCTCGAACGGCTCGTGCAGCTTGCCGTCGATGGTCTTGGTCACGACCTGCGGCTTGCCGACGGTCAGCTCGAAGCCCTCGCGCCGCATCTGCTCGACCAGGATGGCCAGTGCCAGCTCGCCGCGGCCCTGCACCTCCCAGGTGTCGGGCCGCTCGGTGGGCAGCACGCGCACCGACACGTTGCCGACCAGCTCCGAGTCGAGCCGGGCCTTGACGACCCGCGCGGTCAGCTTGGTGCCGCCGTTGCGGCCGGCCAGCGGCGAGGTGTTGACGCCGATGGTCATCGAGATCGCGGGCTCGTCCACGGTGATCCGCGGCAGCGGCTCGGGGTTGTCGACGTCGGCGAGCGTGTCGCCGATGGTGATGTCGGGGATGCCGGCGATGGCCACCAGGTCGCCCGCGCGCGCCTGCTCGGCGGGCACGCGGTCCAGGGCCTCGGTGATCAGCAGCTCGGTGATGCGGACCTTGTGCACGGAGCCGTCCTCGCGGCACCACGCCACGGTCTCGCCCTTGCGGATGCGGCCGGCCTCGATGCGGCACAGCGCGATGCGGCCCAGGAACGACGACGCGTCGAGGTTGGTCACCAGCGCGCGCAGCGGCGCGTCGGCGTCGCCGGTCGGGGCCGGGATGTGCTTGAACAGCACGTCGAACAGGACGTCGAGGTTCTCCTCGTCGGGCAGGCCGCCGTCCTCGGGCTGGTTCAGCGACGCGCGGCCGGCGCGGGCGGAGGCGTAGACGACGGGCAGGTCGAGCACCGAGTCGTCCGCGCCGACCTCGGTGGCCAGGTCGAGCAGCAGGTCGTGGGCCTCTTCGACGACCTCGGAGATCCGGGCGTCGGGGCGGTCGACCTTGTTCACCACGAGGATCACGGGCAGGCCGGCGGCCAGCGTCTTGCGCAGCACGAACCGGGTCTGCGGCAGCGGCCCCTCGGAGGCGTCCACGAGCAGCACGACGCCGTCGACCATGGACAGGCCGCGTTCGACCTCGCCGCCGAAGTCGGCGTGGCCGGGGGTGTCGACCACGTTGATGGTGACGGGCCCGTCGGGCGTCTGGCGGCGGACCGCGGTGTTCTTGGCGAGGATCGTGATCCCCTTCTCGCGCTCCAGCTCGCCCGAGTCCATGACGCGGTCGACCAGCTCCGCTCGTTCGGAGAAGGCGCCGGACTGGCGGAGCATGGCGTCGACGAGGGTCGTCTTGCCGTGGTCAACGTGCGCGACGATCGCGACGTTGCGCAGGTCGTTGCGGACCAGCGTTTCCTTGATCGACGCGGTGGCCGTGGGCACGCGGAACTCCTAGAGCTGTGTGTGCGAGGGAAGCCAGGCGCCGGACGTGGATCGCGCGCAGCCTGAATACAGCTTACCGGGCGGCGTGCCCTTACCACACAGGCACGGCAGGTGAGGTCAGCCTCACCTACTCTGAGGACACCCGGATGAGTGGAGCACAACGCGTGGGCAAGGTCAAGGTGAAGAAGAAGTGCTGCCGATCGACGCCCCGGTGCAAGAGCTGTCCGGTGGTCGCGCTGCTCAAGGCGAAGAAGAAGGCGGCGAAGAAGGCCGCCAAGCAGGAGCGCAAGGAGAAGAAGAAGGCCGCGTGAGGGCGGCCGCCCGGCCGGCGCCGGGTGGAGCGGGGCCGTGGCCGGTCAGCCGGACACGGCTTCGTTGACCCTGGCCAGCTCGGGGGCGGTCCGGGTGGCCTGGAACTCGACCACCTGGCACTTGACCAGCTTGCGGATCACGAACGGGTCGGTGGCCAGGAGCGCGTCCAGCTTCCCGCGCGACATCGGTCGGGCGATGATCACGGCGCCCGACCGGGGCACCTGACGGCCCGAGACCAGGAAGTTCCCGGCCTCGTACTGCTTCTTCAGCCACTCCACGTGGTCCGGGAGGGCGTAGTCGACCTCGTCCAGCGGTGCGATGTACTCCAGCAGCACGACGTACATGGGTCGAATGTAGCCCCGTGACACGCCGGGGTGACGCGCTAGAATCCGGGTTGTGCGCGCTCTTCACACGTTCTGGTGGTCCGCCTTCCGGCGGCCCTGAGAACTGCGCGCAGACGAACGCAGGCCGCCCGCTGGGGCGGCCTTCGCGGTTTCCGGGGGTCTCTTCGAGCGGGCACACCCCGAAGGGATCACCATGGTCAGGCTGTCCGCGATCACCCCGTCCGGCCCCGTCCAGCTGGGCAACTACCTCGGCGCGATCCGGCGGTGGGCCGCCGAGGGGACCGGGGAGGACGTGTACTTCATCAGCGACCTGCACGCGATGACCACGTCGCACAACCCGTCACGGCTGCGCTCGCTGACCCGGGAGCAGCTGGCGGTGCTCGTCGCCGCCGGCGTGGACCCGCGGTCGGTGGCGGTGCAGTCGGACCTGGTCCGCGAGCTGGGGGCGTTGACGTGGGTGCTGGAGTGCACCTGCACGTACGGCGAGGCGGCCCGGATGATCCAGTTCAAGGAGAAGTCGGCGGGCCGGTCGTCGGTCCGGTTGAGCCTGCTCACGTACCCGGTGCTGATGGCGGCGGACATCCTGCTGCAGGGCGCGCACGAGGTGCCGGTCGGTGACGACCAGCGGCAGCACGTGGAGTTGGCGCGGGTGCTGGCGCGGCGGTTCAACGGCACCTACGGCGAGGTGTTCGCGGTGCCGCGGGCCGTGGTGCCGCCGACCGCGGCGCGGGTGCGCGACCTGGCCGACCCGTCGCGGAAGATGGCGAAGTCGGCGAAGGACGCGGCGGGCACGGTGTTCGTGCTGGACCCGCCGGACCTGGTGCGCCGCAAGATCCGGCGTGCGGTGACCGACGACCGGGGCGAGGTGCGTTACGCGCCGGAGGAGCAGCCGGGGGTGGCGAATTTGCTGGAGATCCTGGCGGCGTGCACCGGGAAGGACCCGTTTGAGCTGGCGGGTTCGGTCCGGGACTACGCGGAGCTGAAGGAGGCCGCCGCGGAGGCGGTGGTCGAGGAGCTGCGGCCGGTGCGCGAGGTGACGCAGGGCCTGCTGGACGACCCGGCCGAGCTGGACCGGGCCCGCGCGCACGGCGCGGAACGCTCCCGCGACCGCTGCCGCCACCGCCTGGACGCCGCCCTGCGCCTCTCGGGCCTCAACTAACCCCGCGTGAGTCCTACGTCCAGAACGCGTGTGTCCTACGTTCGCGCACCCCGAGTTGAACGTTCAGAACAAGATCGACTGTTCTGAACGCTCAACTCGGGTGTTCTGAACGTAGGACACACGCGTTCCGAACGTAGGACACGCGCGTTCTGGACGTAGGACACGCGCGGGTTGGGGCGGGGTCACGGGAGGAGGGGGTGGAGGGCGGGGAGGAGGACGCGGTCGGCGGGGAGCCAGTCGACGGTGTCCAGGTCGATGGCGGAGAGCCAGCGCAGGGCGCGGTGTTCGACGGCGGTCGGGGTGCCGGAGGTCAGGGTGGCGGTGTAGGCGCGGAGGAGGAGGTCGTCGGTCAGGGGGATGTCCGGGCCGAGTTGCGCGCCGGGGGTGACGGTGACGCCGAGTTCTTCGGCGCACTCGCGGATCACGGCCGCTTCGTCCGTTTCGCCTGGTTCCACCCGGCCGCCCGGGAGTTCCCACCTGCCCGCCGCCTCGGGCGGGTAGCTGCGCTGCTGGGCCAGGAGCCGCCCGTCGTGCACGATCGCCGCGCCCACCACCACCCGTGCGCCCAGCAGCTCGACGCTGCGCCGCGACACGGCCGCCGCACGCGCCCGCAGCACCTTCAGGGCCAGGCCGCGGCCCACCAGGACGTCGGCCAGCCGCCCGACCGGCCCGCCGGGGCTCGACCACTCCACCGAGTCGACCACCATCGTCCCGCCGCCGGTGTGCCGCAGGTCCGTGACCAGGCTCAACCGGGGCAGCGGCCCGTCGACCAGCGCCGCCGACACGCCCGTGGCGTCCGCCCTGGTCACGGCCAGCGTCCCCCGCAGCGGCCCGACGGACCCGGTCAGCGACGCGCCGACGTGCAGCACCGGCCCGCCGCCCGAGATCCGCACGCCCAGGCCGCGCACGGCACGGGCCAGCAGCCGGGCGTCGAGCAGCGCGGCGGCGACCGTCCGCAGCGGGGCGTCGACCAGGGTGGTGGCTCTCAGCTCGGGCACGGTCGCCGATCCTGCCACCACGGCGTCACCGGTAGAGCGGCCAGCGCACCTCCAGCCGCGCGCCGCCCTCGGGCGACTCGCCGGCCCGGATGGTGCCGCGCCGCCGCCGCACGAGGTGCGCCACCAGCGCGAGGCCCAGGCCGAACCCGCCGGTGGCCCGGCCGCGGTCGGACTCGACCCGGTAGAAGCGGTCGAACACCTTCTCCCGGTGCTCCTCGGGGATGCCGTGCCCGTCGTCGTCCACGAGCAGCCGCACCTCCCGCGCGGCCGGCAGCACGGAGATCCGGATGAACGTGCGGGCGTAACGGGCGGCGTTGCGCAGCAGGTTGTCCAGCACCAGCTCCACCTCGGTGCGCGCGGCGGAGATCAGGCACGCGCTCATCGGCGCGGCCAGCCGCACGAGCAAATCCGTCTCGCCGAGCCGGTCCACCGCGGCCTGCGCCTGGAGCACCAGGTCGACGGGTTCGGCGCGGGGCAGCTCGCCGGTGTCCGCGCGGGCCAGGATCAACAGCGCGTCGACCAGCGCGGACAGCCGTTCGGACTCCTCCACCACCGATTCGAGGACCTCGATGGAGAAGTCCGGGTCCGGGTGGGCGACCGCCACCTCGGCCTGCGCCCGCACGGAGGTGACGGGCGACCGCAGCTCGTGCGCGGCGTCACCGGTGAACCGGCGCAGTCGTTCGGTGGCCTCGTCGCGTCGGGCCAGCAGGGCGTTCAACGCCTCGGCGAGCGCTTGCAGCTCGTCCCGCGCGGCCGGCACGGGCAGGCGCCGGCCGCGCGGCAGCTCGGCCGCGGCGAGCCGCATGCGCTCCACGGGCCGCAGCGACGACCGCACGGCCAGCCACGTCGCGATCCCCACCAGCCCGGCGACGAGCACGGCGGCCAGCGCGAGCCAGCGCGTGCCCAGCCGGTTGGCCTCGCGGTAGCCGACCAGGGTGTCGCCCGCCACGTGCAGTTGCGGTGTGCCGTCGGCGGCGAACTCGACCCGCCCGATCCACCGGTGCGCGCTGGGGCCGTCGATGCGCAGCACCCGTTCACCGGCCTTGAGCGCCCGGATGTCGGCCGGGGTCAGGTCGGGCCGCGGGCCGCCGTCGAGCGGGTTGCCCGCGGTGTCGAGCACGCGGACGTCCTCGGCTTCGGCCAGCTCCAGGTCCACCGCGTGGACCTGGACCATCCCGATGAGCCGCGGGGCGAGCAGGGTGAACGCGAGCAGGCACAGCAGGGCCACGCCGGTCGCCACGACGGTGATGCGGAACCGCAGCGTCCGCCGCAGCCACCAGCGGTGGGGCCACCACCGGCGCAGGTTCACCGGCGTCGGGTCCCGGCCGACCCGATCGCCGCGTCGAGGTCGGGGGTGGAGGCGAGGTAGCCGTGGCCGCGCACGGTCCGCACGACCTCGCCCGCGCCCATGGCGTCGAGCTTGCGCCGCAGGTAGCCGACGTACACCTCGACCGCGTTGCGGGTGGCGGCCTGCTCGTCGCCCCACACGGTGCGCAGCAGCTCGTCCTTCGTCACGACCGACCCGGCCCGCCCGGCCAGCACGTCGAGGACCGCGTACTCGCGCGGCGACAGCGACACCGGCTCGCCCGCCCAGCTCACCTCGCGCACCGCGCGGTCCACGACCAGGTCGCCGAGCTTGAGCCGGCGTCGCCCGAGGTCGGCGGAGTTGCGCCGCAGCAACGCCCGGACCTGCGCCACGAGCACCACGAACGAGAACGGTTTCACCAGGTAGCCGTCCGCGCCGAGGTCGAGGCCGTCGGCCTGGTCGACTTCGCCGTCCTTGGCCGACACCATGAGCACGGGGGTGCGCACGCCTTCGGCGCGCATCCGCTGGAGCACCCGGTAGCCGGACAGGCCGGGCAGCATGATGTCCAGCAGCACCACGTCGAACGCGCCGGTCAGCGCCACGCGCAGGGCGTTGGGGCCGTCGGCGGCGGTGACCACTTCCATGCCCTCCGCGGACAGGCCGCGTTCCAACGCGCGCCGCACGCCGATCTCGTCGTCCACTACCAGCACCCGTGGTCTCACGCCCACCAGCATGCCCCGTGAGGAGGACAATCGGCTCGGGAGTCTCAGTGCGCTCTCAGCCTCGGGGCCGCTCTCAGCGTGGTCTCAGCGCCGCCGGTGGAGGGTCTGTGTCGTCGGGTCGCACGGGGCTGCCCGGCAGGAGGAGGGGACATGAACCGCAGAAGGGTGACCGTCGTGGCGGCGGCGGTCGGCGTGGTCGCCGGCGCGACGGGGCTGGGGCTGCTCGCGATGCCCGCCGGGGCGGGGCCCGCGCCGGTGCTGCCGGACGTGACCGCCGAGGCGCTGGTCGAGTCCGTGCTCGACGCGAAGCCGACCGCGTTCGGCGGCACCGTCGACGTGGACAACGACCTGGGCATCCCGGCGATCGCCGGCGTGCCGCAGCTGTCGGACGGCGCGAGCAGCCTGCGGATCTGGACCGACGGCGAGGGCCGGGTCCGGGTGCAGCTGCCCGGCGGCGACTCCGAGCGCACGTTCGTCGACGACGGGCAGACGGGGTGGCTGTGGAACTCCGCCGAGCAGACGGTGGCCAAGCTGCCGCACGGCTCGTTCCAGGACGCCAAGCCGGACCTGACCGGCGAGGCGAAGGCCGCGCCGACCGACCCGGTGACGTTGTCCCGGCAGGTCGTGGCGGCGATCCAGCAGTACAGCGACGTCACCGTGGACGGCACCGCGCGGGTCGCGAACCGGCCGGTGTACGAGCTGGTGCTGACGCCGAAGCCGACCGAGAAGACGGTGCTGCGCGAGGTGCGCGTGGCGGTCGACTCGGAGCTGCGGGTGCCGCTGCGGGTGGCCGTGCTCACCAACGGCACGGACGCGCCCGCCGTCCAGGTCGGGTTCTCCGAGCTGAACGTCGGCCCGCAGGACGCGTCGCTGTTCTCGTTCACCCCGCCCCCCGGCGCGAAGGTGACCGAGCCGCAGGCGCAGGAGCCGTCGGCGGAGGACAAGGCCGCCGCCGAGAAGGCGTTCACCGAGGCGAACCCGCAGGTCGTGGGCGAGGGCTGGGACGTCGTGCTGGCCGCCCGCGTGCCGCGTGACGCCCTCGCCGGCCTCGCCGACCGCCAGGAGCAGAACGGCCGCGAAGGCCGGTGGCAGCACCGCGGCGAGGGGCAGGAGATCGACGTGCAGGGCCTGCTGGACCAGGTCGGCAAGAAGGTGAGCGGCGCCTGGGGCTCGGGCACGCTGATCACCACCCGGGTCGGCGGCGTGCTGATCGCCGACGACGGCCGGGTGGCCGCGGGCGCGGTGCCGGAGCAGGTGCTGGTGGACGCGATCGGCCAGGTCAAGTGACCACCTCGACCAGCGCGCGGGTGGAGCCGGTGGGCGCCGGCTCCACCCCGGTCCTCGCGGCCCGGACGCGGGGGCTGCGCAAGGTGTACGGGCGGACGGTCGCGGTGGACCGGGTGGACCTGGACGTGCCGAGCGGCGCGGTGCTCGGGATGCTCGGCCCGAACGGGTCCGGCAAGACCACCACGATCCGCATGCTGCTCGGCCTCGTGCGGCCGACCGAGGGGGAGGTCGAGCTGCTGGGCCGGCCGCTGCCCGACGGCGTCGCCCAGGCGTTGCCGCACGTCGGCGCGCTGGTCGAGGGTCCGGGCTTCCACCCGTTCCTGTCGGGGCGGGAGAACCTGCGCCGGGCGGCGGCCTTCGAGCCGCTGCTGGCCACCGGCGACATCCGGCAGGCCGTGGAGGACGCGCTGGAACGGGTCGGCCTCGCCGCCGCCGCGCACCGCCGCTACCGGGGCTACTCGCTCGGCATGAAGCAGCGGCTCGGCCTGGCCGCCGCGCTGCTGGTCAAGCGCAAGCTCATCGTGCTGGACGAGCCCACCAACGGCCTGGACCCGGCCGGCACCCGCGAGGTCCGCAAGGTCATCGCCGACCTGCACGAGGCCGGCAGCACGGTCGTCGTGTCGTCCCACCTGCTCAGCGAGATCGAGGCGACCTGCACCCACGTCGCCGTCCTGCACCGGGGGACCGTCGTCGCGCAGGGCGAGCTGGCCGAACTGCTGCACGCCGACAGCAGCTCGCTGCTCGTCGTGACACCGAACGTGGACGAGGCCCTGAACGCGTTGCGCGCCGCCCGGATCTCCGCGCGCCCCATGGAGGAGGGCGTGCGCGTCGAGCTGATCGGCGCCACCGCCCCCGCCGTCGTGGAAACGCTGGTGAAGGCGAACGTCCCGGTGCACGAGGCCCGCCGCCACCGCACGGGCCTGGAAGACCTGTTCGCCCGGCTCACCGAAGCCGAGGAGACCGAGCACAACCTGTCCGCCGTGGACACGATCGAGGAGGGCGTCCGATGAGCGCGCTGGTCGCCACCCGCGCCCCGCTGGGCCGGCAACTGCGCTCGGAACTGCGCTGGATCATCCGCCGCCCGCGCACCGTCATCGGACTCGCGTCGCTGTGCCTGGTCCCGATCCTGGCCGGCATCGGCCTGTGGTTCGCCGCGGACGGCGACGGCCCGGCAGGCCCCGGCCTGGCCGCCATCATCTCCGGCAACGGCCTGGTCCTGCCGGTGTTCACGCTGTTCCTGGCCCTCCCCCTCCTGCTGCCCCTCGTGGGCGCGATCTGGGCGGCGGACGGCCTGGCCGGCGAGTCCCAGCACGGCACGCTGCGCGGCCTGATGATCTCCCCCGTCGGCCGGTTGCGGCTGCTGGGCATCAAGGCGTTCGGCGTCGCCACGATGACCCTCTTCGCCGTGACCCTGATCGCCCTCGTCGGCGCCGTCACCGGCGTGGTCCTGTTCGGCGGCGACGGGATGCTGACCCTCTCGGGCAACACCCTGTCCGTCGGCGCGGCCCTGGGCCGGATCGTCCTCACGATCCTCCTGGTCACCGTCCAGGTCTGGGGGGTGGCCGCGATCGCCCTGGCCATCTCCGCCTGCACCGAGCACCCGCTCGTCGTGATGGCCGCGACGATGGCCGGCGTCATCGTCTTCGCCGTCCTGGGCGTGTTCAGCGCCCTGGACTGGCTGCACCCGTACCTCATCACGTCCGCGTGGGACGGCCTGATCGACGTCATGCGCGACCCGCTGCCCACCGAACAGCTGTGGCGCAGCACCGCCCTGGCCGGCTGCTACGTCCTGATCGGCCTCTCACTGGCCGCGATGCGCCTGGCCACCAAGGACAACTGACCTACACACCCGGCCAACCAGCCACACAACACAACAAGGGTTCCGTGTCATCCCGCCGACCTGGCGCAGCCCTACCGCGCGTGTCAAGGGGGCACTTCCAGCCCTACCGCAACAGTGGGCTGGAACCGCCCCCTTGACGCGTGCGGTAGCCCTTGTGGAGGTCGGCGGGATGACACGAAACCCGACCCACGCCGGTACAGGGGCTTGACCACCAAACCCCGTCATCCTGCTGGCCTGCCCGTCCGGCGAGGACGCTTTTGATCTTTCACGCTTTCCCACCCTGATCCCCGATCACCGCCACCCCATCGGGATCCACCACCAACCTGACCAGCTCCCCCACCACAGGCGGCTCCACCACGGCCGCCACCGCCTCGAACTCCCCCTCCAACCGATCCTCCGACCGATCCCCCGACCGATCCCCCACCGCCCCCCTCAACCTCACCACCAACCGCACGTGATCCCGCCGATGAACCCGCTCCACCACCTCCGCCTCGATCCCCCCTGACGGATCCACCCGCAACGCCGTCGCCCGCAACCCCACCCGCCCCCGAACCCCGACCAACTCCTCCGCCGCCTCCGCCCCGAGCACCCTCCCGCACCCGAGGAACCGCGCCGTCTCCACGTCCACCGGCCGCTGCCACACCGACGACGGCTCCCCGACCTGCACGATCCGCCCGGCCCGCATCACCGCCACCCGGTCCGCGAGCGTGAACGCCTCGTCGTGGTCGTGCGTCACCACCAGCGCCGTCGCCCCCGCCTCCCGCAGCAGCCGCGCCAGGTCCACCGCCAACTGCTCCCGCAACGCCCGGTCCAACGCCGACAGCGGCTCGTCCAGCAACAACAACCGCGGCCTCGGCGCGAGCGCCCGCGCCAACGCCACCCGCTGCTGCTCGCCACCGGACAACTCGGTCACCCGCCGCGCCCCGTACCCGCCCAACCCGACCAGCTCCAGCAGCTCGGCCACCCGCTTGCCCCGGGCCTCCCGCTCCACCCCCCGCATCCGCAACCCGAACGCCACGTTCCCGGCCACGTCCCGGTGCGGGAACAACTGCCCGTCCTGGAACACCAACCCGAAACCCCGCCGGTGCACGGGCGTCCCGGCCAGGTCCGCGCCGTCCCACGACACCGCGCCGCCCGCGACCGGCTCCAATCCCGCCACCGCGCGCAGCAGCGTCGACTTCCCGCACCCGGACGGCCCCAGCAGCGCCACCACCTCACCGTCCCCGACGGTCAGGTCCACATCGGACACCGCGAGCACGGGACCGTACGCCACGCTGAGCCCGTCCACCCGCAACGACATCAGAACTCCCCACCGCTCGGCACCCGCAACCGCTCGATCACCAGCACGGCCGCCGTGGTCACCACCATCAGCAACGCGCACGCCGCGTACGCCATCTGGCTGTTCAACTCCCCCGGCCGCGACATCAGCCGCGCGATCACCACGGGCAGCGTCGGCGCGTCCGGCCGGGCCAGGAAGCTCGTCGCCCCGAACTCGCCCAGCGCCACCACGAACCCGAACCCGGCCGCCGCGAGCAGCGACCGCGACGCCAGCGGGAAGTCCACCTCGCGCCACACCCGCCACGGGCTCGCGCCCAGCGTCGCCGCCGCCTGCCGCAGCCGTTCGTCCACGGCCCGCAGCACCGGCAGCACGATCCGCACGATCAACGGCGTCACCACCAGCGCCTGCGCCAGCGGCACCAGCAGCGGTGACGTGCGGAAATCACCCGGCAGGGCGTTCATCGTGATCAGGTAGCCGAAGCCGAGCGTCACCGCCGACACGCCCAGCGGCAGCATGAGCGCCGTGTCCAGGGCCTCTGCGAACCACGACCCGTGCCGCCGCAACCCCACCAGCACGACCGCCGACGTCACCCCGACCAGCAGCGCCACCACCGTGGCGTCGGTCGCCACGCGCACCGAGTTCAGCGCCGCGTCCAGCCCCGACACCGCCAGCGTGCCGCGCTCGCCGGTGCCCGCCAGCGCGGCGTAGCCCGCGAAGCTCCACCCGTCGTGCGTCGCCAGGGACCGCACCACCAGCCCCACCACCGGCGTCGACAACGCGGCCACCACCAGCCACGCCGCCGCGACCACACCCCACTCGCCGCCCACCGGGCGACGGGGCGGCTCCACCCGCAGCGGCAGCCCCCGCTCCCGCCGCCGGCGCGCCAGGCCGCCGACCACCAGCACCGCGATCACCGCCGCGAACTGCAGCAGCGACAACGCCGCCGCGCCGGACAGGTCGAACAGCTCCACCGTCCGCAGGTAGATCTCCGTCTCCAGGGTGCGGTGCCGCGCCCCGCCGAGCACCAGCACCACCCCGAAGCTGGTGGCGCAGAACAGGAACACCACCGACGCCGCCGACCCGATCGCCGGCGCCAACGACGGCAGCACCACCGACGTGAACGCCCGCACGCGGGACGCGCCCAACGCCCGCGCCGCGTCCTCCGCGCGCCGGTCCACCCGCGCCCACAGCCCGCCGACCGTGCGGGCGACCACCGCGACGTTGAAGAACGCGTTCGCCAGCACGATCGGCAGCACACCCCCGTCCGGCCACAACGCCCGGAACGCGAGCCCCACCACCACCGTCGGCAGCACGAACGGCACCATCACCGCGGCCCGCACCACCCCCGCGCCGCGCACCCGGCAACGGGCCAGCAGGAACGCCACCGGCATGCCCGCGACCAGCGCCAACGCCGTCGCCGCCGCGGCCTGGCCGAGGGTGAACCCGACCAGGTCCCAGGTGTCGGCCCGCGCCAGGACCGGCAGCGGTCCGCCCTCGCCCAACCCGAGCGAGACGATCGCCGCCACCGGCCAGGCGAAGAACACGCCCAGGAACACCAACGGCAGCAACGCCGCGAGCGCCCAGGCCACCCCGGACCCCGGCCGCCGGCCGCCACGCGCCCCGGACCCCGCGCCACCGGACGCCCCGAACCCCCGCCCGCCGCGCGAACCCGACCCGAACCCCCGACCGCCGGACGACCCCGACCCCGAACCCCCGCGCGAACCGGAACCGGGACCGGACCTCAGCCCTGGACCAACGCGCGCCACTGCCGCACCCACCGCTCCCGGTTGGCGTCGACCTCGCCCGCCGGCAGCGACCGCGCCTCGGCGGGCAGCGGCGCGGCCTTCGTCCACGCCTCGGGCAACGCGACACCCTCGCGCGACGGGTACACGTACATCTGGCCCGGCACGTCCGCCTGCACCTGCTCGCCGAGCAGGAAGTCCACGACCTTCTTCGCGTCCTCGGGGTTCTTCGCGCCGTTCAGCACCCCCGCGTACTCGACCTGCCGGTAGCAGGTGTCCAGCAGGGCCTTGGTCCGCGGCGTGCCGTCGTCGCCGATCTCCGCCGACGGCGACGAGGCGTAGGACACCACGACCGGCCTCGGCCCCTTGCCGCTGGAGCCGGAGAAGTCCTGCGTGTACGCCTCCTCCCAGCCGCTGACGACCTTCACGCCGTTGGCCTTGAGCCGGCCCCAGTAGTCCTGCCAGCCGTCCTCGCCGAACTCGGCGATCGTGCCGAGCAGGAACGCGAGGCCGGGCGAGGACGTGGCCGGGTCCTCGACCACGAGCATGTCCTTGTACTTCGGGTCGGTCAGGTCCTCGTACCGCTGAGGCTCGCCGAGGCCCGCGAACGCCGCGACGTCGATGTTCAGGCACACGTCGCCGACGTCCACCGCGTGCAGCCGGTTCGGCGGGTCGAGCCGGTAGCGCTGCGCGCCGTGCTGCGCCTCCGGGCTCGCGTACTCGGCGAACACGTCCTCCTTCAGCGCGCGGGAGGCGAACGTCGAGTCCACGCCGAAGGCGACGTCGCCGATCGGGGCGTCCTTGGTCAGGACCAGCTTGTTCGTCACCTCGCCCGCGTCGCCACTGGCCAGCGGCTTGATCGTGATGCCGGTGTCGGCCTTGAACCGCTCCAGCAGCTCCGGCGACAGCGCGAACGAGTCGTGCGTCACCAGCGTGACCACCCGCTCCCCCGCGGGCGGCGCGTCGGACGTGGTCACCGAACAGCCCGTGAGCAGCGCGAACGCGGTCACGGCGGGCAGCACTCGTCGGAACATCATCTCTCCCTACACCGGCATGACCCGGATCAGGTGTGGACGGTCGAAGGCTCGCGCGCCTTCCTCTCAGCCCGGCGCAGCACCGGACTCCCGTGGCGAACGGGCAGCTTACCCCGCGCGGTGGCACGATCGGGGCCATGGCCGAGCTGCTGACCGACGACCAGGTGACCGCCGCGCTGACCTCGCTGCCGTCGTGGCGGGCGCAGGACGCCGCGCTGGTGCGCACGGTGGAGCTGGAGAGCTTCGCGCAGGCGTTGCAGGTGGTGAACCGCGTGGCGGAGATCGCCGAGAACGACAACCACCACCCGGACATCGACATCCGGTGGCGCACGCTGACGTTCCGCTGCAGCACGCACTCCAGCGGCGGGATCACCGCCCTGGACGTGTCACTCGCGGAGGAGATCGACGGGGTGCTCGACGCCGTCCGGTGACCCGCTCCGCGACCCGCCGTCCTGTCGGGACGTCGCCGACCGCCGGCCCCGCAGCACGACCGCGATCGTGACCAGCGTGAGCACGCCCACCGCCGGGTAGACCCAGCCCAGCGCCGACTGGTGCCAGGGCCGCGGGATGATCCAGATCGACGGCTGCGCGTTGAGCAGGAACGAGATCAGGTAGCTGCCGATCGCCAGCAGCCAGGCGACCGCCGTCACGGCGGCCAGCCGGTGCCGGGCCGAGTACAGCAGCCACATCAGCGCGGGCACCGCCCACACCCAGTGGTGGCTCCACGAGATCGGCGAGACGAGCAGCCCGAGGAGCTGCACCGCCACGATCATCGCCAACGCGTCCCGCGCCTTCACCGCCGCGTGCAGCGCGAACCCCGTGAGCACGGCCGCCACCACGACCGCGCCGGCGAAGACCGGCCCCGTCCCGATGTCGTGGCCGACGGTGCGGGACAGCGCGCCGCGCAGCGACTGGTTGATCGCGGACCCGACCGGGCCGACGCGGGAGGCGTCGCCCAGCAGGTGGAACCAGTACTCGTTCGACAGGCGCGGCGACACCGCGTACGCCACCGCGACCGTGCCGAAGAACGCCGCGACCGACCACACGGCCGCCTTGTACTGGCGGTTCACCAGGAAGTAGAGCCCGGAGATCGCCGGCGTGAGCTTCAACCCGGCCGCGATCCCGACGCCCGCGCCCCGCGCGGCGTTGCGCGCGGAGACCAGCGTGCCGAGCAGCAGGGCGGCCAGGACGAGGTTGATCTGGCCGTAGTTCAGGGTGGTGCGGACCGGCTCGACCCAGATGAACAGGCCGGTCCACAGCATCGCGCGACGCGGGTCGCCGCTGCCGACGAGCTGGAGCGACTTGCGGGTGACGAACCACAGGCAGGCGAGGCTGACGAGCTGCCAGAACCAGCGGGCCACGCCCCACGGCACCCAGGACAGCGGCACGAAGACGAGCGCGGAGAACGGCGGGTAGGTGAACGGCAGGGCGAACTGGTCGGAGAACTCCTTGAGCCGCCACTCGTACAGCTGCCCGGTGAACAGCTCCGGCGAGGCGTTCCGGTAGACCATCAGGTCCACCATGGTCATCTTCGTCTGGAACGCCACCATCGCCAGGTGGCCGAACAGGGACAGGCCGAGCACCCACGGCGCGAAGGCGAGAACCCGCCCTTCGAGTGTGCGCAGCCCCACTGCCCCCACCTCCACGATGGTGTGAATTACACGACTGTCGGGCCACGAAACCGGGTACCCGAACGTCAAGACGAGTGGGAGATCAACGCAAGGGGAAAATTCGCATGACCACCGACATCGTCGTGTTCACCGTCTCCGCCCTGGGCATGCTGGCCACCGCGGGGGGCGTCTTCGCCCTGGCCCGCCACAGCCGCAACCAGGTGCGCTGACGACTCCGGGCACAGTACCTCGGGGCGGTGCGACGACCGCACCGCCCCGAGGTCTGCCGGGGCCGAGGGCGAAGTCCCGCCGAGGTCGCGCACCCGCGACGAGCCGACGCGGGCGAATCCGCCCCGGCCCCCGCGTCCGACGACACCCGCCCCTCGGACGCCGGGCGATGCCGACGATCAGTAGTGGTAGCGGGCCGCGAGGATGACGATCTCGTCGTCGGCGACGAGGTAGACCAACCGGTGCTCGTCGTCGATCCGCCGCGACCAGGCGCCGGGCAGGTGGTGCCTGAGCGGTTCGGGCTTGCCGATCCCGGCGAAGGGGTCGCGGAGCACGTCCTCGATGAGCTTGTTGATCCGGGCGAGCACCTTGCGGTCGTTCTTGAGCCAGGACGTGTAGTCCTCCCAGCCGTGCTCCTCGAAGACGAGCCTCACTCGCCGCCCTCGCCCGCCGGTGACGCGTCGGGGTCGACGAGCGCGTGCTCGGAGAGCTTCCTCCGGCTCAACGCGTTCTCGTACGCCTTGAGGAGCCGACGGGCGTTCGCCGGCGAGCGGAGGAGGTAGGAGCCTTCGCGCAGGGCGGCGTAGTCCTCGGCGGAAAGCAGCACGGCGTTGCCGTGCTTGGAGACGATCTCGATGGCGTCGTGGTCCTCGTTGACCTTCTTGATCAGCGGAAACAGGTCCTTGCGGGCCTCGCTCGCGGTGATGGACACAGCGGGCACCCCCTCGCTCTGGTACCGGATATGGTACCACTCGAAGGGGTGCCGATGAACCCTCGGACCTGCCGACGCCGTCCGGCCGGACGGCGGGGTCACACGTTGAAGCGGAACTCCACGACGTCGCCGTCGGCCATCACGTAGTCCTTGCCCTCCATGCGGACCTTGCCGGCGGCCTTCGCGGCGGCCATCGAGCCCGCCTCCACCAGGTCGTCGAACGAGACCACCTCGGCCTTGATGAAGCCCCGCTCGAAGTCCGTGTGGATCACGCCGGCCGCCTGCGGCGCGGTCGCGCCCCGCGGGATCGTCCACGCCCGCGACTCCTTCGGGCCCGCGGTCAGGTAGGTCTGCAGGCCCAGGGTGTGGAAACCGGCCCTGGCCAGCGCGTGCAGGCCCGGCTCGTGCTGGCCGATCGACTCCAGCAGCTCCCGCGCGGACTCCTCGTCCAGCTCCAGCAGCTCCGCCTCGACCTTGGCGTCGAGGAACACCGCGTCCGCGGGGGCCACCAGCTCGCGCAGCTCCTTGAGCCTCGCCTCGTCGGTGAGCACGGCCTCGTCGGCGTTGAACACGTACAGGAACGGCTTGGCGGTGAGCAGGCTCAGCTCCCGCAGCAGCGAACCGTCCACTTCGGACTGCGCGGCGAACAGGGTGCGGCCGCCGTCCAGGATCTCGCGCGCCTTCTGGGCCGCCTCCAGCGCCGGGCGGCGGTCCTTCTGCGTGCGGGCTTCCTTCTCCAGCCGCGGGATGGCCTTCTCCAACGTCTGGAGGTCGGCCAGGATCAGCTCGGTGTTGATCGTCTCGATGTCCGCGCCCGGGTCGACGCGGCCGTCCACGTGGACCACGTCGGAGTCGTCGAACACCCGGATGACCTGGCAGATCGCGTTCGCCTCGCGGATGTTGGCGAGGAACTTGTTGCCCAGGCCCGCGCCTTCGGACGCGCCCTTCACGATGCCCGCGATGTCGACGAACGACACCACCGCCGGCACCTCGCGCTCGGAGCCGAAGATGTCCGCCAGCCTGCTCAGGCGGGCGTCCGGCAGCGGCACCACGCCGACGTTCGGCTCGATGGTCGCGAACGGGTAGTTCGCCGCCAGCACGTCGTTGCGCGTGAGGGCGTTGAACAGGGTGGACTTGCCGACGTTGGGCAGGCCGACGATACCGAGGGTCAAACTCACGGTGGGTGAGTCTACGCGCCCCCGCCGTCGTGTCCGATTCCCGCGAGACCGCACGTCCCGCCGCCGGCAGAGTGGGGTCCGTGCTCCTCGACGCCGAACGTGCCTACCGGGCCGTCGCCGCCCGTGACGCCCGGTTCGACGGGTGTTTCATCCTGGCCGTGCGGACGACCGGGATCTACTGCCGCCCGTCCTGCCCGGCCGTGACGCCGAAGCGGCGCAACGCCGAGTTCTACCCGACCGCGGCGGCCGCCCAGTCGGCCGGGTACCGGGCGTGCCGGCGGTGCCTGCCCGACGCGGTGCCGGGCTCGCCGGAGTGGAACCTGCGGGCCGACCTGGCGGCCCGCGCCATGCGCCTGATCTCCGACGGCGTGGTGGAGCGGGAGGGCGTGCCGGGGCTCGCGTCGCGGCTGGGCTACTCGGAGCGCCACCTGACCCGCGTGCTGACCGCCGAGCTGGGCGCGGGGCCGCTGGCGCTGGCCCGCGCGCACCGGGCGCACTCCGCGAGGCTGCTGATCGAGACGACCGACCTGCCGTTCGGCGACATCGCGTTCGCCGCGGGGTTCGCCAGCGTGCGGCAGTTCAACGACACGATCCGGGCGGTGTTCGCGAGCACGCCGACGGCGATGCGCTCGGCCCGCTCGGTCTCGACCACGGCCGGCCGCATCACGCTGCGCCTGCCGTACCGGCCGCCGTTCGACGCCGCCGGGCTGCTGGCGTACTTCCGGGCGCGGGCCGTCCCGGGCGTGGAGCACGTCACCGAGCACTGCTACGCCCGGTCGCTGCGGCTGCCGCACGGCGAGGCGACCGTGCGGCTGGAGCCCGCGGCGGGGTACGTGTCGTGCTCGCTGCGGCTGACCGACCTGCGCGACCTGGGCAGCGCGGTCAGCCGGGTGCGGCGGCTGCTGGACCTGGACGCCGACCCGGTCGCGGTGGACGGGTTCCTGTCCGCCGACCCGGTGTTGCGGCCGTCGGTGCTGGCCCGGCCGGGCGTGCGGCTGCCGGGCAGCGTCGACGGCGCGGAGACCCTGCTCCGGGCGCTCGGCCACGACCTGCCGGGCGAGCCGCTGGAGCACCCCGACGGCCCGGTGACGCACCTGTACCCCGCGCCGGCCGCCGTCGACTCGCCGGTGGCGCGGGCCCTGGCCGACGGCGCCCTGCGGGTGGACGTGGGCCGTGACGCGGACGAGCTGCACGCCGAGCTGTCGGCGTTCCCCGGCGTCGGGCCGCGGGTCGCGTCGTACGTCGTGATGCGCGTCCTCGGCGCGCCCGACATCTCCCTGACCGGCGATGACATCGCGTGGCGCCCGTGGCGCTCGTACGCCGCGATGCACTTGGACGCCATGACCCTGAGGAGGACCGCGTGAGCACCGCACACGTGTCGACCATCGACACCCACATCGGCCCGTTCACCGCCGTCGTCGCCGCCGACGGCGCGGTGCTGGCCGCCGGGTGGACCGCCGGCGCGGACGACCTGCTGCCGCAGGTGTCGCCCTCGCTGCGGCCCACGACGCTCATCCCCCGCCGCGACCTCGGCCCCGTGACCAGGGCCGTGCGCGCCTACCACGCCGGTGAGCTGGACGCGATCGCCGACATCCCGGTCCGGCAGCACGGCGGCGAGTTCCTGCGCCGGGCGTGGGAGGCGCTGCGGACCGTGCGGGCGGGCGAGCCGATCAGCTACGCCGACCACGCCTCGCTGGCCGGCAACCCGGCCGCGGTCCGCGCCGCGGCCACCGCGTGCGCCCGCAACGCCGCCGCCCTGTTCGTCCCCTGCCACCGCGTCATCCGCACGGGCGGCGCGCTGGGCAACTTCCGCTGGGGCGCGGACGTGAAGCGGCGACTGCTGGAGCACGAGTCGGCGCGGTGACGGGCCGCACCGTCGCCGAAATCGGCGAAGCCCGCCGTCGCCGCGGGCGGGCGAGGGCCGGCCGTCGCGGGCGGGACGTCCGGCCGCTGATCAGGCGGGCGGCGCGTGGACCGATCACCGCCGGACCGATCGCCGCCGGACCGGCAGCGGTCGGTCGTCGCGCGAACGGGAGCGACGGATCAGTCGTCGTCGCGCGGACGGGGGCGGCGGGGGCGGTTGCCCTCGCGCGGCGACGCCGGGCGGCGCGGGCGGTCCCGGTCGCCGCCGGACGCGGGGCGGGGGCGCTTCGGGCGGTCCTCGTCGGCGGCCTGCGCGGCCGGGCGGCGGCGGTCGGCCGCGGCCTCGGGCCGGTCGGCGCGGGGGCGCTTCTTCGGCCGCTCGTCCGACTGGGCCTGCTCGGCGCGGTCGGCCCGCTCCGCGCGGTCGGCGCGGCGCGGCTTCTCCGGCTTGCCCTTGGCCTCGCGGATCTCGTCCCTGGTCGGCCGGTTCGGGTCCTTCTGCGTCGTCACCCGGACGATGCCGAGCAGCACCGTGCACGCCGTGGTGATCGCCATCGCCGGGAACCCGTCGATCAGCGGCTTGCCCAGGGTCAGGCCGGCCGAGGCCAGCCCGCCGTCGGGCATGCCCTGGGTGAACACCACCAGCACCGGCACGACGATCGCCAGGATCAGCGGCGGCTGGACGACCGGGCCGAACATCGACCGGCGCTCCACGAACACCACCGCGCCCACGCAGCCCACGAAGAACGTGACCGCGAACACCCAGCCCACGGTCTTCGCGGCCGAGCCCACGTCCACGTAGGTGCCGACGATGGCCACCACGAACGCGATGAGCACCGCCGCCCACCAGGGCAGACCTCGGAACTTGCCGAACATGGCGCGGTCGTTCCAGCGGACGGGGGAGTAGTCCTCGTCCTCCGGCTCGCTGCGCGAGTCGTCACGCGTTGCAGCGGTCACGCACACTCCTCGTCCGGCTCAGTCCCGACACACTCTATTACGCCTCCCGGGCGTCCAAGGGTGCACCGAGGCCGGCTTCGTCGTTCCGCCGCACCAGCGGCAGCGGCGTGACGTCGGACGACGCGTGGCTCAGGGGCTCCACGGCGGCCCGGAAACCTTCCAGCGCGTCCAGCTCCCGCCGCCGCGCGGACAGGAAGCGCTGCAGGTGGGTGCTCGACAGGTTCACCGCGTCGATCGCGCCGTCCGCGGCCCGGTGCGCCCGGGACGCGGCCGCCCTGACCTGCTCCACGTCGTCGGCCAGCGCCCGGTCGGTCACCGCGAACATCGCCGCCGACGCGATCACCGCGAACCCGGTCGGCCCGCACAGGAACACCCGCCGGTCGAGCAGCCAGCGCAGCAGCTCGGGGTCGTTGTCCAGGGCCGCGACCACCGCGCCGTCGTTCGGCACGAACATGATCGTCCCGTAGATGGCGTCGGCCCACCGCTGGTAGCCCTTGCCGGCCAGCTCCGCGGCCCGCGCGCGGATGTTGCGCACGTGCACCCGCAGCGCGTCGGCGCGCTCGGCCGGGTCGTCGGTCTCCACCGCCTCCGCCCAGGTGGCCATGCTCATCTTCGCGTCCACCGGCACGCGCCGGCCGCCGCCGACGTTGAGCACGAGGTCGGGCCGGACCGCGCCGCCGCCCGCGACGTCCACCTGCACGTCGAAGTGGATGCCCTCGCGCAGGCCGAGCACCCGCGCCGTCTCCACCAGCACCTTCTCGCCGAGTTCCCCTCGTCCGCTGACCGAGGAGAACGCCACCTCGTAGCGCTGCAGGGCCGCCCACTGCGCGTCGCCGCGTTCCCGCTCGGCCCGCACCGCGGCCAGCGCGGCGTCGGTGCGCCGCACGCTGTCCTGGTAGAGCCGCCACAGGAACACCAGCGCGCCCGCGAGCAGGAGCGCCACGACCACCGCCGCCGTGCTGAGGACCGCTGTCATCCCCCGATCATCGCGCACCCGTGTCCGACCACACGTTCGAGCGACACGCCGAGCGGGGTTCCGGGCGGGAGCGCCGGGCGGCCCTAGCGTGGCCGGCGTGAAGATCCTGCACACGTCCGACTGGCACGTGGGGCGCACCTTCCACGGCCGCGACCTGCTGCGCGAGCAGGAGTCGGTGCTCGGCGGCCTGGCCGACACCGTGGCGGACGAGCGGGTTGACGTGGTCGTGGTGGCGGGCGACCTGTTCGACCGGGCGGTGCCCAACGCCGAGGCGGTCGCGGTGTGCTCGCGGGTGCTCAAGCGGATCCTCCGGGCCGGGGCGAAGGTCGTGATCACGCCCGGCAACCACGACTCGGCCGCGCGGCTGGACTTCGTCGGCGCGTTCTCCGAGGCGGGCGGGCTGCACATGCGGACGCGGGTCGCCGACCTGCACGACCCGGTGCTGCTGGCCGACGCGCACGGCCCGGTGGCGGTGTACGGGATCCCGTTCCTGGAGCCGGAGACGGCGCGGCACGTGCTCGGCGTCGAGGCCAAGGGCCACGGCGGCGTGCTGACCGAGGCGATGCGGCGGGTCCGGCAGGACCTGGCGGGCCGGCCGGGCGCGCGGTCCGTGGTGCTGGCGCACGCGTTCGTGACCGGCGGCGAGCCGTGCGAGTCGGAGCGCACCATCGCGGTCGGCGGGGTGCAGGACGTGCCGGGCGCGGTGTTCTCCGGGGTGGACTACGTGGCGCTGGGCCACCTGCACGGGCAGCAGACGCTGGCCGGGCACCTGCGGTACTCGGGCAGCCCGGTGGCGTACTCGTTCTCCGAGGCGCGGCACCACAAGTCGGTGTGGCTGGTCGAGCTGGACGCGGGCGGGCTGGCCGGGGTGGAACGGCGGTCGCTGCCGGTGCCCCGGGCGCTGTCGACGCTGAGCGGCGCGCTCGACGACCTGCTGCTGGACCCGGACCACGAGCCGGTGGAGGACCACTTCCTGTCCGTCACGCTGACCGACCGGGTGCGGCCGCTGGACGCGTTGCGGCGGTTGCAGACCCGGTTCCCGCACGCGGTGCACGTGGAGTGGCGGCCGGAGGGCGGGCGGACCGGCGAGCTGCGGTTCGCCGAGCGGGTCCGGGGCCGCACGGACGAGGAGATCGCGTGCTGCTTCGTCGAGGACGTGCGCGGCGACCGGCCGGGGCCGCGGGAGCTGGCCCTGCTGCGCGAGGCGTTCGCCGCGGCCGCGCGCGAGAACGATGCCTGAGGACGAGTCGTGACCCGTGAGGAGGCGGCGTGAAGCTGCACCGGTTGGCGGTCAGCGGGTTCGGCCCGTACGCGGCGCGCGAGGAGGTCGACTTCGACCTGCTCGGCGCGGACGGGCTGTTCCTGCTGCACGGCGACACGGGCGCGGGCAAGACGACGTTGCTCGACGCGGTGGCGTTCGCGTTGTTCGGCAAGGTGCCCGGCGCGCGGGGCGACGTGAAGCGGCTGCGGTGCGACTACGCCGACCGCGACACCCCGACCTACGTGGAGCTGGAGCTGACCGTGCGCGGCCGGCGGTTCCGGATCAGGCGCAGCCCCGAGTACGAGCGGCCGAAGAAGCGCGGCGACGGCGCGACCCGGCAGCAGGCGCAGGTGTCGTTGACCTGGGTCGCCGGGTGGGCCGGCGAGGGGCACAGCCGCATCGACGACGTGGCCCGCGAGGTCGAGGGCCTGCTCGGCATGACGGCTGAGCAGTTCTTCCAGGTGGTGCTGCTGCCGCAGGGCGAGTTCGCCCGGTTCCTGCGCGCGGAGACCGCGGAGCGGGAGAAGCTGCTGGAGAAGCTGTTCGGCACCGAGCGCTTCCTGGACGTGGAGAAGTGGTTCCGGGAGCGCCGCCGGGAGCGCAAGCGCGAGGTCGAGCAGCTCGGCCTGGTGCACCGCGACCTGGTGCAGCGGGTCGCGGAGGTCGCGCTGGAGGACCCGCCGGAGGACGGCGGCGACCCGGAGTGGCTCAGCTCGCTGCTCAAGCGGTTGGACGAGGCCGAGCGCGAGGCCGACCAGGTCGCGGCCGAGGCGGCGGGCGTGCGGGCGGCGGCCGAGCGGGAGTGGCAGGAGGCGCGGGCCCGGCACGAGCGGGTGCGCCGGGTGCGGGAGGCGCGCCGCCACCTCGACCGGTACGCGGAGGTGGAGCCGAGCCTGCGGGCGTGGGTCGCCGAGCGTGACGCGGCGCGGCAGGCGGCGGTCGTCGTGCCCGCGCACGAGCTGGCGGTGAAGCTGGAGCAGCGGCTGGCGGTCGCCGTCGACCAGGAGCGGGCCGCGGCGGCCGCCGTGTCCGCCCTCGGCTACCGGGGCGACGACCTGCGCGGCGACGCCGACCGGCTGCGCGAGGAGGCGGGCGGGCTGACCGGCCTGGCCGCCGAGGCGGAGCGGCAGGTCGCCGACCGGCGGCGGATCGCGCAGTTGGACCGGGACGTCGCGACCACGTCGCAACACTTGGCCGCGCTGGTCGCGCAGCTCGACGAGGTGCCGGCGCGGTTGGCGGCGGCGAAGGCCGCGGTCGAGGAGTCGGCGGAGGCGGCGGCCCGGCTGCCGCAGGTGTCGGGCCTGGCCGCCGCGGCGGCCGAGCTGCCGCGCGTCGAACGCGACTTCGCGGCGGCCGACCAGGCGCGGCGCGAGGCCGTGGACGCGCAGCAGAAAGCCCGCGACCGCCTCCTGGGCATCCGCCGGGAACGGCTGGACGGCATGGCCGCCGAGCTGGCGGCCCGGCTGCGCCCCGGCCGGGGGTGCCCGGTGTGCGGGTCGGCCGACCACCCGGCCCCGGCGCAGCCGATGCTGGACGCGGTGACGGCCGCCGACGAGGAACGCGCCGCCGAGGCCGACCAGCGGGCGCTGGAGCGGCGGCAGCGGGCCGAGCAGGAAGCCGAGCGGCTGTCCGCGCGGCTGGCGCTGCTGCGCGAACAGCTCGGCGACCGACCGCCCGCCGAGGCGGAGCGCGAGCACCGGTCCGTGGCCGCGCGGGCGGAGCAGTGGGAACGCCGCCAGGCCGAGCTGGCCGACCTGGAGGACAAGGTCCAGCGCGCGCTGGAGCGGCGCGGCGCGCTGGAACGCGAGCTGGCGGAGGCCACCACCCAGCGGGCGCAGCTCGCGGCGGCCGTCGAGGAGCGGGGAGCCCGGCTGGAGGAGGCGCGCGGCGACTTCCCGGACGTGGTGACGCGACGGGCGCACCTCGGCGACCTGGCCGACGCGCTGACCGCGCTGGACGCCCGCCGCGCCGCCGTGGCCGAGCACGAGGAGCGCCTGGCCGAGCAGCGGCTGGAGGTGGCGCGGCTGGCGTCGCTCGCCGGGTTCGCCGACGCCGCCGACGCCCTGGCCGCGGCCCGGCCCGCGACCGCGGTCGCCGAACTGGAGACCCGCATCCGCGACGTCGAGAAGACCCGGACGGCGGCCGAGAGCACGCTGGCCGAGCTGCCCGACACCGACCCGGACGCCGAGGTCGACGTGACCGGCGCGGAGGAGCGGTTCCGGGTCGCGAGCGACCGGGCCACCGAGGCCACCACGGCGTTGACGAACGCGCGCACCCGCGCCGCCCGCGCCGCCGACCTGGCCGAGCAGCTGCACGCCGCGTGGCAGCGGCTGGAACCGGTGGAGGCCGAGTACGCCGAGCTGGACGCGTTGACCGACGTGATCAACGGCATGGGCCAGAACGCCAAGAGCATGACCCTGCGCACCTACGTGCTGGCCGCCCGGCTGGAGGAGGTCGCGGTCGCCGCGAGCCACCGGCTGGAGCGGATGAGCCAGGGCCGCTACCGGTTCGTGCACTCGACCGAGGCCGGGCCGCGCGGCACCAGGGGCGGGCTGGGCCTGGACGTGATGGACGACTACTCGGGGCAGCAGCGGCCCGCGAAGACGCTGTCGGGCGGCGAGTCGTTCCTGGCGTCGCTGGCGCTGGCCCTGGGCCTGGCCGACGTGGTCGCGGCGGGGGCCATGCTCGACACGCTGTTCATCGACGAGGGGTTCGGCACGCTCGACGCCGAGACCCTCGAACTGGTGATGACCACGCTGGACGAGCTGCGCGCGGGCGGCCGGGTCGTCGGGCTCGTGTCGCACGTGGAGGAGCTGCGGCAGCGCATCCCGACGCGGCTGCGGGTGCGCAAGGCCCGCGAGGGGTCGTCGCTGGAGCTGACGGCCTAGCGGTCACCGCGCGCCCGGGGAGTCGCTGGGCGGGATCCCGGGGCGGCTGTCCGGGGTCTCGGCGGGCGTTCGGTGTGGCCGGGTGTTCGGTGTGGCCCGGTGTTGGGTCAGGCCCGGTGTTCGGTGTGGCCGGGTGTTCGGTGTGGCCGGGTGTTCGGTCAGGCCGGGTGTTCGGTGAGGCGGTGCGTCGTCCCGGCCACCGGCGCTCGGTGTGAGGCGAGCCGCAGGTGCCGGTGCGCCTCCTCCCTCCGGCCGCACGCCTCCAGGGCACGGGCCAGGCCGGCGTGCGCGCGGGCCTCCTCGTGCCGGTCGCCCGTGCTGCGGGTGAGCGCCAACGCCCGGCGGTGCAGGTCGAGCGCCGACCGCGGGTCGCCCTCGGCGGTCGCCAGCTCGCCCAGGCTGTCCAGCACCTCCGACTCCAGGTCCCGGTTGCCGGTCGTCCGCGCGCCCCGCAACGCCTCCTCCAGGTGCTCGCGGGCCGGCTCGGACCGGCCCTGCCGCAGGTGCACCAGGCCCAGGTTCGCCTGGAGGTGGTCCATCAGGGCGTGGTCGTTGTCCACGTCCGGCACGGCCGCCAGGGCCCGCTCCACGTGCCGCAACGCCTCCTCGTACCGCCCGGCCGCCTCGTGCACCAGGGCCAGGCTGCACAGCACGCCCGCCTCACCGCGCCGGTTCCCGATGGCCCGCGCGATCGACAGCGCCTCCGTAAACACCCGCTCCGCCTCCTCGAACCGGCCGAGGCGGCGCAGCACGACGCCGAGGTTCTTCAGCGCCCGGCCGGTGAGGCTGACGTCGCCGATCCCCCGCGCCACGGCCACGGCCGACTCGTGGTGCCGCAACGCCTCCTCGTACCGGCCCAACCGCTCGTACGCGACCCCGAAACCGGTGAGCGCGACGCCTTCCGCGACGCGGTCGGACCGCTTCCGGGCGGCCGCGAGGGCGTGGGTGTGCAGGGCGAGGGACTCGTCGTGGTGGCCGCGGACCTGGAAGTAGTGCCACAGCGCGGCCGACAGCCGCGCCACGTGCGCCGCGTCGCCGTGCCCGGCGGCGTGCTCGGCGACCGCGAGGAGGTTCGGGCGCTCCGCCTCCAGCCACGCCATCGCGTCGCCCCGGTTCGCCAGGCCGGGCGCCGTGGCCGGCGGCCCGCCGTGGTCGGCGGGGTCGAACAACGCCCGCGCCACCTCGGCCTTGCCGACGTAGTGGTCCGCCAGGGCGTCCAGCGCCGCGGCCCGCTCGTCGTCGCCGTCCACCTCGGCGGCGAGGCCGCGGGCGTAGGTGCGCAGCAGGTCGTGCATCTGGAACCGGTCGTCGGCCGTGCGCTCCACCAGGTGCGCCTGGACCAGGACGTCGACGTGCCGCCGCGCCTCGGCGTCCGTGCCGCCGGTCAGCGCGGTGATCGCGTCGATGCCCAGCTCGTGGCACGGGTGCGCGCCCAGCAGCCGGAACACGCGGGCCACGGCCGGGCCGAGCTGCCGGTACGACCACGAGAACGCCGACCGCAGCGCCGCGTGCGGGTCGCCGTCGTCGTCGAGGCGGTCCAGCCGGTCCTGCTCACGGGTCAGCTCGTCGCCGAGGTCGGCCAGCGACGCCGAGGGACGCCCGGTGGCCAGTTCGGCGGCCAGGCGCAGGGCCAGCGGCAGCCGCGCGCACAGCTCCGCGAGCACGTCCACCGCACGCGGGTCGGCCAGCGCCCGGTCGCCGATCAGCACCCGCAGCAGGTCCCCGGCCTCCTGGGCGGACAGCAGGTCCAGGCCGAGCCGGGTCGCGCCCTCCGTCGCGATCAGCCCGCGCAGCGAGTCCCGGCTGGTCACCAGCACCAGGCACCCCGGCGAGCCGGGTAACAGCGGCCGGACCTGGGCGGCCGTGCGGGCGTTGTCCAGCACCACGAGCACCTGCCTGCCCGCCAGCAGGGACCGGAAGCGGGCGGAGCGCTCGGCCAGGTCCGGCGGGATGTCGCGCGAGTCGACGCCGAGGGCGCGCAGGAAGCCCGCCAACGCGTCCGCGGGCCCGACCGGCAGCTCGGGGTCGTAGCCGCGCAGGTTGACGTAGAGCTGCCCGTCCGGGAACCGGGCCCGGACGCGGTGCGCCCAGTGCACCGCCAGCGCGGTCTTGCCCACGCCGCCCGTGCCCGTGATGACGGCGATCGGCGGCGGCTGCCGGTCGTCGGTGCGGGCGAGCAGCGCGTCCAGCCGCGCCACGTGCTCGGCGCGCCCGGTGAAGCCCACCACGGCGGCCGGCACCTGCGCCGGCTGCGCCCACGCCGACGCCCGGCCGGCCGCCAGGTGCGCGTCCTGGTTGAGGATGTCGAGGTGCAGGCGGCGCAGCTCCTCCCCCGGCCGCAGGCCCAGCTCCCGGTCGAGCAGCACGCGGCCCTCGTCGTAGACGTCCAACGCCTCGGCCTGGCGGCCCGCCCGGTACAGCGCGGTCATCAACGCGCCCCGCAGCCCTTCCCGGAACGGGTGCTTCGCCACCAGCGCGGTGAGCGCGACCACGGCCTCCTCGTGCGACCCCAGCGCCGACAGCGCGACCGCCCGCCCCTCCTCGGCGGTCAGCCGGCGTTCCTCCAGCCCGGCCCGGACGGTGTCCACGTCCGGCCCCGCCAGGTCGGCGAACGGCTCGCCGCGCCACAGCTCCAGCGCCCGCGCGTACGCCGCCGCGGCCTGCCGGTGCCGTCCCGCCCCGGTGTCGCGCCGGCCGGCCCGCACCAGCTCCTCGAACAGGCGCGCGTCCAGCTCCTGGTCCGCGACCCGGACGCGGTAGCCGCCCCGGCCGGCGATGATCCGGTCCTCCCCGGACGGGTCCCGGGCCAGCGCCCGGCGCAGCGTCCACACGTAGGTCTTGACGTTCTGCGCCGCGGACGGCGGCGGCCCGTCCGGCCACAGCGCGTCCACCAGGCGCTCGACGCCGACCCACTCGCCGGCGTGCAGCAGCAGCGTGGCCAGCAGCACCCGCGGTTTGCGGGCGTCGAAGCCGATCCGCGCACCGTCGGACGTCACGACGTCGACCGCGCCCAGGACCCGGAACCGCACTCGGCACACTCCCCCGCGCCGCGACCGTCCCCACGGCCGAGGCGGGTCCGAAGGTAGCGCAGGAACCGGCCCTCCGGGAGCCCGGAACCGGACCGCGGCTGTACCCCGGCTGTACCGGCGTGCCCCACGCTGCTCGCGCGGGCGACCGGCGGTGACCTCGACCGGGGGTGGGCCACGGCCCGTCCCCGCCGCCGGGCGCACGAGACCCACGGCCGGGCGCCGGGCGCCGGGCGGCAACCTCCGCCCGGCACCCGGCCGTGATCCCTACTCGTTCGCCGACGCCAGCAGGCCGCCCCGGTACGCGGCGGCCTGCAACTCGAACAGCTCGAAGTAGTGGCCGCGCCGCGCCATCAGCTCCTCGTGCGTGCCCTGCTCGATGATCCGGCCGCGGTCGAGCACGACGATCCGGTCGGCGTTGCGGATGTTCGCCAGCCGGTGCGTGACCAGGATCGTGGTGCGCCGCGCGGTCGCCTCGCGCAGGCCCTCGAACACGCGGGCCTCGGCCTTCGCGTCCAGCGCGGCGGTCGGCTCGTCGGCCACCAGCACCGCCGCGTCCCGGTACATGCCGCGCGCGATGCCCATCCGCTGCCACTGCCCGCCGGACAGGTCCTGCCCGTCGTTGAACTGCCGCGACAGCACGGTGTCCGCCCCGGCGGGCAGGGTCGCCAGCACCTCGTCCGCGCCGGACTTCGCCACCGCCTCCTCCCACGCCCGCTCGTCCTCGCGCTCCAGCCGGCCGACCGTCACGTTGTGCCGCGCGGTCATCGGCCACTGCGCCGGGTCCTGCGCGATCACCGCGATGGACGAGTGCACCGAGTGCGGGTCCGCCTCGGCCAGGTCCACGTCGTCCCACGCCACCGTGCCCGACGTCGCCGGGAACAGGCCGGTCAGCACCTTGCCGAGCGTCGTCTTGCCCGACCCGTTCTCCCCCACCAGCGCCACGACCTCGCCCCTGGCCACGGTCAGGTTCACGTCCCGCAACGCGGGCTTCGCCGCGCCCGGGTAGGTGAACGACACGTCGGTCAGCGTGATCCGCTCCGGGTCGGCCGGCGCGGTCACCGGCGAGCTGCCCTGCGCCCGTTCCGCGCCCTCGACCAGCAGCTTGCGGTAGAAGTCGATGTAGAACGAGTCCTCGTACAGCGAGTTCACGGCCCGGGTCGTCGACGCCAGCGACGAGAACCCGGTGCGCATGGCCAGCACCGCCGTGCCCGCCAGCGCCAGCTCCATGCCGCCGGTGTGCAGCAGGAGGCCGAGCACGACGTAGGCGATGGCCGTGCCGACGCCCGCCAGCCCGCGCCCGGTCAGGCGCACCAGGTTGGTCCGGTGCGCCATCCGGATCTCGTCCGCCATCAGGCTGTCGGAGATCCGGCGGTGCTCGGCGAGCAGGCGCTCCTGGAGGGTGAGGGCGTGCCGTTCGAGCGCGAAGTCGCGGTCGGTGGCGACCTCCTCCACCACGCCCTTGCGGGTGTTGCGGGTCACCGAGTCGAGGAAGTGCTCGTAGCGCAGCTTGGACGCCCGCGCCGACGCCCAGGCGTTCGCGAACGCGGCCAGCAGCAGCGCCGGCCCGAGCCACGGGTTGAGCAACGCCACCGTGACCACCGCCGCGACCAGCGAGATGCCGCCCGAGACCAGGTCGGCCAGGTAGCGCAGGCTGCTCTCCAGCGAGCGCACACCCCGCCGGCCGCCCTGACGGGCCAGCTCGCGGAAGTCCGCGTCCTCGAACGCGAGCAGCGAGGCACGCACCAGGACCGCCGTGACCTCGTCGTTCGCCTCCCGCGTGACCCGTGGCCGCAGCGAACTCTCCACCGCCGCGACCGCCGTGTCGAGCAGCGCCCGGACCACCAGCGACCCCACGACGACCGCCAGCGCGGGCAGCGCCTCCACCACCCGTTGCGGCGTGGGGCCTTCGCGCAGCAGCGCCGCGAACACGTCCGCCGTGGCCAACAGCCCGAACGCCGTCACCCCGCCGGACAGCACGTGCACCGCGCCCGCCATCAGGGTGAGCCGGGGCGAGGTGCGCCAGGCCAACCGGACCACCATCGCCACCGCCGAGGGCAGGCTCTTGAGCGCCTTCCCCAGGCTGACCGACGTCTCGCCGCGACGACGGGCCCACTTGGGGGTGGCCACGTTCTCCACCCCGATCAGCACCGTGCTCATCGGTCCAGGAAACGCGATCACGGGCCGGCCGCCAACCGGTTACGCCGTCAGCGCAGCTCAGTGCTTCGGGGAGGCGGAATTGTCGGTGGTGGCCGGCAGGATTGACGCAAGGGCTCCCCTTGGGCGGGTGACCCCTGCGGAGCGGTGGGCTCCGGGGGGGGTCGGGGCGCACGTGCCACGCCACGACCGCCGGGTGGTCGCCGTACCGCTCGGCCAGCCGGCCCGCCAGCCGGCGGAAGTCGGCGGAAGTCGGGCGGCGACGGGCACGCGTTGTGCCGCTGCCGGCGCTGCCAGGGGGCGTGGCGCTGGTCGGGGGTGCTTGGCGCTGGGTTGGGGGTTGGCGAAAGCTCAAAAGCTTGGAAAAGCGTCCTCGCCGGACGGGCAGATCAGCAGGATGGACAACCCCGCCCGGATCCCCCTGTTGGGTTGTGGGTCCGGGTTTCGTGTCATCCCACCGACCTCCCGAAGGGCTACCACACGCGTCAAGGGGGCGACATCGGCACACGACCAGGCAAAACCTGCACAACGCCCCCTTGACACGT